>NZ_CP107009.1:2400000-2727035 GCF_025725665.1 Halomonas sp. LR3S48 | reverse complement strand
GGAGGTGTCATCGATGGTGGAGTTCCTGTCGATGAACCTGCTGGCGCCGCAGTGGCAGATCAAGGGTCCCTTCGATGCCATCTTCTGTCGCAACGTGATGATTTACTTCGACAAGGAGACTCAGGCGCGTATTCTCGAGCGCTTTGCCCCGTTGCTCAAGCCCGATGGTCTTCTGTTCGCCGGCCACTCGGAGAATTTCTCCTATATCAGCAAGGTGTTCCGCCTGCGAGGTCAGACGGTCTATACCTTGGCGGATCGTGGCGGCGCGAAGGGGTGACGACGGCTCGCGCCGCGATCTCCTCTGCTGTGTCGTCCATCGCCGGCGACCTGCCACGGCCGAGCCCGACAGACCATCCGGGCACTGCGGCTATCCCGACGCGAGGCTAAAGTTTTCACCGCCCGGGCCGATTAATCACATTATTGAAAAGCCATGAGTCGCAATGACTTCCTCATGTACAAGGAGATTTGCCTTGGGCTCGAACAGGATCAAGGTGCTGTGTGTCGATGACTCGGCGCTGATTCGTGACCTTCTCAGTGAGATCATCAACTCGCAGCCGGACATGGAAGTCGTGGCCGTGGCGCCGGACCCTTTGGTGGCGCGCGACTTGATCAAGCGTCTCAACCCGGATGTCCTGACACTCGATGTCGAGATGCCGCGCATGGATGGCCTCGACTTCCTCGAGCGATTGATGCGCCTGCGGCCGATGCCGGTGTTGATGGTGTCGTCGCTAACCCAGGCCGGTTCGGAGATCACCCTGCGCGCATTGGAGCTGGGGGCGGTGGATTTTGTCGCCAAGCCGTCGCTGGGTATCCGCAACGGCATGTTGGAGTATGCCAACGACATCGCCGAAAAGATTCGTGCCGCGGCCAAGTCGCGCCCGCGCCAGGCCCGCCAGGCCCCAGCGACGCCGCGGGCGGCCTTGAAGGCACCGCTGGTATCGAGCGAGAAGCTGATCATCATCGGGGCCTCCACGGGAGGCACGGAAGCGATCCGCGCCGTGCTCGAGCCGCTGCCGGCCAACAGCCCGGCCATCCTCATCACCCAGCACATGCCCGGCGGCTTCACTCGCTCCTTCGCCGAGCGGCTGAACCGGCTCTGCAACATCACCGTGAAGGAAGCCAGCGACGGCGAGCGAGTATTGCCGGGCCATGCCTATATCGCGCCGGGCGACGCTCACCTGAAGCTGGCGCGCAGCGGGGCGAACTACGTGGCCCGGCTCGACGACGGGCCGCCGGTCAATCGTCACCGCCCTTCGGTGGACGTGCTGTTTCATTCCGCTGCCACCCAGGCGGGGCGCAATGCCATCGGAGTGATTCTCACCGGCATGGGCAAGGACGGGGCTGCAGGGCTGCTCGAGATGCGGCAGGCGGGTTCGTCCACCCTGGCCCAGGACGAGGCAAGCTGCGTGGTCTTCGGCATGCCTCGCGAGGCGATCGCCCTGGGGGGAGCTGCCGAAGTGGCAAGCCTGGACGATATTCCCGAGCGCTTGATGGAGCTGGTAGCGGCTTCGGGCCGTGCACAGCGAGTCTGATGGGCCAGAAGAAAAACAAACAATAGCAATCGCCACCTTACGCAAGGAGCCGCCTGGTAATGAGTCGCCTGATTCGAAATATCAGTATCAACGTTTCCGTGATTGCCGCCTTGGTCAGCTTCGCCGTGCTGATCGGCGTGGTGGCACTGCTCTCGTTCCTGTCGGAGCGTCAGGCGGAGCGGGTCATGACGGACCTCGACCGCATCAATACCCAGCAGCTCAACGAGGTCAATCGTGCCGATGCCTTGCTCAACTTAGCGCGCGTCAGTCTCGAGATTGCCTCCAACCAGATCATGTTGGGGCGCATGGCCGATGCCAATCAGCAGCTCGATGTCGCGGTGGATCGCATGGAGCGGGCCGAGGCGCGCTTGAGCAGCTTCTCCGCGGCTCCCAAGTCCGATGAATCATTGGAAATGGCCCAGCGGCTCGAACAGAACTTCACGACGGTACTCGGCCTCGTTCGCGAACAGCACGAAGCACTCGATCAGCTCAATACCCCGGGGTTCGGCAAACTGCGTGACGAGCTGATCGAGCCCAGTGCCGCCCTCGCTGCCAGCATGACCGAGTTCGTCCATTACGGTTTCAGCACGGGGCAGGCGATGACTGCCGAGTTCCGTGCCCGGGCTGACCGCTTCGCTATCATCAAGCTGGGCGCACTGGTACTGGCCGCACTGGTGTTGGTGCTGGTGTATGTCGGCCTGCGTGCGACGGTGATACGACCGCTCAACTCCGCGGTCAAGCACCTTCAGACCATTGCCAAGGCCGACCTGACCAGCAAGATTCCCGAGGGCAGCCGCAACGAGATCGGCAAGCTGTTCAACGCCATGCGCAACATGCAGCAGAGCCTGACCCGCATCGTTGGCCAGGTGCGCGACGGTAGCGGGTCGATCCACATCGGCACCCGCGAGATTGCCAGCGGCAATGCCGATCTGTCGTCACGTACCGAGCAGCAGGCGGCTTCGCTGCAGGAGACGGCGGCGAGCATGGAAGAACTTACCGCCACGGTACGCCAGAACGCCGACAATGCGCGCCAGGCCAGCGGGCTGGCCCTGGACGCCTCGACGACAGCCGAACGTGGCGGCGAGGTGGTGGATCGCGTGGTCAAGACCATGGGGAGTATTTCCACGAGCTCCCGGAAGATCAGCGACATCACCAGCGTGATCGACTCCATCGCTTTCCAGACCAACATCCTGGCGCTGAACGCCTCGGTCGAGGCGGCGCGTGCTGGCGAGCAGGGGCGCGGCTTCGCCGTCGTGGCCGGCGAGGTGCGCAACCTCGCCAGTCGCAGTGCCACCGCGGCCAAGGAGATCAAGGATCTGATCGACGGCTCGGTGGCCCAGGTGAAGGAGGGCTCGACCCTCGCCGAACAGGCCGGCGAGACCATGGACGAGGTGGTCAAGGCGGTGCGCCGCGTGACCGACATCATGGACGAGATATCGGCGGCTTCGCAGGAACAGAGCGATGGTATCGAGCAGGTGAGCCAGGCGGTGGGCCAGATGGATCAGGTCACTCAGCAGAACGCCTCGCTGGTCCAGCAGGCCACGGTTGCCGCTGCCTCGCTCGAAGAGCAAGCCAGCCGTCTCGAGCAGGCCGTCGCGGTGTTTCGCCTGACGGGAGACGCGCAACAAGTGTCCCAAGCCGGTGCGAGCCAGCGCCGAGGCGGTGCTTCTCCGGGCGAGGCGACACTGGCGCAGCGTACCGGCGTGCCAGCCCTGGCCAAGCCGACAGGTGGGGCGCAACCCACTACGCGCCAAGCGGCCGAGATCGATCCCAAGCCGAAGCGCAAGACCCAGGCCGAACCCGTCGCCGAGGGCGAGTGGGAAGAATTCTGAACCATGGCGGCAGTCACTGCCGTCAGATGACCGTTACCTGAAAGAGAAGAGGAATTCCCGATGGCTGACAAGAACATGAGCTTTCTGGTGGTCGATGACTTTCCGACCATGCGCCGGATCGTTCGGAGCCTGTTGAAGGAGCTCGGCTACACCAATGTCGAAGAAGCCGAAGACGGACAGGAGGCGTTGAGCAAGCTGCGCTCGGGCTCCTTCGAGTTCGTGGTGTCCGACTGGAACATGCCAAACCTCGATGGCCTGGAGATGCTCAAGCAGATCCGCGCCGACGATGCGCTCAAGCAGTTGCCGGTGCTGATGGTGACCGCCGAGGCGAAGAAGGAGAACATAATCGCGGCAGCTCAGGCCGGGGCCAGCGGCTACGTGGTGAAGCCGTTTACCGCCGCCACGCTGGAAGAGAAGCTCAACAAGATTTTCGAGAAGCTGGGCAAGTGACGCTGTTAGCCCCGCTTGCGAAAGGAGAGTACAAAATGAGCGCAAACGAGCAGCCAGGCCAGGCTCAAGCGGCCGGTGCCGCCGGCGAGGAACTGGTCCAGCGTATCGGACAGTTGACCCGCATGCTGCGTGAGAGCATGCGCGAGTTGGGTCTGGACAAGGAAATCGAGAAGGCGGCCGAGGCGATTCCCGATGCGCGGGATCGGCTGAGTTACGTGGCTACCATGACCGAGCAGGCCGCGGAGCGTGCCCTCAACGCCATCGATCGTGCCCAGCCGCTGCAGGACGCGATCAGCAGTGGCGCTGAGTCGCTGGACAAGCGCTGGGCCGAGTGGTTCGCCGAACCCAAGGAACTCGACGAGGCGCGCGACCTGGTCAAGCAGACGCGCTCCTACCTGGCTGAGGTGCCCGACAAGACCCAGGCCACCCAGAAGGAGCTGCTCGAGATCATGATGGCCCAGGACTTCCAGGATCTGACGGGGCAGGTGATCAAGAAGATGATGGACGTCATCCGCGAGATCGAGCACCAGCTGGTACAGGTATTGATCGACAACGTCCCCGAGGAAGTGGCCCGCGAGAGCATGCAGCGCAAGGCCAACGATCAATGGGAGACAGAAGCGCGACGTCGCGAGGAAAGCCTGCTCAACGGTCCCCAGATCAAGCCGGGAGCCGACGTCATGACGAACCAGGATCAGGTCGACGATCTACTGGATCAGCTCGGCTTCTGAGCCCTCCTAACGCTTCGCGTTCCTCACTGCAATCTCTTCCGCGTCGTGGGTCGTGGCCGATAAGGCCACGATCATCGGCGCTTTTTGGCGTATCGCCCCCTCACCGTTGACGCCACAATGGCCACCGTGCAGAAGAGTGTCTGGTAGCCATGGCCGACGAAAGCAGTGATCAGGAAAAGACCGAAGAGGCCACGCCTCGACGCCTGGAGAAGGCGCGCGAGGACGGCCAGGTCGCCCGTTCCCGGGAATTGACCACCTTCATGCTGCTGTTGGGCGGCGTGGTGGGTATGTGGTCGATGGGAGCGATGCTCTACGATCAGCTCGGGCTGGTGATGGAGCAGGCCTTCCTGTTCGAGCGTCGTCAAGCCTTCGAAACCGGTCCCATGCTGAGCAACGTGCTCGACCTGGGCAGCCGTACGCTGGTGTCCATGATGCCGCTGTTCCTGTTGCTGACGTTAGTGGCGTTGGTGGCGCCGGCGCTGCTGGGGGGCTGGCTGATTTCGGCCAAATCGCTCAAGCCCCAGATGTCGAAGCTCAACCCTTTCAAGGGTCTGAAGCGCATGTTCGGTACCCAGGCACTGGTCGAACTGTTCAAGGCGGTGGCCAAGTCGGTGCTCATCGGTGGGGTCGGCATGGCGTATCTCTATTTCAAGCGCGGGGAGTACCTGTCGCTGTTGGATCAACCGACGACCCAGGCGTTGGCCCGAGCGCTGATGATGGCGGCCGAGGCCTGCGGCTTGATGGTGCTGACGCTGCTGGTGGTGATACTGATCGACGTGCCCTACCAGCTTTGGAACCATGCCAAGAAGTTGCGCATGTCGAAGGACGAGATCAAGCGCGAGCACAAGGAGTCCGAGGGCGATCCGCACCTCAAGGCACGGATCCGCTCCCAGCAACAGGCAATGGCGCGCGGTCGCATGATGAGCAAGGTGCCCGAGGCGGATGTCATCATCACCAACCCGACGCACTATGCAGTAGCGCTACAGTATGATGAGAAGGGCATGGGGGCGCCGAGGGTAGTAGCCAAGGGCGCCGACAGGGTGGCGGCGCGTATCCGCGAACTCGCCGAGGAAGCGGGTGTGCCGCTTCTGCAGGCCCCGCCGCTGGCTCGTGCCCTGTATCACCACGTCGATCTCGAGCATGAGATTCCGTTTGACCTGTATACCGCCGTAGCGGAAGTCCTGGCCTGGGCCTTCCGTCTCAAGCACGTGTCACGAGAGGGGGGAGAGGTGCCGCCTACACCAGAGAATTTGCCCATACCGGAAAACCTGGAAGTGCCAGCCGCCGACGCGGTCGCTGGCGACGCTGACCAGGATACCGCCGGGCCCGGCGGAGAGCGTCGATGAAGTCACTCAGCCATATCATCGGGCGCCGCGACTGGATGGGCGACGTACGCATGAAGCTGCTGGCCGGCCCGATCCTGATCATCATGATCCTCGGCATGATGATCGTGCCGCTGCCGCCGTTCGCACTCGACCTGCTCTTCACCTTCAACATCGCCTTGGCGGTGATGGTGCTGCTGGTCAGCATGTTTACCCAGAAGCCGCTGGATTTCGCCGCGTTTCCGGCAGTGCTGCTGTTCACCACGCTGCTGCGCCTGTCGCTCAACGTGGCCTCCACCCGGGTCATCCTGATGGAAGGGCACCAGGGCGGAGATTCGGCCGGTAAGGTCATCGAGGCGTTCGGCGAGTTTCTCATCGGCGGCAACTTCGCCGTCGGTCTGGTGGTGTTCCTGATTCTCGTCATCATCAATTTCATGGTCATCACCAAGGGCGCGGGACGCATCGCCGAGGTGGGGGCGCGCTTCATGCTCGATGCCATGCCGGGTAAGCAGATGGCCATCGACGCCGACCTCAATGCCGGCCTCATTGGCGAGGAGGACGCCCGCAAGCGTCGTTCCGAGGTTGCCCAGGAGGCCGATTTCTATGGCTCCATGGACGGTGCCAGCAAGTTCGTGCGCGGCGATGCCATGGCCGGCCTGGTGATCATGGTGGTCAACGTCATCGGCGGTCTCCTGATCGGCATGCTTCAGCACGGCATGGGCTTCGGCGATGCCGCCAGGACCTATACCTTGATGACCATCGGTGATGGCCTGGTGGCCCAGATTCCCGCCCTGGTCATTTCCACCGCCGCTGGCGTGACCGTGTCGCGTGTCAATACCGAGCAGGACGTCGGCCAGCAGATGATCGGTCAGCTGTTCGTCAATCCCCAGGTAATGGTGCTGGCGGCGCTGGTCATGGGCCTGCTGGGCCTGGTGCCGGGCATGCCCAACATGGTGTTCCTGCTCTTTACCGGCCTCTTGGCCGGCCTGGCCTGGATGCTCACGCGGCAGCGTGAGCAGCGCCTGGTGGAGGAGGAGCTTCACACCGAACCGCCACCACCACCCGAAGCGCCCGAAGCCAGTTGGGAAGACGTCCAACTGGTGGATACCCTGGGTCTCGAAGTCGGGCATCGTCTCATTCCGCTGGTCGACCAGCGTCAGGACGGTGAATTGCTGGGCCGCATAAAGAGCGTGCGCAAGAAGTTCGCCCAGGAGGTCGGCTTCCTTCCCGCCGTGGTGCATATACGCGACAACCTTGAATTGGGTGCCAACACCTACGTGATTACCCTGAAAGGGGCGGAAATCGGCCGCGCCGAGGCCTTCCCCGGACAGTGGCTTGCCATCGACCCTGGGCAGGTTACCGGCCAGTTGCAAGGCACGCCGACCACCGACCCCGCCTTCGGCCTGCCGGCCGTCTGGATCGACGGCGGCCAGCGCGAACACGCTCAAGTCTACGGTTATACCGTGGTCGATGCCGGTACCGTGATCGCCACCCACCTCAACCACTTGCTGCATCGCCATGCGTCCGAAATGCTGGGGCGACAGGAGGTCCAGAAGCTGCTCGACAAGTTGGGCGAGGAGCAGAAGTCGCTGGTCGAGGACGTGGTTCCCAAGGCCATCAGCCTGACCGTGCTGCAGCGTATCCTGCAGAATCTGCTCGACGAAGACGTCTCCATTCGCGACATGCGTACCATCTTGGATACCCTGGCGGAGTACGCGCCTCAGCAGCAGGACACCAACGAGCTGACGGCATTGGTGCGGATCATGCTGGGGCGGGCGATTACTCAGCAGTGGTTCCCCGGACGCGATACGCTGAACGTGATAGGCCTGGATGCCCAGCTCGAGCAGGTCCTGATGCAGGCGATGAACGGCAATGGGTCGCTCGAGCCCGGACTGGCGGAGACCTTGATGAGTCAAACCGAACAGGCCGTCGAGCGCCACGAGGCGAGCGGCGAGCCAGCGGTGCTGGTCGTGCAGCATAGCCTGCGACCGTTGCTGGCCCGCTTCCTGCGCCGGCGCATGCGCCACCTTGTGGTCATGTCGCAGGCGGAAATTCCCGATGATCGCACCCTGCGCATCGTGACGCTGGTGGGAGGTCGATAAGCGATGAGTGTCATGCGTTTCTTGGGCGCCAACAGTCGCGAGGCCATGCGCCAGGTGCGTGCTGCACTTGGCGATGAGGCCCTGATACTGGCCAACCGACACACCGAGCAGGGTGTCGAAATCCTGGCCATGGCCGAGTCGGCGGCGACCGACGGTGATGCCAGTATCGGCAGCGTCACGCCGCCATCCGCCGAGTCGGGCCGCCCGGCAACCACGCCGGCCACGCCAGTGGGGCCGGACCCGGCCCAGGCCTTCGAGGCCATGAGTGCAAGGCTGCTCGAAGAGATGCGCGACATGCGTGCCCTGCTTTCCCGCGAGCGTGGCCAGCCGGAATCGGCCGATTCGCTCGGCGAGCAGCTCGTGCGGACGATGCTGGAGGCCGGTTTCGGCCAGGCGTTGGCCGAAGAGGTGGTGTCGGCCCTGCCCGAAGAGTTGGCGGTCGCAGGCGCGCTGGATGAGCGTGCATTGGCCTGGCTGGCGCGCCAGTTGGCCAAGCGCTTGAGCGGCCTGGACGACGAAGCCGCCTTCATGGACCGTACCGGTATCGTGGCGCTGATCGGTCCCACCGGGGTGGGCAAGACCACCACCACGGCCAAGCTGGCGGCGCGTTATGTCATGCGTCACGGCACGCGTCCTGTGGCGCTGGTGACCACCGACAGCTTCCGTATCGGCGCTCATGAGCAGCTGCGCATCTATTCGCGGCTGCTTGACGTGCCGATGTACGCGCTCAACGCCGACCAACCGGTATCGGATCTGCTGGAGCGTGTGAAGGGCAAGTCCTGGATCATCATCGATACGGTTGGCATGAGCCAGCGCGATCACCGCGTGATCGAACAGGTCAGTCATCTGCACGGCGGCGATTCCCCGGTGCGCCTGGTGCTGCTGCTCAATGCCGCCAGCCAACCCGAGACCCTCGAGGAGGTGGTGGTGCGCTATCGCCAGGCGGCCCAGGCGGCCGGTGGCGAGTTGTGCGACTGCATCATCACCAAGCAGGACGAAGCAGGGCGGTTGGCGCCCGTGCTCGACATCGTCATGCGCCACGGGCTTCGTCTGCTGTTCGTCTCGCATGGCCAGCGTGTGCCGGAGGACATGGCGCTCGCCGAGCCCGATACCCTGATCGGACAGGCATTGGCCGATCGCACACCGCTGGCAAGGCCGGCGCGACAGGCCGTGGAGCCTGCCGCCCGAAGTTCCGGCAACCTGCTGGGCCAAGGGCGCCGCCTGGCCGTCGTGTTGCAGGCGCTGCGCCAGCGCCTGCCCGGCTTCGAGCGCCTCGAAGAGGTGTGGAACCTGCTGGGGTTACCTTCAACCGTCCAGCAGCAGCGCCTGGAGCAGTTGCTGGCAGACTATCCCCGTTCCGACCAGGCGCTGGGCATGATGTGGAGCGAACGCCGCCGTGTGCCGGGCGAGAACTGGTCGATGCCCGACGTGGCACTCAGCTCCGAGGGCACCTGGCTGGCGCTGCCGCTATTGCAGCATCGCCAGGTAGCGGGACAGCAGGGGCGTCTGGCGGCGGCGCTGGAGCGGCACGATATCGGCGTACATCTGCTGAACGGGCTGCCCGATGGCGAAGCGGGAGAGTGGTTGGAGCGTCAGGAGATGAGTTGGTGCAGCCAGGTGCGCGGAAGCCAGCGTGTCGACTACTCCGGCGAACGGCGCACCCTGGCGTCGCTCGAAGGTACGGGCGAAGCCATGGGTGAAGTGCGCTGCCGTTTCCGCGGTGCACCGGGACGTCTCGGCCTCTCTACCCTGCCCGTCGAGGCGGTCTTCAAGGGTGGCCGGCGCGACCAGCAAAGCCTGAGTGCGCGGGCCTGGCTCGGTGAGGTTCGTGATGAGGAGAGTGGCAAGGTCCTTGGCAAGCGCTATTGGATAACCCCGGCGCGGCTGGGGCGCGAGCCCAAGCCACTGTTGCTCACACTGTTGCAGGGCGACGTTCTGCCGCAGCTTGCCCGCCGTGCCTGGCAGCGCCTGGACCCGGCCGAGCTAGGGGAACTACGTGCCGGTCAGCGTCTGTTGATGGCCAGTGGTCTGGCGACGGTGGCGGCTCACCTGGACCTTGCCGAGGACGAGGCGGCGATGGATCTACGGGCGGAGCTGCTGGGGCTTGGCGGTGGGCGTCGCCGACGCCGCGACGTTGCGCTGCTCGAGTCGTTGGTACAACTTTTCATGGTGCGCGATGCCATTCGCCACCTTGGTCTCGGTGAAAGGGAGACAGGTTAGATGGGATGGGACCAGGCCGCAGGGCTGCGCCAATGGGCGAACGGTGAATCGCAGGATTGCCCGGCACATGTGGCCGAGATGCTGGTCGAGCTGGCTGCTGGCGGAGGCAGCAGTGAGGCAAGATCGCAGGCTGCCCCCCGGCCATCGGCCAAGCCGGCATCAACGAGTGCCGCCGTGACGCCGCCGCGCAAGGCGGGCAGTGCTCAGCCAGTGACGTTGATGGTGCTGGGCCTGCCGGGCACCGCCGAACGGCACACCACCAGGGTGAGCGAACTACTGGAAAGTTGGGCCGGGGAGGGGCGGCGCTGGATAGGCGATCCGCGGTCCTGGCGCATCGTGGCGTTGCCCATCGACAGTCCGCACTTGCCACTGCTGGTGACACAGCAATCGCACTGGGCGCTGTGGGTGGATGACGATCTGGAGGCGTTTCGCCGCGGCTATCGCATGCTCAGGCAGATCTCCGAACAGGGCGGCCCGCAGCGTTTGATCGCCGTACATCCGCCGGGGGTGGGGCGGCAGGGTCTATTGGCCAATCTACAGTATGTGGCGGACGCTTATTTCGGCATCGAACTGCTGGTATTGGCGAGATGATACGTCGTACGGGGCCTTGGCTTGCGGGTGTCGCACTCTGTGCCGTGTGGATGGGTATCGCTCATGCCGCCGGCAGTTGGGTCGCCAGCGCTCCTTCGCTGCTGGTGACCATGGACGACCGCCCGAGTTCATCCGCTGCCTTGCTGCCACCCTCGCCTGAACTGGCGCGCGGCCAGGTGATGCGACGGGTTGGCTGGCAGTATCAGCCACCAGCCGGCAGTGAGGTGAATGCCTGGTTGTGCCACCCGGGGGGCTGCATACCGCTACCGGGGCCACGTGGGCAAACCGATGTCATGGCGGGCCTGCCGGCCGATACGCCACTGTATTTCCAGTTTTCACTGCAGGATCGCCGGCAGCGTGCCACGACCCTGCAAGGGCTGCAGGTGATCGTCGACCATGAGCATCTGCAACGTCCCTGAGCCCATCGAGCGTTCGAGTCGACGCCCGGGGGATTGTTAGCCGTGAGAGCAAGCGCATGTACACAGCACGAGGCAAGATTGAACAAGCAGACCTGCTGGACGAGTACCTGCCGCTGGTGAGGCGGCAGGCACTGTCCATGCAGGTTCGGCTGCCGGCAAGCATCGAACTCGACGACCTGATTCAGGCCGGCATGGTGGGGCTGCTCGAGGCCATGGGCCGCTTCGATTCGACCCAGGGCGCCAGTTTTGCCACCTTCGCCAGCCAGCGTATACGCGGTGCCATGCTCGACGAGTTACGCAGCCGCGACTGGCTGCCGCGCAGCGTCAGGCGCAACGCACGGGCGGTCGACGAGGCGGTGCGGCGCCTGGAACAGACGCTGGGGCGCTCGGCCGAGGAGACAGAGATCGCCGCCGAACTCGACATGGGGTTGGAGGAGTATCGGCAATTGCTCAACGATACCAACAGCGGGCATCTGCTCCCCTTCGAGGCGCTGATGGCCGAGGGTGTCGAGCCCGGGATCGAGGATGCCTCGATCGACACTCCCTACCGTATGCTCATTGACGAAGAGAAGCGCCAGCGTCTGGCCGAAGGCATCGAGGCGTTGCCCGAGCGTGAGAAGTTGCTGATGGCGCTGTACTACCAGGAGGAACTCAACCTCAAGGAGATCGGCGTCGTGCTCGGCGTGACCGAATCACGGGTCTGCCAGCTGCACAGTCAGGCGGTGAGCCGGCTCAGGGCGCGCCTGACCGAGCACGCTTAAAGATTTTCCATCAGGGACTTGGTGCTCCCGAGGGCATTCATGTAGCAGTTGTGGAGCCGATCGGCAGGCACGTCGTCGATGGCTTCTTCGACCTGCCGCTCATGGTTCTCGCACAGGGTCAGCACGGCACCCAGGGGGCCTGAGCGGTGCTTGAGGGCATCGATGATCGGCTGCCCCAATGGCAGGTGTTCGAGCAGGGTCTGGCGGTCCTCCTCCAGCAGGGCATCCATCATCGAGAACAGGCCGGTGGTGAAGGCATCCTCGGGGTCGAGGGAGGGGAAGGGAGCCGTCAGGTTGCGGCACATGAAGGCACGGATCAACGCCATGCGCAGCACGATGCGCGACGAGGGTTGCAGGCTGGCGAGTGTCAGGGTCAGGATCAGCCGGCGAAGCTCGATGAGCCCCAGGAGCTGTACCGCGCGATGCAGGTCGACCTCCTTGCCGCCGCGGTGGAAATAGCTCGAGTTGGCCCGGCGCAGGATGGCCACGTGCAGGTGTGGCACTTGCACCACCAGCTCATGGAGCCGGTTGAGATCGTTGTTGTCCTCGTAGAGGGCGCGGATCAGGCGGATCTGGGCAGCACGGTTACCGTGGCGACCTCGCGGGGCCGATGCGATGAAGCTGGGTTTGGCGAGATAGTGCCCATGGTAGTAGTCGCAGCCCAGCGCCTGGTAGCGCTCCAGCTCTTCCCGGCTGTCGAGGTTCTCGACCAGTAGCTTGACGTTGCGTGCGGGAAGCCGTTCCAGCGTCTCGTCGTCGAGATCCTGTGGTGAGGTGAGCATGATGATGTCGCAGCGATCGAGCATCGCCTCCAGGTCCTGCTTCAGCAGGCGGGTCGATACGATGACCCGGTAGCCGCGCTCGCGGATGTCGTCCAGGCGAGCGAGCAGCTCGGCATCGACCGTGTACACTTCGGCAATGCCAAGTGCCAGGCGCGGTGCCGGCGTCGGCAGCAGTTCGGGACGATCGAGCCACTCCAGTGGCAGGTCGAGGAACAGTGTCCTGTCGCCCAGCAGGCCGCCATCGCCGAGTTCATAGACGGCGCTGGCCAGCGCCCTGGCCGTGGCGGCCATGACGTCCTCGGTTTCGGTGTCGGTGTGCCGGGTGTAGACCAGGCGATCCGCCACATGGTGATGGCTGGCATCGTGAATCGGATGCAGAGCGACGGTGAAAGGATCGTGGTCCCTTTGCTCAGGCATGCTGCTTGGCTCCGTGCTGAGTGTGATGCACTCGGAATATTCTCAAGTTGCAGGTTGTCGTGATCGTGATCGAAGCGTTTTCTTCAAATGGCCCGCTGCAATGCCATGAGAGCCGGCTCCAGGCCAGGAGTCAGTTTCTCAAGGCCGGGACGGGCATAGAAGAAGCCTTGCTGCTGGGTAATGCCGCTGCGGGCCAGCCACAAGGCTTCCGCACGGGTCTCCACCCCTTCCGCCACCAGGTCGATGCCGAGCTCTCGGCCCAGGCCGATGAGGGCACGCAGTATGGCCTGGCGGCGCGAATCGCTGTCGCAGCCCATCACCAGGGCGCGGTCGATCTTGAGCCGGTCGGGGTGCAGTTCCACCAACAGGTCGAGGTTGGCGAAGCCATTTCCGAAGTCGTCCAGTGCGGTCACGAAGCCCATGCTACGGTAGGCCTCGATGATGTTGCCCAGATGCTGTCCCTGAACTCGCTCGGTCTCCGTAACTTCGAAGATCAGTCGCTCTACCGGCCAACCCACCTGCTCGGATATCGCCAGCGTTGCCTGGATGCATGCCATGGGCTCATAGACGGCGTTGGGCAGGAAATTGATCGACAGGCTCTCGCGCATGCCAAGGCGGCTGGCGAGTTCGATGGCGCGGATTCGACAGGCCTGGTCGAAACGGTAGAGCAGGCGAGGGGTGACCTGCGCCAGGATACTGCCAGCGGATTCGCCACCCGGCCCCCTCACCAGTGCCTCGTAGGCGGTGATGCGGGCCGAGGCGAGATCGACGATGGGCTGGAAAGCCATGGTGAACGCGAAGGGCAATGGACCCTCGCAGCGTTCGCAGTGTCCTTCCTTTTCGGCGCATCGATGCATGGCTACTCCTGTCTGGTCGCTATCGGCCAGCGGCTTGTCCTCCTGCGCGCCAAGTCCGCTGCAGGAATCACTCATTGGCAAGGCACAGGCAACACGCCTTCGCCATCGTCCATCATGGCAGGCTGGGTCGAAGGGCCTGCTGCCGACAAGGATCTCATGGCTATCGTATCGGCTGGGATCGAGGAAACTTTAGCGTGTTACGGAAAGCATGATCTGGGTCAACCGGATGCCGTCCTTTTCCGGTCATGGTTAAAGTGTTTCCGTTCCAAGCCGATAGTGCTCTATAGATGCCATGCCCCGTATTTTCAGGAGCTTGAATGAATCCATCCACCATTATCGGCATGTGCGCCAGTATCGTCCTGCTGGTCAGCGTACTGTTCTTTACCGCCGAGTCGCCGCAGAGCTTCATCAACCTGCCGGGCCTTGCCATTGTGCTGGCCGGAACCATGGCGGCCACTTTCATCAGCTATCCGCTCAAGGAAGTGCTACGGGTAGTACGCTTGGTGGGCCTGGTGTTTCGCCGCGAGAACACCTATATGCGCGACGACATCAAGGAGCTGGTGGACATCTCTCGGCTCTGGTTCAAGGGCGACGTGCGGGCCGTCGAAGCGGCCTTGGAAAAGGCGCGCAATCCCTTCCTGCGTACCGGCATCCAACTGGTCATCGCCAATACCAAGGAGGACGAGATCTTCGACCTGCTGCGCTGGCGCATCGCCCGGCTCAAGGCGCGCGAGCACGCCGAGGCGCAGATCTTCCGCACCATGGCCACCTACGCCCCGGCCTTCGGCATGATCGGAACGCTGGTGGGGCTGGTCAACATGCTCGAAGTGATGGAGTCGGGCGACCTGCACGTCATCGGGCCTCGAATGGCGGTGGCGTTGTTGACCACCTTTTACGGGATCCTGCTGGCCAACCTGGTCTTCAAGCCCATTGCCGTGAAGCTCGAACGGCGCACCGAAGAGCGGCTCATCGCGATGAACATGGTACTCGAGGGCATCTCGCTGATTACCAAGCGCCGCCTGCCGTCCTTCATCGAGGAAACTCTCAACTCCTTCGTCGTCAACTATCACGACGAAATTCGCGATCCGGAAGTGGCCAAGCGCGACGCCCCGGACGGAGAAGCGCAGAATGCTTGATCGCAGCACGCGAGACGTGCTGCATCCTCCCGCCATCGATGCCGGGGAGGGTGAGGGCTGGCTGGTGAGTTACCTGGATGTGCTGACCCTGCTCATCACGCTGTTCGTCCTCTTGCTCTCGCTGGCTGGCAACGGTACGGCCATCCAGGAAAGCCGTCAGAGCGGTGAGGCCAGTGCCACTGTCACTGTCACGCCGCAAGCTGAGGCCGTCGAGCGCATGGTGGCTGGCGCTGGGCTCAAGCCTCGCCACGATGGCTTGCAGCCGCGCTTCCCGGGTCTCGATATCGAAGGCGTGAGCGTGACCGAGGGGCAACAGGGTATCACTCTGCGGATCGACGACAATCTCTTGTTCGACAGCGGCCAGGCCGTCCTCACGGGGCAGGGGCGTGAGGTGCTGAGCCGGTTGCGCGAAGTCCTCGCGACATTCGAAGGAGACATCTCCGTGGAAGGGCATACCGACAGCGTTCCCATCGCCAGTGCCCGTTTCCCATCGAACTGGGAACTCTCATCCGGACGAGCCATCGCCGTATTGCGTTACCTGTCCGACCAGGGCCTGCCGGCCGAGCGGTTGCGAGCAGTGGGCTACGCCGAGACGCGCCCATTGGATAGCAACGAGACTCCGGAAGGGCGCGCCGCCAATCGTCGCGTCGAGCTTCTGTTGCATCAGGACGTGACAGCTGGCAGCTAGACATTATTGCCTGAACGACCGAGCCGTGAGCGGGTAGAGTCACCGCCGAGATGAATCCCGGCGGTGCGGCTTGGTGTCAGGTCTCAGTGATCGACCCGCCCCAGCAACAGGAATTCGATCAAGGCCTTCTGGGCGTGCAAGCGGTTGCCGGCTTCCTGCCATACCACCGCGCGCGGGTCGTCGAGCAGGGTTTCACTGATCTCCTCGCCGCGGTGTGCCGGCAGGCAATGCAGGAACACGACGTCGGGTTTGGCGCGGTCCAGCATGCCCTCGGTGACCTGGAAGCCGGCGAAATCCGCTTCGCGCTTGGCCTGCTCCTCCTCCTGGCCCATCGAGGCCCACACATCGGTCGTCACCAGGTCCGCGCCGACCACGGCCTCGGCAGGATCGTGCAGCAGAATGACCCGGTCGCCGGCGGCTGCGAGGATGTCCTGGCGCGGCTCGTAGCCCTTGGGGCAGCATACCTTCAGTTGGAAGTCGAACTGGCGCGCGGCGTTGATCCACGAGTGGCACATGTTGTTGCCATCACCAATCCATACCGCCGTGCGTCCACGCACGCTGCCGCGCAGCTCGGTCCAGGTCATGACGTCGGCGAGTAGCTGGCAGGGGTGGTAGTCGTCGGAGAGCGCATTGATCACCGGCACCGAGCTGGCGCCGGCGTAGGTCTCGAGGCCGGCATGGGAGAAGGTGCGGATCATGACGATGTCGACCATCTCCGCCAGCACCCTCGCGGTATCCTCGATCGGTTCGCCGCGACCGAGTTGGGTATCTCGTGGCGAGAGGAATAGCGCATGACCGCCGAACTGCGCCATGGCCGTCTCGAACGAAACCCGTGTGCGCGTCGACGATTTCTCGAAGATCATCGCCAGCGTGCGGTTGGTGAACGGAGCGTAGGTCGGCCCCTGGGCCCGCAGGCGGTTCTTGATCGTGATGGCGCGCTGGATGAGGTAGTGCAACTCTTCGGGGCTCAGGTCCAGCAGGGTCAGGAAATGGCGTGTCGCCATGGCGATCTCTCCGCGCGAAAAAACCACCATCCTAGCCAGCCTACGGGGGATGCGCAATTCGCCCGTCATCAGTAGAATGGGGCCATGAGCTAAAGGCTGAGTATCGTACTCGGGTATTGTCCGTCCCGACACCCTCGGCATCCACCTCTTCCAACAGGAGCGCACATGAGCACTACCATCGAGAACATTCAGCGCCAGATCGGCGAGAACCCCATCCTGATCTACATGAAGGGCACTCCCCAACTGCCGCAGTGCGGCTTCTCTGCCCAGACGGTGCAGGCCCTGATGGCCTGTGGCGAGCGTTTCGCCTTCGTCAACGTGCTGGACAACCCCGATATTCGTGCAGAGTTGCCCAAGTACGCCAACTGGCCCACCTTCCCCCAACTGTGGGTGGAAGGCGAGCTGGTGGGTGGCTGCGACATCGTCGCCGAGTTGCACCAGAGCGGCGAACTCGAGAAGCTGATCAAGGAGGCGGCGGCGCGCGCCAAGGCCAACGAAGAGGGTGGTGACGCCTGATCCTCCTTTCGCAACGCACGCTTCGACGACAAGGGCCCGCGAGCTTCCGCTCGCGGGCCCTTGTCATTGAAAGAACCGCATAAATGCTCAATTTCTCGAGGCTTCTACAGCTCGTCGAGGCCCTGTTCCCGCTGCGCCAACGCCCAGCCGCCCAGATCCTTGTAGCGATTGACGATGGCGCAGAACAGCTCTGCGGTTCGCTCGGTGTCGTAACGCGCCGAGTGGGCCTCCTGATTGTCGAACGGAATCCCCGCTGCGCGACAGGCTCGGGCGAGGACCGTCTGGCCATAGACCAGGCCCGCGAGGCTGGCGGTATCGAAGCTCGAGAAGGGGTGGAAGGGGTTGCGCTTGATGCCGCAGCGATTGACAGCGGCGTTGAGAAAGCCGTGGTCGAAGGCCGCATTGTGGCCCACCAACACGGCTCTGGTGCAGCCATGCGACTTAATCGCCTTGCGCACGGGGCGAAAGATCTCGCCCAAGGCCTCGGCTTCGGAGAGTGCCACCCGCTGGCGTAGCGGGTCATCGAGTTTTATGCCGGTGAAATCGAGCGCAGACTGCTCGACGTTGGCTCCCGAGAAGGGCTGTACGTGGTAGGCGTAGGTTGCGTCCGGCATCAGGTTGCCTTCCGAATCCATGGTCAGCGTCACGGCGGCGATTTCGAGAATGGCGTCGCGTTCTGCGTTGAACCCTCCAGTTTCCAGATCCACCACCACCGGCAGGAAACTGCGAAACCGCTGCGCCATCATCTCGCGAGTGATCGCCTCGCTCATGCACCTCTCCTCATCACGTGCCTCTCACGCCAGTCATTACGGGGACGGCTCCTTGCCAGCGAACGACTACCGTCGCCAGGCCGCCTCTCATGGGCGAAAAGTCTAACAGCTTGGCCGCGATACGTCCCGCGGCCGGTATTCGCCAGGCAGCAGCCACGCTATACTGCACGTCTTGTGACGTTTACCTGAGAGGAGCCCCCGAATGTCCGATGTCAAGAAGGTCGTGCTTGCCTACTCCGGCGGCCTGGACACGTCCGTCATCGTCAAGTGGTTGCAGGAAACCTACAACTGCGAGGTGGTGACCTTTACCGCCGACATCGGTCAGGGCGAAGAAGTGGAGCCGGCGCGCACCAAGGCCCAGGCCCTGGGCGTGAAGGAAATCTACATCGAAGACCTGCGCGAAGAGTTCGTGCGCGACTACGTCTACCCGATGTTCCGCGCCAACACCATCTACGAGGGTGAGTACCTGCTGGGTACTTCCATCGCTCGCCCGCTGATCGCCAAGCGCCTGATCGAGATCGCCAACGAGACCGGTGCCGATGCCATCTCGCATGGCGCCACCGGCAAGGGGAACGACCAGGTGCGCTTCGAGATGGGCGCCTATGCGCTCAAGCCGGGCGTCAAGGTGATCGCGCCGTGGCGCGAGTGGGACCTCACTTCCCGCGAGAAGCTGATGGCCTACTGCGAGCAGCACGACATCCCCGTCGACTTCTCCAAGAGCAAGAAGAAATCGCCGTACTCGATGGACGCCAACCTGCTGCACATCTCCTACGAGGGCGGCATCCTCGAGGACCCGTGGGCCGAGGCCGAAGAGGACATGTGGCGCTGGAGCGTGGCGCCCGAGGCCGCACCGGATGCGCCCACCTACGTCGAACTGACCTTCGAATACGGCGACATCGTCGCCATCGACGGCAAGGCGATGAAGCCCCACGAGGTGCTCGAGACCCTCAACAAGCTGGGCGGCGACAACGGCATCGGCCGTCTCGACATCGTCGAGAACCGCTACGTTGGCATGAAGTCCCGCGGCTGCTACGAGACGCCGGGGGGCACCATCATGCTGCGTGCCCACCGCGCCATCGAGTCGATCACCCTCGACCGCGAGGAAGCCCACCTCAAGGACGAGCTGATGCCCAAGTACGCCAAGGTGATCTACAACGGCTACTGGTGGAGCCCGGAGCGGCGCATGCTGCAGGCCGCCATCGACGAGACCCAGAAGAACGTCTCCGGCGTGGTGCGCATGAAGCTCTACAAGGGCAGCGCCACCGTGGTGGGCCGCAAGTCCGAGCAGTCGCTGTTCGACGAGTCGATCGCCACCTTCGAGGACGATGCCGGCGCCTACAATCAGAAGGATGCCGAGGGCTTCATCAAGCTCAACGCCCTGCGCCTGCGTATTGCGGCCGGAAAGGGCCGCCAGCAGAGCTGATTGCCTGTCGATTCGCTCCAGGATGCGCCGGCCCTTGGCCGGCGCTCTCGTTTGGAAAGCTCGTAGGGAAGAACTGTAGGGGAGAGAACAATGCTGAAGAAACTGTTGGGCGGCCTGTTCGGTGGCGGTGAGGCCAAGCCGGGCAATGCCAAGGCCGCCGAGCCGGTGGAGTACAACGGCTACCAGATCGTTTCGGAGCCCGCCGAGCAGGGCGGTCAGTTCCGCGTCAGCGGCTGGATCCGCAAGCCGGGAGCCGAGGGCGAGATCCTGGAACACCGCTTCGAGCGCTCCGACCTGGTGCCGGGTCGAGACGCCTGCGACCAGTTGATGGTGAGCAAGGCGCAGCGCTACATCGATCAGGTCGGCGACGACATGTTCAAGCCGCGCTGAGACGACAGGCCGCTGCCCGGGCCCATCCGTTCAGAAACGCGAAATGGCCAGGGCGGCTTCGGCGGCCAGCGGGAAGAACCTGTCGCGAAAGGCCTCTTCGTGCCAGTCGCTCAAGGACCCTGCGATATGAATCGCGCCGCAGGGTCTTCCGTCATGCCCTATGATCGGCACTCCCAGCGCAATTTCACCGATGAGTATCTCTTCGCGGGCCAGGGCAAAGCCCTGTTCTCTTGCCTCATGGACCTTGCTCATCACCCGCTCGGGATCAGTGATGGTGCGAGGCGTCAGCGGGGTCCGGTCGGAGCGGGCAATGATGTCCCGTACCTCGTCGTCGTCCAGCTTGGACAGGATGGCGCGGCCGCCCGAACTGCAATAAGTCGGCACGCTGTGGCCCACCAGGGTGGCGAAGAACGTCTCCCGCTTGCTCTGCATCCGCGCCGCATAGACGACGCGAACATCGTCGAAAAGGCTGAGATCGACCCGCTCCTGGGCATTGCGCCTCAGTTCGAGCAGCACCGGCGTGGCGTTGCGGACGATCGGGTTCAGGCTCAGGTAGTCCAGCGTATGGTCGAGAATGCGGATATCGGGCAGGAAGCCGCGTCCATCCTTGTCCAGCCGCAGGTAGCCCAGTTGACGCAGGGTATGCACGATGCGCTGGGCAGCGCTACGGTCGATACCGGCCGCTTTGGCAATCTCGGCCAGGCTTAGGGCGCTGTCCACGCCGTGGAATGCCGAGAGTACCTGCATGGCGCGCGCCACGGACTGGACGAACAGCGGGTCGTTGCGCTGTGCCTCGGTAACGATCCTGCCGCCAGGCACCGATTTCAACACATGTCGCGTCATGCTTCGGGGATTCCTTCTGGATTTGCGCCAACCGGTATGTCCGACTAGCTTGCTATGAGCAGCTAAAAAACAATACAGATGCATTGCCATGCGATGCAACTGGCTTCTCAAGTGATCCAGCACGCCACCGTTTCAATTGCAGCTCTCCACGGTTTCATCGATCAACTTTCGTGATGCCAGGGGGCCGGCTGCACAGCGTGTGGAAGGGAGCACGACAATAATGACGTATCGTGTTGCGATAGGTGGGTTCCTTCACGAAACCAACACATTTGCACCCAGCAAGGCGACCTACGAGGACTTCGTCCAGGGCGGTGGCTATATGCCGCTGGCACGTGGGGAGGCGCTGTTGAGCGCGTGCCGGGGCATCAACCTCGGCATCTCCGGTGCGGTGGCGCATGCACATGAGGCAGGTTGGCAGGCGGTGCCGCTACTGTGGGCGGGTGCCATCCCTTCCGCCCATGTCACGCGTGAAGCCTTTGACCGCATCGTCGAGGAACTGCTCGAGCGACTGAGTCGGGCGGGCAGGCTCGATGGCGTGCTGCTGGATCTGCATGGTGCCATGGTGTGTGAGCATCTCGATGACGGTGAGGGGGAGCTGCTCGCCCGCGTGCGCCAAGTGGTCGGCCCCGAGACGCCCATCGCCGCCTGCCTGGACCTGCATGGCAACGTCACTGCGCGCATGGTCGAGCAGGCCGACGTGCTGGTGGGGTTTCGCACCTACCCCCACACCGACATGGCCGAGTCGGGACGGCGCACGGCACTCCTCCTCGAACAATTGATGAGGGTCCGAGCGCCGCTGGCCAAGGCACTTCTTCGCCTCCCCTACCTGGTCCCCATACCCTGGCAAACGACCGACCTCGAGCCGGCCGCGGGCCTTTATCGCCTGGTGGCCCAGCAGGAGCGCGAGGAGGTGCTGAGTACCTCGCTGTTCATGGGCTTTCCCGCTGCCGATTTCCCTGAATGTGGTCCTGTCGTCGTGGCTTATGCACGCTCTCAGGCCTTGGCCGAGGCCGCCGTAGAACGAATCGGGCGGGCCTACGCGGAGGCGGAAACCGGCTTTGCCGGGCGTGTCTTCGAGGCCGCGGAGGGCGTCGCCGAAGCGCAGCGCCTGCTGCGTGAAGGTAGCCGGGGCCCCATCGTACTGGCCGATACCCAGGACAACCCCGGAGCGGGGGGCGATTCCAATACCACCGGTATGCTGCGCGCCTTGGTCGAGGCCCGTGTTCAGAGGGCGGCGCTGGGACTGATGGTGGATCCGGCTGCCGCGGCGAGCGCACACCGGGCGGGCGAGGGCGCCGTGGTCGAGGTGGCCCTGGGTGGAACATCCGGCACTGCCGGGGATAGTCCCTATGCGGTCAGCGCGAGCGTAGAGCGGCTTTCCGACGGCCAACTGCTGGCCAGCGGCGATTTCTACGGCGGCGCGCGGCTGGACCTGGGGCCATCCGCCTGCTTGCGCATCGATGGGGTGCGTGTCGTGGTCACCAGCCACAAGGCCCAGATGGCCGACCGGGAAATGTTTCGCTTCGTGGGGGTGAGTCCCGAGGAGGCGGGCATTCTGGTGGTCAAGAGCTCGACCCACTTCCGCGCCGATTTCGCATCGATTGCCGCGGAGATCCTGATCTGCAAGGCGCCGGGGCCGATGCCCTTCAGCCCCGCGGATCTCGCCTGGCGCCGCCTGGCGCCGGGTATGCGCTTGAGCCCGCTGGGCAGAAGCTTCCAACCTCCCGGGTAGGCGCCGGCAGGCCATCGGGCACTGGCAAGTACTCCTATAACAACGCACAAGAGGAAGGACGAAAATGAGTAAACCGATACCGACGAGCTCGGTTGCCAAGATCGCGAAGTGGCAAGGGGGGCTGGCCGTGGCGATGGTCGGCGCCCTGTCGCTGCCGGCCACGGCTCAGACCGATGCCGATACCATTGTCGCCGTCATGCATTCTGGCCTGCGCGTGCTGGACCCGATCATCACCACAGCGCATATCAGCCGCAATCACGGCTACATGATCTATGACGTGCTATTGGCCTCGGACGAGGAGTTCCACCCCCAGCCGCAGATGGCTGACTGGGAGGTGTCTGACGATGGGCTCGTCTATACCTTTCGGCTGCGCGAGGGTCTGACGTTCCACGATGGCGAGCCGGTAACGGCAGCGGATGCGGTGGCCTCGCTGCAGCGCTGGGGAGAGCGCGACTCGGGTGGCCAATTGATCTTCGACGTGACCGAGAGCCTCGAGGCGAGCGACGACCGGACCGTCACCTGGACCCTCTCGGAGCCCTTTGCGCCTCTCGTCGAGGTGTTGGCCAAACAGTCGGCCGTGCCGCCCTTCATCATGCCAGCGCGCATTGCCGAGACCTCGTCGGACAGCTCGATCAGCGAGCACATCGGCTCAGGACCCTTCCGCTTCGTCGAGGAAGAGTATGAGCCCGGCGTTTCCGTGACCTACGAGCGCTTCGAGGACTACGTGCCCCGCGAGGAGGAGCCGAGCTGGATGGCGGGCGGCAAGGTGGTGAACGTGGAGCGCGTCGTGTGGACGACGATGCCCGATGCCCAGACCGCGGTGAACGCACTCTCGGCCGGTGAGATCGACTATATCGAACAGGTGCAGGTCGACCTGCTGCCGATCCTCGAATCCAACCCCGACTTGGTGGTGGAGACGCGCGATCCGTTCGGTTACCAGGCCATAGGGCGGCTCAATTTCAAGCATCCTCCCTTCGACGACAAGAAGATTCGCCAGGCGGCGCTGAAGGCACTCAATCAGGAGGATGTGCTGGCCGCCATGATGGGTAATCCGGATTACTACGAGGTATGTGGTGCCATCTTCGGCTGCGGCACCCCATTGGCCGATGATACGGGGTCCGAAACCTTGACCGGAGGAGGCGATCCCGAGGGGGCGCGCCAGTTGCTGGAGGAGGCTGGCTACGATGGCACTCCCGTCGTACTCATGCAGCCGACCGATGTCAGCAGCCTGACCGCTCAGCCTGTAGTGGCAGCCCAGGCGCTGCGCAATGCCGGCTTCGAGGTCGACCTGCAGCCCATGGACTGGCAGACCCTGGTGAACCGCCGCGCCAGCATGTCGCCACCGTCGGAAGGGGGCTGGAATGTCTTCTTCACCAACTGGATGGTTCCCGAGATCACCTCTCCGTTGATCAACGTGATGCTCAATGGACGTGGAGAAGAGGGTTGGTTCGGATGGCCCGATGACGAGCGCCTGGAGGAGCTGCGTGCGGAGTTCTTTGCCGCCGAGAGCCTCGAACAGCAGCAGGAGGTGGCGCGCAAGCTACAGGCGCATACCCTGGACGAGGTGATCTATATCCCGCTCGGCCAGTACCAGATGCCCCAGGCACGACGCGACAGCCTCACCGACATGATTGCTTCGCCGGTACCGGTGTTCTGGAACGTCAAGAAAGAGTGAATGGTGGGTGACGGCGGGCGCGAGCGTGCGCCCGCCGACTCGCTCTTCGTCGCTTGCGCAAACGACGCGAAGGAGTGACCCATGTTGGGTTATATCGCCAGGCGGGTATTGGCTGTCGTGCCGGTCATGATCATCGTGGCCTTGTTCGTGTTCCTGATGCTGAGGCTGACGCCCGGCGACCCTGCCGCCATTCTCGCCGGCGACTCGGCCACCCCTGCGCAGTTGGAGAGGATCCGCGAGAACCTGGGCCTCAACGATCCCCTGCATAGCCAGTTCATCAGTTGGGTAACCCAGTTGTTCCGCGGCGACCTGGGCGTCTCGCTGATTTCCAATACGCCGGTCAGCACCATGATAGGCCAGCGTATCTGGCCGACTCTCAACATTGCCGTACTGACCATCACGCTATCCGTGCTGATCGCCTTACCCATGGGCGTGCTCGCGGCGTGGCGACACCGCAGCTGGATCGACTATGCCGTGATGACCTTCTCGGTGCTGGGCTTCTCCGTTCCGGTATTCGTGATCGGCTACATCTTCATCCAGATCTTCGCCATCGAACTGCGCTGGTTTCCCGTCCAGGGGTATATGGCACCGACGCGCGATTTCCTGGGCTTCCTGCAGCGAGCGGTGCTGCCGGCATTCACCCTGGCCACCATTTACGTCGCCCTGATTGCGAGGATGACCCGGGCCAGCATGCTCGATGTGCTGGGCGAGGACTACGTGCGCACCGCCAGGGCGAAGGGGCTGCGCGAGAACGTCGTGCTGTTCCGGCATGCCCTGCGCAACGCCGCGGTACCGATCATGACCATCATCGGCACCGGCTTTGCCCTGCTGATCGCCGGCGTGGTGGTCACGGAGAGCGTCTTCAATATCCCCGGTGTGGGCCGGCTGACCGTGGATGCCATCCTCGCTCGGGATTATCCGGTGATACAGGCGATGATCCTGCTCACGGCAGGGCTCTACGTGCTGGTGAATCTCGTCATCGATATCTCCTATACGCTCATCGACCCGAGGATCCGTTACTGATGGCTCATGCAACGCAACCCACCTCGGCGATGCAGGCGGTTCTCGGAGCGCTCTCCTTGCCCAGGCGTTGGCGGGTCGGCGCCGGGCCCGTGATAGCGGGAGTGGTGCTGTTGGCGATCGTGGCGTCGGCGCTGCTGGCGCCGCTCTACGTGCCCTACGACCCGATGCAGATGAACTCGCTCAACCGCTTGCAGCCCGCCTCGGCCGATCACCTGCTGGGTACCGACCAGTACGGCCGCGACCTGTTCAGCCGCATCATGATCGGCGGCCGGGTATCGCTGCTGATCGGTATCGGAGCGGCTCTCTTCAGTGTGCTGACCGGGATGCTCATCGGCCTGGTATCGGGCTTCTTTCGCATGGCCGATGCCATCATCATGCGCATCATGGACAGCCTGATGGCCATTCCGGCCATCCTGCTGGCGATTGCCCTGGTTGCCCTCAACGGTCCGAGCGTATGGTCGGTCATCGTTGCCATTACCATTCCCGAGGTGCCGCGAGTGGTGCGGCTGGTACGTTCGGTGGTGCTGGGTGCCCGCGAGGAGCCATACGTAGAGGCGGCGATTGCGCTGGGCAGCGGCATGTTCAAGATCCTCGGCAAGCACCTGATGCCCAACACCCTTCCGGCTCTGATCGTCCAGGGAACCTACATCTGCGCCTCGGCGATCCTTACCGAGGCGCTGCTGTCGTTCCTGGGGGCCGGGGTCAGCACCGAAATTCCCACTTGGGGCAATATCATGGCGGAAGGGCGCACCTACTTTCAGGTCCATCCGGGACTGATCTTCTGGACCGGGGCGGTGCTGTCGCTGTGCATCCTCTCGATCAATCTGCTGGGCGATACGGCACGCGACATGCTCGATCCGCGGCTCAAGAGACGGGAGGCCTGAGATGCATTTCAAGAGTGCCGACTTGAGCGCTTCACCCGTGGTATTGAGCATACGTCAACTGTCAGTGGGGCTGACAGGGGAGACGACCAAGGTATTGGATGCGATCAGCCTGGACGTGCGTGCCGGCGAAACGGCCTGCCTGGTTGGCGAGAGCGGTTCGGGCAAGTCGGTCACGTCGCTGGCCGTGATGGGCCTGCTACAGAAGGGCTCCCTGGAAGTGACAGGTGGGAAAGTCCTGCTGGATGACGAGGATCTGCTGACCTTGACGCCTTCGCAAATGCGCCGGATTCGGGCACGGCGCATCGCGATGATCTTCCAGGAGCCGATGACGGCCCTCAATCCGGTGATGCGGGTGGGCGAGCAGGTCGCGGAAGTGCTGAAGACCCATACCGACATGCCGGCCAGAGCCTGCGAAGCCAGGGTGCTCGAGATCATGGAACAGGTTCACCTGCCCGAGGTGCGGCGGATCTACCGTTCTTACCCTCACCAACTGTCCGGCGGGCAGCGGCAGCGCATCATGATCGCCATGGCGCTGGTACTCGAACCCAAGCTGCTGATCGCCGACGAACCCACCACGGCGCTGGACGTAACCACCCAGGCCCAGATCCTGGCGCTGATCGCCGAGCTGCAGCAGCGCCATGGTACGGCGGTACTCTTCATTACTCATGACATGGGGGTGGTTGCCGAGGTGGCCCATACCGTGCATGTGATGCAGCACGGCAGGATCGTCGAGCAGGCTCCCGTCGAGACGCTGCTGCGTCATCCCCGTGAGGAGTACACGCGCACGCTGTTGAGTTCCGTGCCGAGCCTGGTGCCGCGCAACGTGCGCACGACGAGTCATCAGGAGGGCGTGCTGGAAGTGCGCGGCATGAACAAGGCGTACAGCGACGGAGGCTGGTTCCTTCGTCGCCCAGGCACGCTGGCGGCTAGAGACATCGATTTTACCGTGGTACGCGGCAGGACGCTTGGCATCGTCGGCGAGAGCGGTTCGGGCAAGTCGACGGTCGCCCGTTGCATCATGCGGCTGGTCGATCCCACCTCGGGAGAGGTTCGCGTCGCAGGTACCGAGATCGCTCGGCTGTCGCGCCGCGCGCTGCGTCCGCTTCGCAAGCATTTCCAGGTCGTCTTCCAGGATCCTTTCCGCTCGCTCAACCCCCGCTGGACCATCGCCATGAGCCTGATGGAAGGGCCGCTCAACTATGGAGTGAGTGGGCCCGAGGCACTTTCACGCGCTGAAGAGATGCTTGAGCTGGTCGGGCTGCCACGTGACGCTCTGCACCGCTACCCCCACCAGTTTTCCGGTGGGCAGCGCCAACGGATCGCCATCGCTCGCGCGATCATGATGCGTCCGGATGTGCTGGTGGCGGATGAGGCGGTATCGGCTCTGGATGTCTCGGTCCAGGCCCAGGTGCTGAAGCTGCTCGGCGACATCCAGCAGAAGCTGGGCATCGCCATTCTGTTCATTACCCACGACCTGCGCGTGGCCGCGCAGATCTGCGATGACGTCATCGTGATGCAGCGCGGCGTCATCGTCGAGCAAGGGCCGGCCGGGGAAGTGCTTGCCTCGCCCCGCCACGACTATACGCGGCAGTTGATCGAAGCCGCACCCGGGCGTCACTGGGACTTCGCCAATTTTCGCGAACTCGACATCGCCTGAACCCAACGCTAACGAGGTGGAACATGTCTGTCCTGTCACGCATCGCCGAGTACGAAGAGGAACTTGTCGCCATTCGCCACGACATCCACGCGCATCCCGAGCTTGGCTTCGAGGAGACGCGTACCTCGGCGATCGTGGCGGAAAAGCTGCACGGCTGGGGAGTCGACGAGGTCCATACCGGAATAGCCGGCACCGGAGTCGTCGGCGTGCTGAAGGGGCAGGGCGAAGGGGGTTGTATCGGCTTGCGCGCGGACATGGATGCGCTGCCCATCGAGGAGGCTTCCGGCCTGCCCTATGC
This sequence comes from Halomonas sp. LR3S48, assembly GCF_025725665.1. Classification (NCBI taxonomy): domain Bacteria; kingdom Pseudomonadati; phylum Pseudomonadota; class Gammaproteobacteria; order Oceanospirillales; family Halomonadaceae; genus Halomonas; species Halomonas sp. LR3S48. The sequence continues at coordinate 2,698,983 of NZ_CP107009.1, read as the reverse complement.
CTCGCAAAATCCTGGCAGGATGCACGCCTGCGGCCATGATGGCCATACCACGATCCTGCTCGGGGCGGCACGCTACCTGGCCGAGACGCGCAACTTCGTGGGCACCGTGACCCTTATCTTCCAGCCCGCCGAGGAGGGCCTGGGCGGGGCAAGGCGAATGCTGGCCGAAGGGCTTTTCGAGCGTTTTCCCTGCGACGAGATTTACGGTCTTCACAACGACCCGCTGAGTGAGCCGGGCCAAGTCTCCATTACACCCGGGCCGGCGATGGCAGGCGCCACCTTCTTCGACATCAAGGTGGAGGGCACCGGCAGCCACGCGGCCATGCCTCACCAGTCCGAGGACCCCATCGTCATCGCTACTCAGCTGGTGCAACAGCTCCAGGCGGTGGTGAGCCGCAATTCGCCGCCGACCAGCCCGCTGGTGCTTTCGGTCACCCAGTTCCATGCCGGTTCCGCCTACAACGTCATTCCCGACACGGCCACGCTCGCGGGCACGATTCGCTATTTCGACGATGAACTCTGCGAGCAGGTGCACGAGCGTATTCACCGGCTCTGCCGTGGACTGGAACTCGCCCATGGCGTGCGCATCAGCGTTGAATTGCGCAACATCTTCAACGTGCTCGTCAATGATCCGAAGTGCTCGCAGACCTATATCGAGGCGGCCAGGGAGGTCGTGGGCGATGACCGGGCCGAGCTGGTCGACAGGCTCGTCACCGGCAGCGAGGACTTTGCCGACATGCTCCAGGTCGTGCCCGGTGCCTACTGCTGGGTGGGACACGCGGGATCGATACCGCTGCACAACCCGGGTTATGTCCTCGATGACGGCATCCTGCCGATCGGCGCCAGCATCATGGCAAGGCTGGTCGAACGCCGACTGCCCCGCTGAGCCACATTCCGAATCGCTAGGTTGGCGCCGCCGGGCGGCGCCATAACCGCTGTCGCCACTCCAGGATTCGCCATGACCATCACCGTCTACCGCGCGCGGCACATCCATACCATGAACCCTTCGCAGCCGAGCGGCAGTTGCCTGGCCGTAAAGGATGGACGAGTGCTGAGCCTGGCGAGCCTGGACTGGATCAGGGCCTTCGGTGATGTCGTCGTCGACGATCGCTTCGCCGACAAGGTGCTGATGCCCGGCTTCGTCGAAGGGCATAGCCATGCGCTCGAAGGAGCGATCTGGGACCACCTCTACCTGGGCTGGTTCGACAAGGTGGCCCCCGATGGGCGGCGCTGGCCTGGGCTGCGCGACGTCGAGTCGATCCGGCAGCGCCTGGCGGAAAGGCTGCGGCGACATCCGCCCGGCCAGCCGTTGATTGCCTGGGGCTTCGACCCGATCTACTTCGCCGGGAGCCGGCTCGACAAGCGGCTGCTCGATGCGGTCAGTAGCGAGGTGCCCATCATCGTCATGCACGCAAGCCTGCATGTCATGACGGTCAATTCGGCCGTGCTGCGTCAGGCCGACATCGACTCGAAACGCATCGACGGCATCGTACGCAGTGCGACCGGCGAGTGTCTCGGCGAACTGCAGGAGATGCCGGCCATGCATCTGGTCTTCGACCGCTACGGCATCGATTTCTTCGAGGAGGCAAGCAAGCCGCATGCCCTGAAGCAGTACGCCCGTGCAGCGCGGCGCGAGGGCATCACCACCATCACCGACCTGCTCAACCCGCTGAGCGACAGCGCCATCGAGGCCATGTGCCAGACGACGGAGGCCGCCGATTTCCCCGTGCGCCTGGTGCCGGCCCTCAATGCACTCGCCTGGGAGCCAGAAACTGGCAGTGAGCGCGTCAGGCTGGCCATGCAGCGCAATCACGACAAGCTGCGCTTCGGCATCGTCAAGCTCGTGACCGATGGGGCCATCCAGAACTTTACCGCGCGGTTGATGTGGCCCGGCTATCTGGAAGTGGATGGCAACGGCGTATGGAATGCGCCGCCGGCGACCTTTCATCATCTGATTCAACACTACCATCAGGCGGGCCTGCAGCTGCATATCCACACCAATGGCGATGAGGCGGTGGAGATCGTCCTCGATGCCTTGGAAGAGGCTCTGAGCCTGTGGCCTCGGCCGGATCATCGCCACACGCTGCAACACGTCCAGTTGATTCGCCAGAGCCAGCTCCATCGCGTCAAGGCGCTAGGGGCTTGCCTCAATATCTTTGCCAACCACATCTACTTCTGGGGCGACATTCACCTGAGCCGCACGCTCGGCTTCGACCGCTGCCAACGCCTGGAGCCCACGGCCAGTGCCGACCGGCTGGGCATCACCTTCGGCATCCACTGCGATGCGCCGGTCACGCCGCTGTCGCCGCTGTTCACCGCGCACTGCGCGCACACTCGCCAGACCGCATCCGGTGAGATACTGGGTAGCGCCGAGGCCATCAGTCGTGCTCGGGCCCTGGAAGCGATCACCCTGGGTGCGGCCCGTACGCTGCACATGGACCAGTGCATCGGTAGCCTCGAACCGGGTAAATGGGCCGACGTGGCGGTGCTCGATGACGATCCGCTGGATCCTCAGGTGCCACTCTCCGAGGTGAAGGTCCACGCCACCCTGCTGGCTGGAACCCCCACGCAATGAGTGGCCAGGTGACGCCGGCCATTGCGGTACATCTGCTTTGCGGCTTTCTCGGCAGCGGCAAGACGACTCGCATCAATACACTGATCCGTCGCGGCGAGCTTCCTGACACGCTCTTCTTGATCAACGACTTCGGTAGCCTGAATATCGATGCCGAATTGATCGAATCGAGCACTGGCTCGCATGTGGGCCCGGGCGAAGTGCTGCGGCTGAGCAATGGCTGCGCCTGCTGTGGGATTTCGGGCAACCTCTCGGCCCAACTCAGTGCCATCAGGCGCTGGCAGCGCCCGCCGCAACGCCTGGTGTTCGAGGCGAGCGGCGTTGCCCGCCCGCGCTCATTGATGCAGCTGTTCGATGCCGCCGGCGGCTACCGCCTGGACAGAACGGAGCTGTTGGTCGATCTATCGTTCCTCGATGTCCTGCTGCGCGATGCAAGCGTGGGCGATATGGTCGCGGCGCAGCTTGGTGACGTCGACGATGTGCTGCTCAATCGTTGGGGTGGCATGGCGCTGGCGGAGAGACAAGAGATGGCGCGGCAAATCGTGACGTTGAATCCCAAGGCACGCTTGCAGTGGCTCGCCTCTCCGGCCGAGGAGCCCTCTGTGCGGGCCGCTGTGGCTGAAGCTCTGCCCATCGAAGCTTTGCCCACCTTCCCGTGCGATGCCGGAACGGAGCTGGCGTCCCTCTCGGTGGGGCTGGCCAGGCCCCTGGATCCCAACCGGTTGCTGGCGCTGCTCGACGTAGCCTGCCCAATGCTGCTGAGAGCGAAGGGATTTCTCAGGAGCCGCGATGCACCTGAACGGATACAACTATTGCAGTGGACGCCAGGGCAAGCCAAGTTGACCGCCCAGCCGGGGGAAAGAGCTGCGGTACTGGTGTTGATCGGTAAGGGAAAACTCAACCTGGAGCGCCTGGCGGCGATGATCGAGGCAGAGGCAGCCACCTCCAGGCTAGCGTAATCCCTTGGCCCAAGTGTCTCGTTTCCTCTCTCTCGTTACACTCGCTTGACGTGTATACGATGGGAGACGATATGCGAGTGCTGCATCGGGCTTCACCCTGGCGTGAGCTGTTCGCCGGCGACGGCCAGCCTGAGCTTGCCAAGCTGCTGGCGCCGCTGCGCGAAGCATTGGACGAACTGGGGCCGAGCCCCGACCTGCCTGTCTCCCACGCCTGGCAGCTGCGGCTGGCCGAGGCCCTGCAGCGGCTCGACCTGCCCGCTTGGCGTATCAGTCAGCTGATCAGCGACCATAACGACCAGCTTTACCGCCGTGCGATCCAACTCTCGCTCAGCGAGATGCAAGGGCAGGGTTGGGGCAAGCCGCCGGTGAGGTTCTGTGTGCTGACGCTGGGCTCCGCGGGCCGGCACGAAAGCCTGCTGGGTCCCGATCAGGACAACGCCATGATCGTGGCCGACTACCCGGATTCCCGCCATACCGAGATCGACGGCTTCTTCCAGGCGCTCGGTGAGCGCTTCACTGCACGACTCGATGAGGCAGGCATACCGCTATGCAATGGCCATGTGATGGCGCGCTGGCCGATGTGGCGCAAGCGGCTCTCGGAGTGGTGCGAGCAGCTGAGCCTGTGGACCCGGGAGCGCCGGGTGAAGCGGGTGCAGCAGAGCAATATCCTGCTCGATTTTCATCCCGTGTTCGGCGATGCCGGCCTGGCCGAGGCACTCGCCGAACACGTCGCACGGCTCATGCCCCGGGCGGGACTGTTCCTGAACGAAATGGCGCAATTGCTCGACGAGCTGCCGGTGGCACTGGACCGCTTCGGTCGGCTTTCCGCTAACGATGAGGACGCGCCTCATGAAAAGGCCCTCAATCTCAAGCGCCAAGGCCTGTTACCACTGGTCAATGCGGTGCGACTGCTGTCGCTTCGCCATAGCGTCAGCGTGCCGGATACGCGCTTGCGGCTATCGGCGTTGGTGTTGAAGGAGGCGCTCACAGCACGCCAGGCCAGGGCAGGAATTTCGGCACTGGATCGCCTTCAGGAGCGACTGCTCGCGGCACAGCTGGCGAGCCTGAAGGTCGGAGGGGCCGCCGATGGCTGGATCGACATGGTCCGGCTGGAGGATGACCAGCGCCTGCTATTGCGCCACGACATGCAGGCGATTCGCAGCCTGGTCAGGTTGGCGCAGGGGAGCGTCGGTGGCAGGTAGGAGGCCCTTCATTCAGGCTGCGCTTGCGTTACCAGGGCGCTTGGCAACTCCATGACCAGGCAGGCACCTTGCAGGGTCGGGGCATCGTCGACCCATAGCCGCCCGCCCAGGTGAGCGACGATGCCGCGGCTGATCGGCAAGCCCAGACCGCTGCCGCGCGGGCGGCCGCGGGCCTTGCCGCTGGCGGCGCCGTAGCGCTTGACCTGATGGAACTTCTCGAATACTCGTTCACGTTCATCAGGCGTTATGCCCGGACCGTTGTCTTCGACGCTTAGCCTGAAGCTCTGCTTGTGTCGGGCCAGATGGAGGCGCACGCGCGGGTTGTCGTCGTCGGCGAATTTGCCGGCATTGTCGAGCAGGTTGATGATCACCTGCTCGAGGCGGTCGGAATCGCCGATCACCGGCGCCTCATCGAGTTCCAGCTCGACTTCAAGGGCAACACCGCGGTCCTCCTGCAGCCGGTGCACGGCATCCACGCTGTGGTGTACCAGCGCCACCAGGTCGAGCCGCTGGGGATTGAGCGTCAGGCGTCCGCTCTCCAGGCGCGCCAAGTCGAGAATCTCTTCGATCAGGCGCGAAAGCCGCTGGCTCTCGAGCACCACCACTTCGAGAAAGTGCACGCGCTTCTCTTCCGGCAGGTCCTTGCTGTCGCGCAGGATCTCGGCGAAGGCACGGATCGAGGTGAGCGGCGTTCTCAATTCGTGGCTGACCATGGCGACGAACTCATCCTTCAGCCGGTCGAGTTCGCGCAGGCGCTCGTTGGCGGCTCGCAGCTCCTCGCCGATGCGGGCCAGCTCGTTGGACTTCTGCTCCAGGCGACGGTTGTACTCCAGCGTCTGCGAGGTGGTGTCGAGAATGCTGAGGATGGACTCCAGGTCCAAGGCCTCGCCGCGGACCACCGAATTGATCAGCACCCTCGCCGATGCACTGCCCAGGGCTCCCGACAGGGCCTGTTCGGCGCGGGCGATCAGTGCCGGCGGGGCGGGGGTCTCATCGGCTTGGCTGCCCTGTGGCGCGTTCAGTATCCGGGTCGTGGCGCCGGCCCCCAGGTAGCGGTTCAGCAGGCTCTTGAGTTCGCCGCAGGTGGTCTGGCCGCGCCACAGCGAGGTGTGTTGAAGCCCGGGGTTCATGGCCTCGGTGAAGAGTGCCGCCTGGGTTTGCTCCACCGGACTCTGGCGCGTGAACAGCGACACGCCGACCAGGAGTCCGACGTTGGCCAGCAGGCTCCACAGCAGGGCGTGGCTGTAGATGTCGAACCCTTCCAGGCCGAACAGCGCGTAGGGGCGCAGCCATTCCAGGCCCAGCAGGCCATGCTCGAGAAGGGTGGCATCGAGCCAGCCCGACTGGGCGAATCCCGGTATCAGCAGGGTGTAGCACCAGGTAAGAAAGCCGGCCAGCAGGCCCAGGGTTGCGCCGGCTTGGGTCGCCCCGCGCCAGTACATGCCGATCAGCATGGCCGGAGCGAACTGGGCCGCGCCGACGAACGACACCAGCCCGATGGTCACCAGGCTGTAGGAATCGCCGATCAAGGCGTGGTAGAGGTAGCCAAGCAGCAGGATCAGTACGATCGCCACACGGCGGATGCCCAGCAGCCAGCCGGCCAGCTCCCCTTGGGAACTCAGGTGGAGCCGGCGGGAGCGCAGCAGCAGCGGCATCATCAGCTGGTTGCTGACCATGGTGGAGAGCGCGATCGTTTCGACGATCACCATGCCGGTTGCCGCCGAGAGCCCGCCGATGAAGACCAGTAGCGGTATGCCTTCGATGCCGGCCGAGAGCGGCAGGGTGAGCACGAAGCTGTCGGGATCGCCGTTGCCCATCGGTAGCAACAGGCCGGCCATGGCGATGGGAATCACGAACAGATTGATCGCCACCAGGTAGAGCGGGAACAGCCAACTGGCGCGCCTGAGGTGGCGCTCGTCGACGTTCTCCACCACCAGTACCTGGAACTGGCGCGGCAGGGTGAGGAAGGCCAGAAAGGCGAGCACCAGGGTGCCGACCCAGCCGATGGTTCCACCGGGGACCGCCGCCAGGCTCAGAGCGCCGGCCAGCTCGGGTGTGTCGGCGACTTGGCGAAAAAGATCGCCAGGCCCGTTGAACAGCACGAACGTCACGAAGATGCCGACGGTAAGAAACGCCACCAGCTTGACCAGCGACTCGAAGGCGATGGCGGCGACCATGCCCTCATGGCGTTCGCTGGCGTCCAGGTGTCGGGTGCCGAACAGGATGATGAAGACGGCGAGTACCAGCGCCACCCAGAACGACTTGTCGGTCCAGAAGCTCTCCTCGGCGAGGCGGAACTCGGCCGCTTCCGGGTAGTTGACCAGCACCGCGTGACTCAGGGTGATCGCCTTGAGCTGCAGGGCGATATAGGGCGTGATGCCGATCAGCGCGATCAACGCCACCAGCGCGCCGAGGCTCGAACTCTTGCCGTAGCGGGCGCTGATGAAGTCGGCAATGGAAGTGATGCGCTGGGTGCTGGCAATCCGCACCATCTTGCGGATCAGCAGGGGGGCCGTCAGCATCGCCAGTGTCGGGCCCAGGTAGATCAGCAAGAAGCTGGGGCCGAATTCCGCGGCCCGCCCCACGCTGCCGTAGAAGGTCCAGGCGGTGCAATAGACCGCAATGGAAAGGGCATAGACGGTAGGCGAGCCGATCACCGAGCGGCCCTGTTCGGCGCGACGGTCGCCCCAGGCGGCGATCACGAACAGCAGCGCCAGGTAGCCGAAGGCGACCGTCAGCACTACCGGATCGGTTCTCATCGCGTCAACTTTCCTCCTGCCGATGCTCCATCAGCCAGGCGGTCAATCCGATAACGGCCAGCCAGGCCACGAACAGGTAGAGCGGCAGCCAGGATGGCCCGGCAGGCGCGGGTCGGTCGAAGATCAGTACCAGCGGCGGCGAGAAGAGCAGGGCGGCCACGCCGATCAGTGCTATCAGCCTGGCACGGTGGTTTGAGGCGTTCATGTGCAGGCGTCCTCGCGATCCAGGGCGGTGGACTGCAGGGCCAGCACCTGCTCCAGGGTCTCGATGCCGCGGGCTTCCAGGCGTGGCAGCAGTGCCAGCCACAGCTCGGCCGTCACTCGTGCATCGCCGAGCGCCGTATGACGGGTTCCCGGGGGGAAGCTGAGGTCGTAGCGCTCGGCGAGGGTATCCAGGTCATGCCCGTCCAGACTCTCATCCAGGGCGCGGGAGAGCAGCAGCGTATCGAGCACCGGCATTTCCAGTGACATGGCGCTGCCGGTGGGCTGCAAGGCCAGCAGGTCGAAAGCGGCATTGTGGGCCAGGATGACGGCCTCGCCGATATAGTCACGGAAGCGCGGCAGGATCACCGAAAGTGGTGGGGCGCCGGCAACCTCGGCGTCGGTAATGCCGTGGATCGCAGTGCTGGCGGGTGGAATCGGCCTGCCGGGATCGACACGCACGTCGAAGGTGTCGCTGGCCAGCAATCGGGCATTGACGATACGGCAGGCGCCGATGCTGATCACACTGTCACCACGACGCAGCTCGAGCCCGGTGGTTTCGGTATCGAAGGCCACGATTTCCAGCGCCCGTAGCGGGCAGCGCGCCAGCTCGGCATCCGGCGGCGGCAGATCGGCAATACCGAAGTCATGGAACTCGGGGCGTGGCGGCAGCTGTCTGGGTGGCGCACCGACGCGATCCACGGCGGGTAGCGGCAGGCGCAGGCGGGCATATTGTACATCGCCGTCCGCCAGGCTCCAGGCATCGCTGGCATGTTGACGCAGCAAGTCGCCGACTCGCGGTGAAAGCGGCAGCGCCTCGAGGCGCTGTTCGCACCATGCCGCCAGCTCCCGCTGCGGCAGCGGTTTGCCGGGCCAGATCAGGTCGAGGTAGACGCGACGATTGCCGAGCAGGATCTCGCCCTCGAAGTACGTGGTGCCGGCATGCTTGCTCAGCCGCTCCAATAGTGCGACGAGCATGACCAGCAGCGCCGGGGCGTCGCCCTTGAACCAGGCGGGCATGCCGATGGGCAGGACCTCGATGGAGTTGTCGCCGAGTCGCTCGTTGAGCGACTGCCACAGGTCGTTTGACCAGAGAGGTACCAGGCGCTCGCCCTGCCGCTGCATGTCCTCGATCAAGCGTCCGAGATTCTCGATTTCGCTGCCCAGGGCATGGCTCTCCTCGTCGATGACTGCTTCCAGGCGCCGGCGCAGCGTATCGTCGATATGCCTCGCATGGCGTACGCTGCCCAGCGCTTCGGCGGCACTGGCCAGGCTGGCACCGTGCCGACGCAATGGTCCCATGTGTTCCGCCAGGCCGGCACGGGCGCCCATCTCGCTGGTCCAGGCGGCGGTGGCATCGGTCAGGGTCAGCAGGGTCTCGCCGTTACTCTGGGGCACGCGGCGCATCACCATGTGCAGCCAGCGCTCGTCGCAGGGAATCAGCAGCTCGCGTGGCGAACCGTCTTCAGGCAACTGTCCCAGCGCATCCTGCAGGCTCGATATCGGCAGCAGGGCATCCAGGCGTTTACCGAGCCCAAGTCCGGTATGCTTCTCGAACAGGGCCTCGGCGGCCTGATTGAACAGCAGCAGCCGACGATGCTGGTCGCACAGCAGCAGCGGTGTGTCGAGTACCTGCAGCAGCGTCTCGAGCTCCTGGCGAATGCGGGCCGCACTGCGTGCGCCTTCGGCATGGGCCGTGGCCAGGCGTTGTCGGTCGCTGCGCCAGGCTTCCCGCACACGCACCAGGTCGGGGCCCAGGCCGCGCAGCCAGCCTTCGGGAGGGTAGTCCTCACGGGCGTCCGGGTTGGCCACCAGACGCGCCAGCTGTACCTGCAGGTGGCGCAGCGGAGTGAACAGCATGCGCTCGAGCAGCAGACCGACCAGAAAGATGGTACCTCCGCCGGAGAAGCAGCCGAGCCACAGCACGAGGCGGGCGAAACCCTGGGGGTGGAACAGGCTGTCGAGCCAGGCGGCGAAAATGGCGCCGCCCAGCAGGCTGACACCGCTGAGCAACAGCCACAGGCCGATCAGGCGCTGACGCTTGGGCAGCTTGCCCCCTCTCATCAGGCATCCTCTGCCAGCAGGGCTTTGACCTTCTCGACCAGTGCCTGGGTCGAGAAGGGCTTGGTCACATAGTCGTCGGCGCCGAGCGCCAGCCCCTTCTCGCGTTCCACCTCGCGTCCATGGGCGGTGAGCATGATGATGGGCAGCCTGGCGTGGCGTTCATCCTGCCGCAGCTGTTCCAGCACATCGAAGCCACTGATGCCTGGCAGGCTGATATCGAGCAGGATCAGATCGGGTGAGGATTGCTCGACCTTGGCCAGGGCGCCTTCGCCATCCTCGGCCGTGTCCACGTCGAAACCGGCCTGTTGCATGAGGAACTCCAGCGACAGGACGATGTTGGGCTCATCGTCCACCACCAGCACCTTGGCCATTCATGACTCCTTGAGATTTGTTGGTATCTTGTTGTTTACCAGTCTAGTGAACATGGCGGAGGCGGCAAAGACGACCTTGGCAGAAGGTGTATGAATGCGAACTGGCAGCCGGGAGGACGGCCGCGCGTGCGCTCAGCGCGGTTCGTCGCCGTTCTTCTCGAGTCGCCGCAACTTGGGCCCCAGCGGGCCCAGCCACAGCCACACCTGTAGCAGTACCAGCAATGGCAGCAGCCAGGCCGGGGCGCCGGTGGTGCGGGTAAGAATGTAGAAGATCAGATAGGCGGTGATGCCGGCGATGAGGCCCACCAGCGTGAACCTGAAGGCGCTTGCCTGGCCGGGTTGGCGGGTAACGCGAAACAACAGGCCGACGAAGGCGCCGAAGGCGGCGGCCATGGCGAGTTGCAGCAGAATTTCTTGCATGGGGTTCTCGTCATCCGGAGGCTGGCTATGCCAGCAGCGTAACGTGCGTGCAACCCTGGTGCTGTACGACCTTGGAACAAAGCCTCGAAGCGGGCATGCTCCGGTCAACGCTACGACTTTAGGATCAAAAGCCAGGCCGGAAGTTGGACTTGTCACTTCGCTCTGCTCATCCTTGGCCGAGCAGGGCCAAGCGCGCTGCCGGATCTGACGCTTCGCGTAACATGCGAGTCGTTGAAGAAGAAGGAACTCATCCTCAAAAAGGAGCCGACCAGAATGAGTGCCATCATCTTGCTGGTTCTAGGTCTTGCCGGGATGGCTGCGGGGTACGTCTTCTACTCCCGTTTCATAGCCACGAAGATCTATCGTCTCGATCCCGATTTCAGAACCCCTGCCCATGAATTCGAGGATGGGGTCGATTTCGTGCCGACCAACCGCTTCATTCTCTGGGGGCACCACTTCACCTCGGTCGCTGGTGCCGCACCTATCGTGGGCCCGGCCATCGCGGTCATCTGGGGCTGGCTACCGGCCTTCCTGTGGGTCGTGCTCGGTACCGTGTTCTTTGCTGGCGTACACGATGCCGGGGCCATCTGGGCCAGCGTGCGCAACAAGGCCAAGTCGGTCGGCGCCTTGACCGGAGACGTGGTCGGCGCCCGGGCGCGCAGCATATTCATGATCGTCATCTTCCTCGTACTGCTGATGGTGAACGCGGTATTCGCCGTGGTCATCGCCGGGCTGATGATGAATTTCTCCAGCGCCGTGGTGCCGGTGTGGGGAGCCATCCTGGTGGCACTGGTCATCGGTCAGTTGATCTATCGCCGCATTCTGAGCCTGCCGGTGGTGTCGATTCTCGGTGTCATCGCGCTCTACGCCTTGATCTTCATCGGCCCGTCGGTGCCGATCCAGATGCCGGCCGAAGTCGGGGGGCTCTCGGGCAATGCCGTATGGATCCTGATCCTGTTCGGCTATGCCGCCATTGCCTCGATGCTGCCGGTGTGGGTGCTGCTGCAGCCGCGCGACTACATCAATGGCCTGCAGCTGTTCATCGGCCTGATCGTGCTCTACGGCGCCATCGTGCTGCTCAACCCCAGCGTGGTGGCCCCGATGATCAACGACGACCTGCCGGCAGGCACGCCATCGATGCTGCCGCTGCTGTTCGTCACCATCGCCTGCGGCGCCATCTCCGGCTTCCATGGCCTGGTTTCCTCCGGTACCACTTCCAAGCAGTTGAACAAGGAGACCGATGCCCGCTTTGTCGGCTACTTCGGTGCCGTGGGCGAGGGCATGCTGGCGCTTGCCGCCATCCTGGCCGCCACCGCCGGCTTTGCCACCTTCGCCGACTGGCAGGCGGTCTATACGGCCTTCGGTGCCGGCGGTGTCAACGCCTTCGTCGAGGGTGGCGCCTACATGATCCATAACGGCCTGGGCCTGCCCGAAGCCACCGCGGCGACCCTGCTGACGGTAATGGCGGCGCTGTTCGCCGGCACCACCATGGATACCGGTCTGCGCCTGCAGCGCTACATCTTCCAGGAGTGGGGCGCGATCTATCACCAGAAGTGGATGACCCGCAACGTGCCCGCCACGCTGCTCGCCGTGGGTAGCTGCCTGCTGCTGGCTTTCGGCGCCGGCGGTGCCGACGGCACCGGTGGCATGATCATCTGGCCGCTGTTCGGCACCACCAACCAGTTACTGGCGGGCCTGACCCTGCTGGTGGTCACGGTGATGCTGGTGCGCCTGCGTCGGCCGATGTGGTACACCCTGGCGCCGCTGTGCTTCCTGCTGGTGATGACCATCGCCGCGCTACTCATCCAACTGCGTACCTTCTTCAACGAAGGCAACTTTTTCCTGCTGTTCGTGGACATCGTGGTGCTGGTCGCCGCCATCCTGGTGGCGATGGAGTGCGCCTCGGCGCTGAAGCGTTCGCGTGCTGAAATGGCCAGGCAGGAGTGAGCCTCGGAGGCTGACATGAACGACGATCATGACAAGTCGCATGATCCTCGTCTCGAACGGATTCGGGCCTGGCTGAGCCAGGCTCGTTTCTTCACCGAGGAGATGTACAGCGCGCGCTATCGCGGCGCCATCGCCCGCGCGCGGCGAGACGAGGACGACCTGTTCATGCTGCTGGTGTTCTCCGAGATGATGGGCGTGCCCAATCCAGCTGCCTACTACACGCTGGAGCTGCAGCCACTGCTGCTCGAACGCTTTCACGACTGGCATCGGCGCATGGGCATGGAGCGTTCGCCGCTCGATCATTTCAGATGTTGTTAGCGGCCGGATCTTGAGCGCGGCGCCGAATTAGCCGCGCAGCAAGCCATGCTTCGTGGGATGTGACATGAGAGAGTTACTCGATAAACGCCTGCTCTGGGTGGGCGGCAAGGGCGGGGTGGGCAAGACCACGGTGGCGGCAGCGCTTGCCGTGCTGGCCGCGCGACGCGAACGCCGCGTGCTGGTGGTGTCCACCGACCCGGCCCACAGCCTGGGCGACGTGTTCGACCGCGAGTTGGGCGATGCGCCGCGGCGCTTGTTGCCCAATCTGGATGCCATGGAGATCGACCCCGATGCCGAGGTCGAGGCGCACCTGGCCCGGGTCACCGAGCAGATGCGCCGTTACGCCGCGCCGGAAATGATGCAGGAGCTGGAACGTCAGATGCGCCTGACCCGCCAGTCGCCGGGCACCCAGGAAGCCGCGCTGCTGGAGCGGCTGTCGCGTATCGTCACCAATGACGATGCGTCCTACGACTTGGTGATCTTCGATACCGCACCGACGGGACACACCCTGCGCCTGCTGACCCTGCCCGAAGCCATGGCTGCCTGGACCGACGGACTGCTGGCGCACAACCGCAAGTCCGAAGAACTGGGCAAGGTGCTCTCCCACCTGACGCCCAAGCGTGGTCGTGACGTCGACACGCCCTTCGATGACCCCCAGGAGGACCCCCTCAGCGACCTCGATGAACGCACTCGCGACGTGGCACGAACCCTGATCGAGCGTCGGCGCCTGTTTCACCGTGCCCGTCGCCGCATCGAGAACGCCGAGGAGAGCGGTTTCCTGTTCGTGATGACACCGGAGCGGCTGCCAATCCTCGAGACGGTGCGTGCCGTCCAGGCGCTCGAGGCGGTCAAGGTCCCGGTAGCCGGAGCCCTGGTCAACCGGGTGATCCCCGACGACGCCGACGGTGATTTCCTGCGTGCGCGACGTATGCAGGAGGCCAGCTATCTGACGCGCATCGACGAGCAGCTGGCGCACCTGCCGCGACCGCGCCTGCCGCTGCTGCCGAGCGACGTGCAGGGTATCGCGGCCCTGGAGGATCTGGCCAACCGGCTCGAGAGCCTGGGCTTCTGAAGCGAGCTCGTCCTCTGCGGTCATTGCTGTATGGCAATGGTCAAATGCATGCCGGCAGACTAACGCCGCCTGGCCGGGGCGTTTACACTCACGCCCCATGAATTCACCCAGGAGAGCCTGCCCATGTCCGAGAGCGTGCAACTGATCCAGCGTTACTACGATGCCTTCAATCGCGGCGACTGGGACACCATGCTCGATTGCCTCGATGCCGAAGTGGCGCATGACCTGAACCAGGGGCCACGTGAGACGGGGCGCGACGCCTTTCGTCTGTTCCTGGCTCGCATGGAGCGCAGCTACGTGGAGCGGCTGGAGAATATCGTGGTCATGTCCAGTGACGACGGCCGCCGGGTCGCCGCCGAGTATGTGGTGCACGGTGAGTACCGCGCCACCGACGAGGGCTTGCCGCCGGCCAAGGGGCAGCGCTACGTGTTGCCCGGAGGTGCCTTCTTCGAGGTGAACGGGGGCCTGATCACCCGTGTCACCAACTACTACAACCTCGAAGAGTGGTTGCGTCAGGTGGCCGAAGCGTGATGTCGGCTATCTCTACGAACACGAGGGAGGGGTAGCGATGCGCGTGGCCGTGGCCAAGTATCCGATCGGCATGCCGGCGAGTTTCGGCGAATTCGCCCAGCGCCAGGCAGCCTGTCTGCGGCAGGCCCGCGAGCTGGGAGCCCGGATCGCGGTGCTGCCCGAATACCTCAGCCTGGAGCTCGCAGCCAGCTTCTCCCCTGAAGCGCGCGGCGACCTCAAGGCCTCGTTGGCCGAGCTGCAGCCGTGGCGTGGCGCCTGGTGCGAACTCTACCGGCGCCTGGCTCGGGAACTCGACATGTATCTGGTGCCCGGCACCTTTTTGCTCGACGTCGGCGGCGGGCGCTACCGCAATCGGGCCGACTGGTTCGCCCCGAACGGAGTTCATGGCTGGCAGGACAAGCTGCAACTCACCGGCTACGAGAAGCAGAGCGGTGTCATCGAGCCCGGCGACGCCCTTCACGGCTTCGACTGCGACGGCCACCGGGTCGGTATCGCGGTCTGCTACGACGTGGAGTTCCCGCTGTCGGTGCGTGCCCAGTACGAAGCCGGAGTGCGCCTGCTGCTGGTGCCCAGCTGTACCGATACCCCTGCCGGCGCGACCCGCGTAAAGGTAGGCTGCTTGGCCCGTGCGCTCGAGAATCGCTTCTTCGTGGCCCAGGCGGTGACCGCCGGTGAGGCACCATGGAGCCCGGCGCTTGATATCAACACCGGCGAGGCGACTCTCTACGCACCCATGGATCATGGCTTCCCCGCCGATGGCATGCTCGCCACTACCGAGGGCGACATGCTCTGGGCCTGTCACGACGTCGACGTGGGCACGTTGGAACTCAACCGCGCTGAAGCCCAGGTGGCCAACGACCGCGACTGGCCGCACCAACTCCTCGCCACATTGCAGCCCTGGCCCGCTGATTCGGACGCCAAGCCGACGCAGTGCGAAACGGCATCGGCTTGAGAGACAAGCATGTCCCCCTGGCTGGTGCTGAGTGAGCGGGACTGGAACTACGGCAGCCATTGACGGAGCGACAGGGCGGCACGCCCCAGCCATTCGTTGAGGGCTCGCGTGCTCTGGTTGAGATGATAGGCGCGCGGCAGCCAGGCTTCGAGCCCTTCGGGCGGCGGGCTGGTGAATTCGGTGGGGGCGGGCACCACGACCAGGCCCTGTGCCTCGAACTCCGCCACCGCCCGCGGCATATGCCAGGCCTGCGAGACCAGGGCGACCCGCCCTATGTCGTCTGCACGCAGCATCTCGGCACTGAGGCGGGCATTCTCGGCGGTGCTGCGGCTTTCGCCTTCCAACCACTTCACCGGTATGTCGAAGACGTCGCGCAGGGCGGCTGCCATCAGGCTCGCTTCGGCGGCTTCCTCACCATGCACCCGGCCGCCGCTGACCAACAACGGCAGTTCGGTCTGGCGATGCAGGTAGGCACCGTAGGCTAGCCGGCGCCAGGTGGGGTTCGCCGGTGCATCGCCCCAGCCGAACTCGGGGGCCATATAGTCGCGCCCACCGCCGAGGATGACGATTGCCTCGGCGCTCTCCAACTGGGTGCGGGCCGGAGTGGGGTGAGGTTCCAGTCCCTGACGCAGGGCATGGCTGGCCATCGGCGTGGCGAGCAGCAGCAGGCCGAACAGCCCCAGCATGATCAGCAGGGCACCGAGGAATCGCCTGGGACTGAGCATCAGCCCCAGGAGTACCAACAACACGTTGAGGGTGGGTGGCAGCAGCAGGATCTTGAGCAGCGTCATCGTTGCGTTCCGGTCAAGCGCGTTCGAGAAGTTCCAGCCTGCGGCTGGGCCAATGGACAATGGCCGTGCGAGAGACCATGCCGGTGGACAGCCGGGGATGTTCCCGTGCGATGACCCGGGCGGCGAACTCAGAGAGGAAACACGACTTCAGTTCGGCCCGGGCTCGATCCACTCCGACCGTTTGATAGGGGGTCGAGGCCAGCAGCAGGAAGCCGTCATCGGGAATGCGCCCCGCCTTCATGTTGGCATCGATGATTGCTGCCGCGGTGCCGATGGGTTCGGAGAGGTTGGGGCTGTAGGGCCCCACGATCAGGGCGGTGTTGGGCAGGTGCAGGAAGTCGAAGCCTCGTCCAACGCAGATCACCCATTCGCGATGTTCGATGTCGAGTTCGCGAGCGGTGCCGCGCAGCGAGTCGACATGCTGCAGGTTGCCTTTCAGCAGCGGTAGCAGGTCGCGGCGAATGTCGGCCGGCATGTCGGGGCACAGGCTGGTGACGTGGCGTACGAGATCGCCTTCCTCGTCAGGGGTCAGCTCGCTGATGTCGAGAGTCCTGTCGTCGGCACCGTGCACGATGAGCGCATCGGTATCGGTTTCGAAGCCGCACACCAGTGGATAGACGTGACCGTGATCGCGACCGAAGATGCGTTCGGCCTGGCGACGTATCTCATGGGCATGGGCCAGGGCAGCGTCCGCGTCGCAGGCGAAGCCGGCACAGCCGCGCGCCCGCTCGCCACGTGAGAAATGGTAGCTGATGATCAACAGCACGCCGTTACCGCCACGGATGGCTTCATCGACGGCATCGGTGAGCATTTCGCCGAGGTAGGGCCAGCCCAGGTGGAAGATGCCGCCAAGGTTACGGAACGGAGTGATGATACCCAACGGAGTACGGGTGACATGGGGTAGGTGAATACGCCCGTCCATGCACTTCATGGCCAGGATACGCGTGGGATGGTTGGCCAGGTAGCGCTCGCGAGCGAGCCATGCCGAGGGGCTGCAGAAAGTGTCGGCGTGCTCACGCGAAAGGGCGAGTAGCGCCTCGATACGCTCATCGATGGGGCGGTCGTGCAGTGGCATGGTGCGCATGCTGCGGCTCTGATTATTGTTGTCTACCGCTTATCGTCCATGACTGTGCAGGAATATGCAAAACCTGCATTAGTCGAATAAAATACTCCACGAAAATCTGTGTAGTGCTTTCTAACCAAGCTCCACCTTTTCCTTGTACTCGCACAGATCCTCGATCACGCAGCTACCGCAGCGCGGCCGGCGTGCCACGCAGGTATATCGGCCGTGCAGGATCAGCCAGTGGTGCGCATCGCGGCGAAACTCCCTGGGCACGTGGCGAAGCAGTTTCTGCTCGACCTCGCTCACGTTCTTGCCAGGGGCGATGCGGGTGCGGTTGGAGACGCGAAAGATATGCGTATCCACGGCAATGGTGGGGTCGCCGAAGGCGGTGTTGAGGATCACGTTGGCGGTCTTGCGCCCAACCCCCGGCAGCGCTTCGAGCTCGGCGCGGGTGCGTGGTACCTCCCCGCCATGCTTCTCGACCAGCATGCGGCAGGTCTTCATCAGGTTCTCGGCCTTGGTGTTGTAGAGTCCGATGGTCTTGATGTGTTGTTTGAGCGCATCGAGGCCGAGATCGATGATGGCCTGAGGCGTGTTGGCCACCGGAAACAGCCGTGCGGTGGCCTTGTTGACTCCCACGTCAGTGGCCTGGGCGGAGAGCAGCACGGCAGTGAGAAGCTCGAACGGCGTGCTCCAGTTCAGTTCCGTGGTCGGCTCGGGGTTGTGTTCGCGCAGGCGGGCGAAAATCTCGTAGCGTTTCTGGGCGTTCATCCGGGCTCTCGTTGCGAAGGGGCTCATGGCGAACCGGGCGCCAGGGATGCGCGGGCTTCCTCTAGCAGGGCGTTGGCGCGCTGGAGCTGGGTTTCGGCCTGATGACAGGCTTCGTTGTCATGGCATCGCTGGGCGTGCTCGAGCTGTTGGCGAGCTCTTCTTACCGCCTGTTCGGCTGCTTTCACGGCCATCTGGCGCTGACGCTGCGGTGCCGGGCCGCTGCGCGAACCGCGGGTTTCCTGCCGGATCACGCGGCGCTGCCGCTCCAGGCGCTTCTCCCGCTCAAGGCGTGCCAGGCGCTGCAGGCGTGCCTGATACCGCCGGCGACCCAGTTGCGCCCGCCGTGCCAGGTACGCTTGGCGATCGGCCTCATCGGCGGCAGCCTGCCATTCGGGATGCGGCACCAGGTCGATGCAGTCGACGGGGCAGGGCGCTACACACAGTTCACAGCCGGTGCACTCGGCGGTGATCACGCTGTGCATGCGTTTGCTGGCGCCCAGGATGGCATCCACCGGGCACGCCTGGATGCACTTGGTGCAGCCGATGCATTCCGCTTCGCGAATGACCGCCAACAGTGGCAACTGAGCCGGCTGCTCGAGGGGCTGGGATGGACGACCGGTCAACTCGGCGAGGCGTTTGACAGTTTCCTCGCCGCCGGGCGGGCAGCGGTTGATCGGTTCGCCCGCGTCGATGGCCTCGGCGTAGGGGCGGCAGCCCGGGTGGCCGCACTTGCCACACTGGGTTTGCGGCAGCAGGGCGTCGATGGCATCGATCAAGGTGCTGTGGCCCGTCACGTCGTCTCCTGGTTGGGCGCAGGTGAGGTGCCGGCACGAGGCCGGCAGCCGACTATTATACGCTGCAGGGCTGGCCCGGGCATACCGCCCGGGTCAGCGTTGGCCTCGATGGGACTAGGCTTCGCCTGATAAAGAGGCGAGTAATGGTATCTATCGGTCGATGGTGCTGAGCCGATCGCTGATGCAATAGCCTTCCACCCGGTTGCGTCCGCCCGATTTGGCCTGGTACATGGCCTGATCGGCGGCACGCATGATATCGCCCGGGGTCGCCAGGTCCGCTCGATACGCGGCAACACCAATGCTTACGGTCACGCTGGAGCTGGTCGGTGAATATTCGTGCGGCAACGCCAGCTCGTTGACCGCCTGGAGCAACTCCCGGGCATGGGTGAGGGCGGCCTCGAGAGAGGTGTCCGGAAGCAGGACGCTGAATTCCTCACCGCCGGTGCGTGCCACCAGAAATCCATGCTTGCCGAGCTGCTGCTCCATGCACTGCGCCAAAGCTATCAGACAGGCATCGCCCGCCTGATGGCCGTAGTGGTCGTTGTAGAGCTTGAAGTGATCGATATCGATCATCATCGCGGCGGTTCGGTGATGCTGGCCGGGGCGCCTCAGCACCTCGGCAAAGCGCTCGTCGAACAGGCGCCGGTTGGCCACGCCCGTCAAGGGGTCGTGCAGGGTCAGTTCCAGCAATTGCTCGGACTGTTGCTGCTGGTGTTTCAGCAGGTTGCGAAACTCACGGGCCAGGGTGCCGATCTCGTCACGGCGAGTCACCAGACGGGTTGGCATCGGTGGTGGTATAGCCTCCTGATGGAGGCGCTGGGTGTAGTGACTGAACTGGCGCAGTGGCAACAGCACCATACGTTCGAGCAGCCACAATACGAGCAGTAGCGTGACGATCAGCACGCCACCGGTCCAGTAGAGAGCGAAGCGAAACGTCTCCAGGCTTGCCTGATAGCGTTGACGGGGCAGCAGGGCATCGATACGCACGGCTCGGCTGGCGGGAACGGCGGCAACGCTGCGGCTGGCGGCCATATGGGTGGGCGAGACGCGTTCGAGCTGTTCGCTGGGAACGCTACCCGCAATGACGGTATCGAGTGCGAGATCGATGCCGGTGGTATCGCGTAGCTGCTCGATCCAAGGCTCGGAGAGCGGACGTACCATGGCCAGCCAGCCGGCCGACGGCGATTCTTCCCTGTTCTGGTAGATCGGCGACAGGGCGCCCATGGCCAGTTGCGGCAGCGACAGCAACCAGGTATGTGTGACTTCCTCGAGGCCACCATCGATTCGCTCGCGAAGGAATTGCACGGCGGGGGCGGCCCAATCGCAGGGAGGCTGCAAGCCGGGGCAGGAGGTGAACTCACCCTCTTCATCAAAGCCTACTACCCAGTAAGGTTCGTAGCTGTCATTGAGAAAGAACATCAACTGCAGATCGAGAGTCAACAGGGTGTCTTCGTAGAGGTTGGAGTCAACGTACTCGGGCTTCACCCCACTGACGAAATCGTAGGTATCGTCCCAGTAGGCCCAGTCTTCCACCAGGCGACGCATGTGATTGAGTTCGCTGCCAAGGGCACGTTCGGTCCTATCGAGCTCGGCGCTGGCGAAGGCCTCCTCGTCTTCCAGCAGGATCGGCATGATCTGGTAGCGTGCGATCAATACCAGCGCAAGCAGGGCCAGGCACAGCACGGTGCACAATGACAGCAGGAAACGATTACGCAACGAATTGAGCACTGTCGTCATTGAGGCATGCCTGTTTCATGTGTCGCCACCCACGGTGTCAGGGGGTACCGGCACCGGTGTAGGTAATTGCTTACAAGATATATCGGCTTTAGATTACAAAGCTTTAATGAGACCAGGCTTTTGATTGAAAAGTGCCATTCCCAGCCCATGTTACGCCAAAAATTGGCTCTAAGAGTTCATTTGACAAAGAAAAGCGCGACCGAGGCCGCGCTTTTTCCGTGCCGAAGCCGTTTATCTGATTCGTTGACCGGGCTCGGCACCGGAGTCCGGTGATAGCAGGTAGATGCCGCCGTCATTTCCCGCCGCCAGCACCATGCCTTCCGAGACACCGAAGCGCATCTTGCGCGGGGCCAGGTTAGCTACCATGACGGTCAGCCGGCCTTCCAGCGCCTCCGGGGCATAGGCCGAGCGGATGCCGGCGAAAACGTTGCGCGTCTCGCCACCTAGATCGAGAGTGAGTTGCAGCAGCTTGTCGGCGCCCTCCACGTACTCTGCCTTGGCGATACGCACGATACGCAGGTCGACCTTGGCGAAGTCGTCGAAAGCGATCGGCTCGGCGATGGGGTCTTCGGCGAGCGGCCCCTTGGCCGCTTCCTTGAGTTTCTGTTCTTCCACCAGGTCCTCCTTCGACGCCTCGATCATGGCATCGATCTTCTCCCGCTCGACGCGGGTCATCAGCGGCTTGAATTTGGCGATTGCGTGGTCCAGCAGGACTTCCTGGCGGCTCGCCCAAACGAGAGAGTCCAACTGCAGGAACTGACGTGCCTGCTCGGCCATGGCCGGTACCACCGGGGCCAGATAGACCATCAACTGGCGGAACAGGTTAAGGCCTACCGAACAGATTTCCAGTACTTCCTGCTCGCGACCCTCCTGTTTGGCCAGCACCCACGGTTCCCTGTCGGCGATATAGGTGTTGGCCTCGTCGGCCAGCTCCATGATCTTGCGTACGGCACGCCCGAACTCGCGGGCCTCGAAGTCCTCGGCGATGCCATCTCCCGCGGCGATGAACCGTGCCACCAGCTCCGGCTCGATACAGTGGGCCGAGAGCTTTCCGTCGCCCAGCTTCTTGACGAAGCCGGCGCAGCGACTGGCGATGTTGACCACCTTGCCCACCAGGTCGGCATTCACCCGGGCGGCAAAGTCCTCGAGGTTGAGATCCAGGTCGTCGACCCGCGAGGTGAGCTTGGCGGCGAAGTAGTAGCGCAGGTACTCCGGGTTCAGGTGCTCGGCGTAAGTCGCCGCCTTGATGAAGGTTCCGCGGGACTTCGACATCTTGGCCCCGTTGACGGTGACGAAGCCGTGGCAGTTCACCGCCGTGGGCGTGCGGAAATCGGCACCGTGCAGCATGGCTGGCCAGAACAGCGCATGGAAGTAGACGATGTCCTTGCCGATGAAGTGGTAGACCTCGGCTTCGCTGTCCTTCTTCCAGTAGCTGTCGAAGTCGATGCCGGTGCGTTCGCACAGGTTCTTGAAGCTGGCCAGGTAGCCGATCGGCGCATCCAGCCACACGTAGAAGTACTTGCCCGGAGCATCGGGGATCTCGAAGCCGAAGTAGGGTGCATCGCGGGAAATGTCCCATTCGTTGAGGCCGGACTCGAACCACTCCTGCAGCTTGTTGCCGATCTGGGTCTGCACGTGGCCGCCGCGGGTCCATTGCTTGAGGAAGTCAGCGAAATCGGGAAGCTTGAAAAAGTAGTGGGTGGAACTGCGCACCTCGGGTGTGGCGCCCGAGATTGCCGATACCGGGTCGATCAGCTCCGCCGGGGTGTAGGTGGCGCCGCAGGCCTCACAGTTGTCGCCGTACTGGTCGGCAGTCTTGCACTTGGGGCAGGTACCCTTGATGAAGCGGTCAGCCAGGAACAGGCCCTTCACCGGGTCGTACATCTGCTCGATGTCGCGGGTGGCGATATGGCCGCGGTCGCGCAGGCGAGAGTAGATCAGCTCGCTGAAATGGCGGTTCTCCTCGGAATGCGTCGAATGATAGTTGTCGAAGGCGACGCCGAAGGTGGCGAAGTCGGCTTGGTGTTCCTTCGACACGCGCTCGATCAGGGCTTCCGAGGTGATGCCCTCCTGCTCGGCCCGCAGCATGATCGCGGTGCCGTGGGCGTCGTCGGCGCAAACGTAGTGACACTCATGGCCGCGGCTCTTCTGGAAGCGCACCCAGATATCGGTCTGGATGTATTCCAGCAGATGGCCAAGGTGGATCGAGCCGTTGGCGTAGGGCAGGGCACTGGTGACCAGAATCTTGCGCGGGGCGCTTGCGTTGTTCGACATGTCGGCTCTGATATTCCCGGGAAAAACAGACCCTCGATTGTAGCCGTGTTGGGACATGACTGCACCCGGTGAGGGGGAGGCGGGGCGTTTCGTCTGATGGGTGCGGCCTGGTATGCACGTCGATGCCCATGTACTGCTACCTTGCACTAGGCCGACACTGGACTCGCTGATATGGAGGCTTGCTTGGATCCGATCTTCTTCGACTCTCTTGCCGCCTTGCTGCGCACGGCGTTACTGGGCGTGCTGGGCTATGTCAGTCTGGTGTTTCTGCTGCGGGTATCAGGACGCCGCACGCTATCGAAAATGAACGCCTTCGACCTCGTCGTGACCGTGGCGTTGGGCTCGGTACTTGCCACCGTGATGCTCAGCAAGGACGTTACTCTGGTACAGGGAGCCTTGGCCTTCGCACTATTGGTCGGGATGCAATACTTGGTTACCTGGGCCAGCGTTCGCTGGCGTTGGGTACGGCAACTGGTGACCGGTGAGCCGGCGCTGTTGTTGTTTCAGGGGGAATATCTGCCGAGTGCGCTGTTGAAAGCTCGTGTGACCAAAGACGAAGTGAGAGCGGCAGCCCGCGCTGCCGGGATGGCTGATCTGAGCGAGATCGCAGCCGTCATACTGGAAACCGACGGCTCATTCAGCGTGCTGGGGCAACGGGCCGGGGGCACTGGATCGAGCCTCGACGGGGTGAAGGCACCAGGGCGGGGAGAAGGGGAAGTCGAGACCAAGGATTGAAGCCAGGTTGGCGGTGCGCCCTGCGCTCCTTTAGAATGCAGTCATGCGGTGGAGGGCAAATGGATTGGCCCCCGCGGCATGCTCTCTCATTGCCCGTTACGCATCATCCGAAAAACGAACGAATGACTGATACCTTTCGTGAGGATGATACGATGAAACTGCGACTCGCTCTGCCCCTGCTGCTGATTGCCGCCCTGCTGGTAGGCTGTGGCACCAACGCCTTGGCGCCGCGCTATACCAGCGAAAACCCCGATATCATGCGCATCAGCGAGGAACAACCCGCCAACCCCGAGAAAACCATCGAAGATCTCGGTTCCTACTGTGTCGAGGTCACCGAGACCTGGAACGCTCACGGCGAAACGCCGAATGGACAGACCCTGTGGGCCAAGGACACTCAGCGCGCTGTCGTACCATGTGACTGAGCCCCTGCCAGGGTAAGGAACCAGAGGTAGATTCAGCCGGCCCATGCATCTGCATGGGCCGGTTTCGTTGGAGCGAGTAACCCGTTCAAAAATGGCAAGCAGTCTAACTTTCCTTAAAGTTTATGCTCGCCAAGCCGACAATTCTTTCAATAGGCTCGACTCCGGGGCGGAGACCATGGAAGTTTGGCGTTTCGATATCACCGACCCTTCGCTGGGCCCATTGCTGGAAAGCAGCTACGATCCCTTGCTGGTAACGCTCTCCATTGCCATCGCCTGCTTTGCGGGTCTCACTGCGTTGATGCTGGCCGATCGCATGGTCGCCTCGCCTTCGCCCACGAGCAAGAACTGGTGGCATGTTGGTGGCGCGGTGGCCATGGGCTGCGGCATTTGGGCGATGCATTTCAGTGCCATGCTGGCCTTCTCCGTGGAAGGGCACGAGCGCATGGGGTACACCTTGAGTTTGACGGTGCTGTCCCTGATACCGGCGATACTAGGCAGCGGTGCGGCCCTGCATTTCATGGCGCACCCGAGCCTCAAGGTACGTCAGCTTCTCATAGGGGCGCTGCTGATGGCAGCGGGCATCGGCAGCATGCACTACACCGGCATGGAAGCCATGCACATGGAAGGGCTGCGCTATCACTTTCCCTTCTTCGTTCTCTCCATTGCGGTAGCCTTTCTGCTGGCCCTGGCATCACTTTACCTCCATTTTCGTGTACGCAGACTACCGGCATTCTCGGAAAGCGGCATGACGCTGGTAGCCGGGGTCTTCATGGGCTTTGCAGTGGCCGGCATGCACTATACGGCGATGGGAGCCTCTCGCTTTTACCATAGCTCTGTAACCGTCGCGCATGACTCACTGCTGTCACAGGATGGCATGGCCGCAGCCATTAGTGGCTTCGCCGGCCTGATTCTGGGTCTGAGCCTGCTGGTGACTTGGGTCGATCGGCAGAAGGCGATCCAACGAATGCTTGAGCACCTTGCCAACACCGATACCCTGACCGGTCTGCCGAACCGGGCATGTTTCCGGCGACGTCTTGGGCAAGCGCTCTCGCATAGCCAGCGGCACAGCACTCGCCTCGCTGTGATGTTCATGGACCTTAATGACTTCAAGACGATCAATGACAGCCTCGGTCATGCTGCCGGTGACAGGGTACTTCGGGAATTCGCTCGGCGGCTCACCGGTCCCATTCGAGGTGAAGACGCGGTAGCACGTTTCGGCGGCGATGAGTTCATTATGCTGATCCAGGACCTGGCCATGCCGGAGGACGCAATCCAGACAGCAGAGCGTTTGCTGAGGATCATGGATGCACCGATCGAATTCGAGGACTGGAAATTTCATGCCCAGGCCAGCATAGGCATAAGCATCTATCCCGATGACAGCGAACAGGCCGACGAGCTCATTCAGCAGGCCGATGCCGCCATGTATCAGGCCAAGCGCCATGACTCGGGCTATCACTTCTTCGACCCAAACATGACCGATCGGGCAATGCTGCGAGTACGATTGGGAAATGATCTGCGGGATGCTCTGGAGCAGGATCAACTGTTCCTGCACTACCAACCCCAGGTCAACCTGCAAACGGGGAAATGGATAGGGGTGGAAGCCCTGGCACGATGGCACCACCCTCAGGAAGGGGATATTCCTCCGTCCGTCTTCATTCCCTTGGCAGAGCGCATCGGCTTGGTAGTACCTCTCGGCGAATGGGCGCTGCGGCGGGCCTGCCAGCAGGGGCGGACATGGCTGGATGCGGGCATGGCATTCGGTCGCATTGCCGTCAATGTGGCGGCTCCCCAGTTGGCGCGGCCGGAGTTCGTGAAACGGCTTCGACATATCCTGGAATCTGCCGACCTGCCTGCCAGATACCTCGAGCTGGAGATCACGGAGTCCTCTCTGATGAACTCGGACCAGAGCACCATCAATAGGCTGCAAGAGATACGACGCATGGGGGTGTCGCTGGCGATTGATGATTTCGGAACGGGCTACTCGTCGCTGAGCTACCTCAAGCACTTGCCTATCGACAAGCTGAAGATAGACAGCAGCTTCGTAGATGGCGTCATGGCTGATCCTCGGGACCAAGCCATCATTCGGGCGGTGGCCGATATGGGTGGCAGCCTGGGATTCATAGTGCTCGCCGAGGGGATCGAAACCGAAGAGCAGGGGCAAGCCGTGTTGCAACTGGGATGCCGCCAAGGGCAGGGGTTCTTCTTTGCCCGGCCCGCAGATGCCGAGTCGATCGACCGTGAGCCGAATGAGGCCCAGTGGGATGATGCCAGCGATGACACCATGTAGTTTCTTCCTGTCATCTCGGCGGCATAGTCACAGGCTTCGCTGGACGGGGACAAGGGGGCACCGAACCTGCGCTTAGCCATGCGGCGACTTTCCAGCCGACACCGAGTAACATTTCCACTGGGATCAAGCAGGTGAGAGGTCGTGGTGGAACAACAGCAGGGGTTCGTGCTGACCCGGCACTGGCGTGAGTCGGCTGCCGGCACCGAGGTCACGTTCTGGCTGGCCACCGATGAAGGCCCTCGGCATGTGCGCTTGCCGGTGCAGCCCTCGGTGGCGTTCCTGCCCGCCGAACAGCGGGAGCAGGCCGAGGCGCTGCTGTGCGGCGAGCGTGACGTCGAGCTGCGCCAACTAGACCTGCGAGACTTCCAGCATCGTCCCATGCTCGGCCTCTACTGCCGCCAGCATCGTCAGTTGATGAACCTTGCCAAGCGCCTTGGCGATGCCCGCATCGATATCTACGAAGCCGACGTACGACCACCGGAGCGCTACCTGATGGAGCGGTTCATCACCGCACCGGTGTGGTTCACGGGAAGCGTGAATACCGATGGCACGCTGATCGATGCCCAACTGAAGCCAGCGCCCGATTATCGCCCCCGGCTCGTACTGGCCTCGCTGGATATCGAGACCGATGCACGCGGCGAGCTCTACTCCATCGCGCTTGAAGGCTGCGGCGAGCGCCAGGTCTACATGCTGGGGCCCGCCAACGGGCAGGGTGGCGAGGCCGATGCTGCCCGCGATTTCTCGCTCGCGTACTGCACCAGCCATGAGGCACTGCTGGAGAGTCTCAACGCCTGGATCGCCCGGTACGACCCGGATGCCATCATCGGCTGGAACCTGGTGCAGTTCGACCTGCGCATCCTGCAGCGGCACGCCGAGCGTCTCGGCGTGCCGCTGCTGCTAGGACGCGGTGGTGAGCCGCTCGGCTGGCGCGTCCATGGCAGCAATACCAACCACTTCTTCTCCTCGGCCCCCGGCCGGCTGATCATCGATGGCATCGAAGCCCTGCGCCAGGCCACCTGGCGCTTCGCCTCGTTCAGCCTGGAAAACGTCGCTCAGGAGCTGCTGGGCGAGGGCAAGGCGATCGACAACCCCTACCAGCGCATGGACGAGATAGACCGTATGTTCGCCGAGGACAAGCCGCAGCTTGCCCGCTACAACCTCAAGGACTGCGAGCTGGTAACGCGAATCTTCGAGAAGACCGAGCTCATCGACTTCTTGCTCG
The DNA here is from genome assembly GCF_025725665.1 of Halomonas sp. LR3S48. Classification (NCBI taxonomy): domain Bacteria; kingdom Pseudomonadati; phylum Pseudomonadota; class Gammaproteobacteria; order Oceanospirillales; family Halomonadaceae; genus Halomonas; species Halomonas sp. LR3S48. The sequence goes on along the minus strand of NZ_CP107009.1, from coordinate 2,671,519 downwards.
AGCGGGCCAGCGTCACCGGGCTTCCTGCCGATCGCAGCGGTGGCTCGGTGGCGGCCTTCTCGCATCTCTACCTGCCGCGCATGCACCGGCTGGGATTCGTGGCGCCAAACCTTCCCCAAGGGCGGGACGGAAACGAGGACAGTCCAGGCGGGTTTGTCATGGACTCGCGGCCCGGCCTCTACGACTCGGTACTGGTGCTCGATTTCAAGAGCCTCTACCCATCGATCATCCGCACCTTCCTGATTGATCCGGTGGGGCTGGTAGCAGGGTTGGAGGAGCCCGAAACGCAGACCGTGCCGGGTTTTCGCGGTGCCCGCTTCTCGCGAACCAGGCATGCGTTACCCGACATGGTGGCGCGGGTATGGCAGGGACGCGAGGCCGCCAAGCGCGAGGGCAATGCGCCACTCTCCCAGGCGCTGAAGATCATCATGAACTCCTTCTACGGTGTACTCGGCTCACGCGGCTGTCGTTTCTTCGATCCGCGCCTGGCATCGTCGATCACCCTGCGCGGCCACGAGATCATGCGACGCACCCGAGAGCTGATCGAGGCCGAGGGTTACACGGTGATCTACGGCGATACCGATTCCACCTTCGTCTGGCTGGGCAGCGCCCACGAAGAGGCCGAGGCTCATACCATCGGGCAACGCCTGGCGGAGCGGGTCAACCGCTGGTGGGCGCAGCACCTCAAGGTGGAACATGGGCTCGAGAGTGCGTTGGAACTCCAGCTCGAAACCCATTTCCGACGCTTTCTGATGCCTACCATCCGTGGCGCGGAGGAGGGCAGCAAGAAGCGCTATGCGGGGCTGGTGCGTGACGCACAGGGAGGGGAGCGCATCGTCTTCAAGGGACTGGAGACAGTGCGTGCCGACTGGACGCCACTGGCCAAGATCTTTCAGCAGGAGCTGTACCGGCGTATCTTTCTCGGCGAGACCTATCGCGACTACGTGCGCGACTACGTGAGTCGCACCCTGTCCGGCGAATTCGACGAGCGCCTGGTCTATCGCAAGCGGCTACGTCGACGGCTCGATGATTACCGCCGCAACGTGCCGCCCCATGTACGCGCCGCGCGCATGGCTGACGAGCTCAATAGCCAGCTAGGACGTCCGCGGCAGTACCAGCATGGCGGCTGGATTCGCTACGTAATCACCGTGGCGGGGCCGGAGCCGCTCGAGGCGCGGCGCTCCGCCATCGATTATCAACACTATCTCTCCCGGCAACTGCAGCCGGTGGCCGACGCCATCCTGCCCTTCCGCGGCGACGACTTCTCCAGCCTGATCGATCGCCAGCTCGGTCTGTTTTAGCCCGACGTGGCGTTGTGAGCTGTGTCGAGCGACTGCCCGTTCATGAATTGGCGGCGCCAGGCCCGAACCCGTTCTTCCGGATAGGCCATGTCGCAAGCTTCGAAAAGCTCTTCGAGGAAGCGCTTGCGCCTGCCCCTGCATCTCCCGGCAAGCACGGTAGCGGTAGTCAGCAACTCCAGTACGCGGCGTTTTTCTCGGCGTTCCAGACGATTGAGCGCGAAGCGTTGCTGAGGCCAGTCCACGTCGATGCTGTGCTTACGACTGCCGAAGGTCTCGAGCAGACGAGAAAGCAAGTAGACATGGTTGGGGTGCGCATCCTGATTGGCCATGACCAGAGCGCCAAGCGCATGCAGTGCGACGCGACGAGCTTGCTCGCTCAGCGGATCGCGCTCGAGCTGAGCGACCTGTGCCTCGATGATGAAGGGACCCAGCGCCTGCTCACGGGCCTTGATCAGGATTCGCCAAGTAATGATGGCATTCCACACGGCGTAGAGCGGGCCAGTGACCAGCGGCAGCAGGCCACGCAGCGCCACGCGGCCCAGGATGCGGCGCAACAGCACCCGTAGCAGGAAGCTGGTGACGCCCACCTTCATGCGATACATCACCGCCATGGCAGCCAGCTTCCAACGGCTCATTCGGGCATAGGGGTCGATGCCATAGATTCGATGCCGCGGGTTGGGAAACTCGAGGGCAATGCGGGTCAACCCGAGCAGAAGCAATCTGGCCTGGGGGCTGTCGCGAAGTGATACGGCGGCAAGACGGCTGGTAGTGGCCACGCCGCGCAGCGCATTCCAATAGAGAAAAGCAATCTCGGCGGCGCTGACCACCCCGGCCACGGCAAAGAAGCCGGCCCAGTAGGGCAGCTGTCCCCGCAGGCTCATGTCCTGCATGCCATCGAGCATGCCCTGGCGCATGTACCACTCCGTGCCGCCAATGACCCCGCCTGAGACAATGCCGGCCAGGGCGGCCCAGGCAACGGTTCGACGGAATACCTGGCGGATGCCGTCAATTTCCCGGCTGCCATGCGCCTGTCGGGAAATGACGTTGCCTTGGTTATGATGCCGCAGGTAGCGTGCGGCCCAGCGTTCGAACACGCTGGGTGTCGGGGAATATTCCTGGTCCGGTCTTGCTTCGGCCATGAAACGTCGTCACATCCTGAACTGTGTCTGGTACCTTCAGCGTAGCGCGGCTAAGGGATCAGTACGAATTGCCAACTTTACACGCTATCGTAGCCTCAAGAGCCAGATTGGCTCTCGCATCGACACGTTCTGACCATGAACGGACATATGTGGCTTCAAGCAATGAGGTTATCTTAGGTAGGCTTTGGAAGAACGCTGTTCGAAAAACATTGACGGCCTCGAAAGCGGATGATATCTAGCGCTACCGGCAATGCCTGCCGGTGCGTCATCGACACTTTCGAGGGTTTGTGAACATGCCTTTGCGCCGCTGTTTACCCGTAGTACTGGTAGCTGCCGCCCTGATTACCGGCTGTGCCAGCAATTCCACCATTGCTCCTCGCTATACCACCGACAATCCCGATCTGCTGCGGATTGGTGGCGAGCGTCCTTCCAACCCCGATGTTCGTACCGAAAACGCCGGTTCCTTCTGCATGGAAGTTACCGAGCGCTGGAACGAACACGGCAAGACGCCGGACGGCCAGATGCTGTGGGCCAAGGATACGCTGCGCAAGGTCATACCCTGCCAGTGATCTCTTGATGAAAGCTCCCTGACAAGGCCCGGTGCAGTTCAAGCACCGGGCCTTGTCGTTTACGGCCCGGTGGCAGACTCAAAGACTCACTCAACGACTAGCGCAGGGCGAGGTTGGGCGACGAGGGTGAGTCGTCGCCAGCGTCATCCGGCGGATCCGCTTCGGCATCTTCGGCGAAGTGGTATTCACCCCGGGGCGTGGCGGGACAGTTACCCGCGCCGGGTTCGAGGTAGGGACGCAGGATTGGCTCCATGCCCTTGAGCACCTGCACCGGCAGGGCCGATGTAAAGCGGAAGTCGTCTGAAGCCGTACCCGCCACATAAGCGGTGAGGGTGCCGAAATGGTCGTCGCCGAGATAGAAGACAAAAGTGGCGGTGCGGTTGAGTGCGCGTGAACTGGTGACCTGTCCGCCGCGACCCACCGTTTCGATGCGATTGTTACCGGTGCCGGTCTTGCCGCCCAGGACCAGCGGCGTGCCATCCTCCAGGGTGAAACTGCCCTGCAGGCGTCTGGCAGTACCGCCTTCGACCACTTGGGACAGCGTGTCGCGCAGCACCGCAGCCACCTCAGGAGCCATGACCCGTTGGGCTCGCCCTGGGGCGGGCAGAAAGCGGGTTTCGTAGGGCGTGTCGGCGGCGAAGTGCAGCTCATCGATGCGTAGCGTAGGTTGCCTTATGCCATCGTTGAGGATGATACCCATCAGCTCGGCCAGTGCCGCCGGGCGATCGCCCGACGAGCCCACCGCAGTGGCCAGCGAAGGCACCAGGTGTTCGAATGGGTAGCCCAGGCGCTGCCAGCGCTCATGAATGTCGAGGAACGCTTCGACTTCGAGCATGGTGCGGATACGCACGTCGCGAGCGCTGCGATGGCGTGTCCGGAACAGCCAGCCGTAGACCTCCTGGCGCTCCTCGACGCTGGCCGAGGCAGCTTCGGCGAAGCTGGCATCCGGATAGTCGAGCAGATAGCCCAGCAGCCACAGCTCCAGGGGGTGGACCCGGGCGACGTAGCCCTGGTCGGTGAGCGAGTAGCTGCCGGGCGCGTAGCGTTCATAGAGCGTGTCGGTCTCGCGCTCGCTCGGACGACTCGCGTCGGGCAGCCAGTTGCCTAGGAAGGCGGCGAACTGGTCGCGGCTGGCTTCCGGGAACAGGTAGCGGTGTACCGCGGCAAGGCGTGGTGCGGAGACACTGAGCCCCTCGAGGAAAGTGGCGAGGCGCTGGTCACTGTGCATGTTGCGGTATTTGCGCCAGAAGCGCAGCAGGAAGGTGCGCCCCTCGCGGTCGGCAAACAGGCGCAGGTACTCCATGCGGCGGGGGTCGCCGTCATCCTCCAGCAGTTGGGTCCGGTGCTCGTTACGATGCGTGCTGTAGCGCACCAGGTCCCGCATCACGCGAATGAAGGGCAGGTTGAGCGACTCCCGCATGGCTTCGGCTAGCGTCGGGTTGCGGCCATTGTCCTCGCGGCGGAAATTGCTGAAGGTATGCCGTCCGCCTCCGGTGAAGAAAGCCTCCCCCGGGCTTGCCGAATACCGCCGCTCCATGGCCATGGACAGAAGCCCGTCGAGTGGCAGATTGGGCGCTTCGATGAGCCGGTCCAGCACCCAGCGGCTGAGTACGTCCTGGCGGTCGGTTTCGACCGCGCGCAGCTCCTCGACACTCTTGTTGCCATGGCGTGCGTGCAGTTCGGCGATTACTTCCAGATAGGTGGCCAAGACTCGCAGCTTGGCGGTGGAGCCGAGTTCGAGTTTGCTACCCTCGTTGATATCGAAGGGCTGGTCGGTATTGTCGGTCTGGACACGCACCATGAAGCCGTCTTCACTGCGCTCGAACAGGGTGAAACTGTAGCGCACGTCCTGGGTTCGGTCGGGGGAAAGCAGGCGCTCTCCCAGCAGACCGATCTCGCCGGCGAACTCGGGGTCCGCCAGGCGATGCAAATAGGCTGTGACGTCGCTCTGGAGCCTGGCGTTGAGCGTCGTGCGTGCAGTGAGGTCGAGGCGGTCGAGATCGTAAAGCGACATGCCTAGCATGCCTCCCAGGCGCTGGCGTGCAACCTGGACCCCTTTGTCCGGTTCGATGCGCAGGCTGAAGGGCGTTTCGGTGTAATCGCGAAAGCTCAGGCGCCGCTCCAGCGCCGCCTGGGCGAGGGAGTTCGAAACCACCCCCTCTTGGCGAAGCAATCGCAGGTAGCTGTCTGTCAGCTCTTCCAGTGATCTGCGGCCACCAGCCAGATACCAGGAGGGGCGCCGCTGCGCGATCATCAGTGCCACGACCTGGCGCAGGGCCAACCCCCGTTCTGCAAGGCTGTCGATCTCGTCGAAGCCGATCGCAAGCAGCCGATTGAACATATCGAAATCGGCACCGAACCAGGCCCACAGACCGTCGCCGATGCCATGCACCTCGCCGTAGCCGGGGGCGGCCGAAAGCGGCACGGTATTGAGGTAATCGAGCGCCACGTCCTGGCGAGCGGTCAACGTCTGGGGGCCATGCTGGTAGCTACGCACGCTGGCCGAGACCATCTGGCGCAGCTTCTCCCGGGACGAGTAGGTCAGGCCTTGAGGAGAATGACGATACTTCTCGAGCTGGGTAGCCAGGGTGCTGCCTCCCGCTGCCTGCCCGGGAAGATCCAGGGCGCGGCCGACCTGCGACAGGGCCGCCTTGGTGAAGCGTGGCCAGTCGACGGCAGGATTGGCGTAGGGCGTGCTCTCGTCCAGCAGCTGTCGATTCTCGATGAACAGCAACGTTTGCAGTACGACCGGGGGGATGGTGTCGAAGCTGGGGTAGTGCCGTTGGGGATGACGGAACTGATAGAGGGTATCGCCCCGGCACTCCTCGATATACAGGCCAGCTTGCGCCTTCTCGGGGTAGGGAGGGAAGAAGCCGCGGCGCGTATAGTCGAGCAGGGCAGGTGAGAAGCGTGCCTGCTCGGTGATCTCGTAACCGCGCGACAACAGGCGTGACTCCAGCTCCGGTAGCTGGGTATAGCCCAGGCGCTTGTCGAAGGGGCCATGGCCGGGGAACTGGATCCGGTTGCTGCGTCCGGGCTCCAGCGTATAACGCAGGGTCGCAGCGTAGCGCGAGAGTTCCTGGGCCTGAAAGTGAGATGTCTTGGCTTCGGCCACCAGCAGCGTGGCGAGCGTTACACCGAACAGTAACAGCAGTATCCCCAAGCCCAGGTAGAGATAACGATGTGACGACGCTTCCCGAGGAGCCGGAGCGAGCTTCGGTTCCTGAATGAAGGGCGAGCGCCTCTCGAACGACTCGCCGTTGCCGAGCCACGACCCGGTAGACGAATTCCGGTGTGACGAAGACCTGCGCGCACCCATACGTCACCCCCACCGACCACGGCCTGTTAATTTCGTTGTAGCGCAGTCCAGCGGGGCGATAAAGAGATTGCTAAAAAAGAATTTGTAACCGTTACCGATCGTCAAGAAGTGCGATAGACCCCGAAGTGCCTGAACCCCCGGTCGTGCAAGTGCATGGCCTGCATGCGGCTCATCACGCCCTGGTCGCAGTAGAGCAGGTAGCGGCGGTCATCGGGCAGCGACTCGGCACGCGACTGGAGTTCGAAGAAGGGAATTTCCAGGCACTCCACCTGATCGAGCATGAGCGGCGCGGCCTCGCGCTCAGCCGGAGGGCGGATGTCGATTACGCTGACGATGGAGTCGTTGGCTGCTGCCTGCAGGTCGGTTACCACTTCCAACTGCGGCTCGCTGTCTGGCTGCGGCTCCAGGAGCCGGTCGGAGCGAGTCAGCACGGCCAGCTCTACGGCTGCCTCGAGCACGCTGAAGTCGAAATTCTCCTCGGCGTCGGCGACCTTGTCATGGCGCGCCTGGGTATTGGGCCGCTGGGAGACGGCGCCGCACACCTCCGGCATGCCTTCGGCGAAAGCGGCGGTGCCGATCTGGCGGGCGGTATCGATGATCGTCTGCTTATCCTCGGCAATCAGCGGGCGCAGGATCGGCACGTCGCTGGCTTCATCGATGAGCACGAGATTGGTCAGGCTCTGGCTCGAGACCTGAGCGATGGCATCCCCGGTCACCAGCATGGGAATGCGTGCGCGCGATGCGATGCGGTTTGCTGCCCGTACCATCATTCGCTTGAGTACCACGCCGATAAGTCCGTCGGGTATGCTGCGCTGCAATTCTGCCACCACGCCTTCGAACGGTACCGAGAAGAACTTCACCCGATGCGAGCGGCCGTAGGTCTCCCACAGGTGGGACGAAACCTCGCGCACGGCGGCCTCGTGTCCGGCTCCGCCGAGTTCGAAGAACAGGAAATGCGTCTTGATGCCGCGTCGCATCATCTTCCAAGCCGCCACCGGCGAGTCGTAGCCGCCCGAGATCAGCGCCAAGGCCTGGCCCTGCAGCCCCAAGGGGTAACCGCCCAGCCCCGGCCAGCGCTGGCGCACCAGGCGCAGGCGGCTTTCGACCACATCCACCCTCACGTCGACATCCGGCTCCTTGAGCCGAACCCGGGAGCCAGGCGCAGCATCGAGCAGTTCCCTGCCGAGGTGGCGCTCAAGGTCCTCCGAGGTGAAATCATGCACTCCCCGTCGCTTCACCGTGACGCGGAAGGCTCGTCCGGCGATGGCATCTCGCCAGACCGGTAGCAGCCGCTCGGTCGTGTCGGTAAAGGAGAGGAAAGGGACTTCTTCGACACACTGCACCTCGTGAATGCCGGGGATGCGGCACAGCATCTCTTCCAATCGGCTGCGCCACTGCGTCGAGGCGCCGTCGGGTATCCGCACCTTCAAGGCATCCCAGCCGCCCTGTACGTGCACGTCATCGCCCAGCGGACGCAGCACGTTACGGATGTTGCCGACCAGGCAGCGTGTCATCTGGCGGCGCACGGAACGTGACTTGATGGTGATTTCGGGAAACAGCTTCAGCAGGTAATACATGGCAAGTTACTTGTAAAAGATTTGGAAAACAATTGCTTGCCATTATACCAGAGCAATGGTGTCGACGTGCGTCCGGTTAGCAGTCAGGGCGGTTGCAGCGGGCGCCAGGGGCACCCGCTCGGATCATTGCCGGTTCAGTAAAGGGCTTGCTCCTCGCTGACCACCTCCTTGAGCAGCTCCAGGAACAGTTTGTCGGCTTCAGAGTGTTCCTGCGGGTCCTCGGGAATGTGCACGCTGGTGGTATCGGAAATCTCATTGGCGATGCGTGCCTGGGCGCCCTCAGGGTTGCCCTCACCGTAATGGCGGCGCGCGATCTCCAGGGAGCGATCCAGAATCTGGGGCTCCTGGAGCAGTTTCTTGATGAAACCGCGCAGCTCGTTGATGACGCGCGTTTTCTGGATCTCGGATGAGGCAGACATGATGTCTCTCCTTGTGCTGATGGCTCATGTCGATCATGGGCTGACGATAGCATGTTTGCCGGTCGCCGGGAGAGCGTTGCCGCTAGGCGAGGGATCTGGTCGGGGTATGCCCGCGTACAGTCGGACTCATCATAATTTATGTCATGCCAAAGGTTGAAAAAGGGTGACGAGAAACTATTGGACTTTTCTACCGCCTCGGTTACGCTAGCTTACAATTATGTAACAACTATGCCTGACGGGTAACCAGGCAGAACAAGCAACTCCTGACGGCCGGAAAAAGGATTGTTGAGTTACAATATTGTTACACGAAACGATGCCGGCCAGGCAAGTCAAGGTAACCAACGAAGTATCCAAGGGAATCGGGAATGGATGCACCATCCGGCCACTCCGGATGAGCCCCGTAATAACAAGAATATGTCTTCACAACTCGACGGATTGCCTGTGCAGACGGGGCATCCGAATCATGAAAGGGAACACCCATGACAAATGCGATTGACCTCTCTCGTACTCATCGACTGGCCAAAGCCATGATGGTGGGTACCTCCCTGGCACTCCTTCCGGTAGCCGCTGCGGTGGCTCAGACCCTGCCGCCAGGCCTGGCGGCGCCGGGTTCTGCCGATATCCAGCAGGTGGTGCGCCAAGCACTGACCACCAACCCCGAGGTCAAGGCCGCCCTGAACGGGTTGAGCGCCGCCGGGCATGATGTCGGCGTGGCGCGTGGCAACTATCTTCCGAGCATCGACCTGGCCGCAGGCATCGGCCGCGAGGAGCGGGAGGGCGACGGGCGCGGCAGCTACGATACCGATTTCGCCGAACTGCGCCTGTCACAGATGCTCTACGACGGCTTCGCCACCCGCAGTGAAGTCGAACGCCTCGATCGCGCCGAACTGGTGCGCTACTACGAGCTGCTCGGTGCCAGCGAGAACGTGGCGCTGGAAGCCACCCAGGCCTATCTCGACGTCAGCCGTTATCGAGAGCTGGTACGCCTGGCCCAGAGCAACTACGCCGACCACCTGCGCGTTTTCAACCAGATCGAAGAGCGTGTACGTTCCGGTGCCGGACGCGGTGTCGACCTCGAGCAGATCAGCGGTCGTCTGGCCTTGGCCGAGTCGAACCTGATGACCGAAGCTTCGAATCTCCATGACGTCACGGCGCGCTACCAGCGCATCGTCGGCAGCCTGCCGGCCGAAAACCTGGCTCCGGCACCGCAGCTCGACGACCGACTGCCCCCTTCGGTGGCCGAGGCGGTCGATCTGGCGTTCCAGGGCAATCCCGATTTCCACGCCGCCATCGAGAACATCGAAGCGGCAAGGGCGGAACAATCCGGTAGCAAGGCCGGATTCCAGCCGCGCCTGGACCTGCGTGGCCGTACCGGCACCAACAACAACGAGAACGGCTACGACGGCTTCGGTCGACGCGATCGCCACAGCATCGAGCTGGTCGCCAGTATGAACCTGTACCGTGGCGGCAGCGATCTGGCCTCGTTCCGCGCAGCCAGTGACCGTGTCGAACAAGCGGTCGATCAGCGCGACCTGGCGTGTACCAACGTGCGCCAGACCACTCAGATTGCCTTTAACGATACCCAGCGTTTGCGCGAGCAGATTCGCTACCTCAATGACCACCGTCAGTCGATCGACCGTGTTCGTGGTGCGTATCAGCAGCAGTTCGATATCGGTCAGCGCACCTTGCTCGACGTGCTCGACAGCGAGAACGAATATTTCGAGGCAAGCCGGGCCTATACCAATGCCGAGTACGACATTGCCTTGGCCGATGCCCGTACGCTTGCCGCCATGGGTCAGCTGATGCAGGCCCTGGGCGTGATGCGCGACGACATGCCGACCCTGGCTGAACTGGGCAGCGACGGGGTGGCACTTGACCCCAGTATTCTCTGCCCGGTCGAAGGTCCGAGTGGCTATACCCTGGCGGATTTCACCCGCGGCATCAGCGCGCCGGCTCCGACCCGAGCTCCCGATATCACGCTCTCTGCCGATGCCCTGTTCGGTATCAACAGCGCAGAGCTCGGATCCGATGCACGTCAGGAACTCGCCGAGCTGGCGGGTCAGATCCGCAATCGTACCGACCTGGCGCGGGTGTTCATCGCCGGCCATGCCGACAGCACCGGCAGCGATGCCATCAACGACCCGCTCTCTCAGCGTCGTGCCGACAGTGTGGCGGAGTACCTGGCCAGCCAGGGTGTCGATCGCGGCTTGATCCAGACCCGCGGCTATGGCTCGCGGCAGCCCGTTGCCACCAACGACACGGTGGAAGGGCGTCGCCAGAATCGCCGCGTCGAGGTCACCCTCGAGAGAGTGGGCGAAAACCTCGACCTGGGCGCCGTGCAGCAGTGGCCTCAATCGAACGTTGCCTCTGTCTGGGCCGAGACCCAGCCCGTGGCCAGCGTCTATGGCGAGCTGGAAGCCGTGGCGCAGGTCGAGCGGCAGGTGGAGAGCATTCAGCAGGGGGCCTATCTGCAGGTGGTAGCGCTCAGTAACCCCGAGCGTGCACAGAATGTCGGCCACCAGCTCAGTGACACCTTTGCCCAGCCGATGCGATTGGTCAGCACTTCCGACCTGCATCGGGTGCAGCTTGGCCCCATCGGCGACCCCGGCGAACTGGCGGCACTGCGTGCCGAACTGAAGCGCCTTGGCTATGCCGATAGCTACGTCGTACAAGGCTGAACGACCTGGGGTAAATGCTGCCTGTCGCGGGTTCGCTCGACACGGGCAGCGATCGTTGTATAGCGCCATCCCGTCCGGCAGTGCCGGACGGGCCTCATACCCGAGGTCCCTGTGACACAGCAAGAAGTACTGGATTCCTCCCTGGGTGCCGCCCGCTCCGCCGTTCGCGACGAGCTGCTCGAGTGCCTGCAAACCATCGCTCTTGCCCATGACCATGCGGTAACGTCCGATTCGTTGACCGCTGGCCTGCCGCTGGAAGAGGGTCGCCTTACGCCTGGCGTTTTCCCACGAGCTGCTGCTCGGGCCGGAATGACGGCACGCATCGTCAAGAGTCGTATCGTACAGCTCAACCCCGCACTGTTCCCTGCCGTACTCCTTCTGGAGCCGGGTCGTGCTTGCGTACTCGTGGCGCTCGATCTCAAGACGCGCCGCGCCAAGGTGATCTTCCCCGAGCTTGGTGATGCCGCGAGCGAGGTCGATCTCGATGGCCTGACACAGAACTACAGCGGCCAGGCCATCTACGTACGCCCGCGTTTCCGCTTCGATGCTCGGGGCCCCGAGGTCGACAAGCAACGTTCTCGCCATTGGTTCTGGGGCGTCATACGTGAGAACCGTCGGCTCTATCGCGATGTGATCGCCGGCTCAATAGTCATCAATCTGTTTGCCGTGGCCATGCCACTTTTCGTCCTGAACGTGTATGACCGTGTGGTGCCCAATCACGCCACCGAGACGCTGTGGGTACTGGCTGCCGGTATCTTCATCGTGCTCTGTTTCGATTTGGTGTTGCGCCTGATGCGCAGCGCTTTCATCGACTTGGCCGCGAGCCGGGCCGATGTCAAGCTGTCGTCGAAGATCATGGCCCAGGTGCTGGGCCTGCGTATGGAAGCCCGTCCCGCCTCGACCGGTTCGTTCGCCTCGACCCTGCAATCCTTTGAGTCGGTGCGCTCGTTCATCGGCTCGGCCACGGTGGTGGCGCTGGTGGACCTGCCTTTCGTCCTGTTTTTTGCCGCCATCATTGCGTTGATCGGTGCGCCGTTGGCGCTGCCCGTGCTGGCCGGCATCGTCATCGTGCTGCTCTATGCCATGGCGGCTCAGGGCAAGCTGCACGAACTTTCCGAGACCACTTGGCGAGTCAGTGCCCAGCGCAATGCCAATCTGGTGGAATCCCTCTCGCAGCTGGAAACGGTCAAGACGCTGCGCGCCGAGAGCCGACTGCAGGGATCCTGGGAGAAGGCCACGGCCTTTCTCTCACGTACCTCGGCGCAACTGCGCCTGGTCAGCACCTCGGTTTCCAACGTGGCGATGTGGGCCCAGCATACCGTCGCGGTATGCGTGATCCTGATCGGCGTCTACCTGATCATCGACGGCAATCTCACCCAGGGTGGGCTGATTGCCGCCTACATGCTGTCGTCACGCGCCATGGCACCGGTTAGCCAGGCTGCCGCGTTGTTGGCCCAGTACCATCAGTCGGCTACTGCGCTCAAGTCCCTCGACGATGTCATGCAGCGCCCAGTGGAGCGCCCCGAGGGCAAGTCGTTCATCACTCGGCCGGTCATTCGCGGCGAGCTCCGCTTCGACAAGGCCTCGCTGCGCTATCCAGACGAGGAGCGCGATGCACTGCGCGACATCTCGCTCAAGATCGAGCCCGGCGAGAAGGTGGCCCTGCTGGGGCGCGTCGGTTGCGGCAAGACCTCGCTCAACAAGCTTTTGCTGGGGCTGTATGCCCCCACGGCGGGCTCGGTATTGCTCGATGGCGTCGATCTGCGTCAGTTCGATCCCGTGGAGCTGCGGCGGCACATCGGCTACGTGCCGCAGGACGTCAGCCTGTTCTTCGGTTCGTTGCGCGACAACATCGTGGCCGGTGGCGGTAGCGATGGCGTCGATGACGAAGCGCTGCTGCGGGCGATCAAGCTCAGTGGCCTGGAAAGCCTGGTCAATGGCCATCCGCAGGGCGTCGAGCTCCAGGTGGGCGAGCGCGGCCAGATGCTCTCCGGTGGCCAGCGCCAGGCCGTGGCCATCGCTCGGGCGCTGGTTCACGATCCGCAGATTTTGTTGCTCGATGAACCCACCAGCTCCATGGACCATGCCAGCGAGGAAGCCTTCAAGGTCAGCCTCAAGGAGTACGGGCAAGGCAAGACACTGGTCGTGGTGACCCATCGTACCTCGCTGTTGTCCCTGGTCGATCGCATCATCGTGATCGATGCCGGCAAGGTCGTCGCCGACGGGCCGCGCGACAAGGTCGTGGAAGCCCTGCGCAAGGGCCAGATCGGGAGGGCCAACTGATGACCGTCACGTCTCCCAAGGCCAAGGGCAAGAGTGCAGAGCAGCAAGGCTTCGAGGCAATCGGGCGTTTCACCGACGTCGGCGGCCGGCCATTCCGCCCCTTCATGGATCGTCTGTTCTCCAAGCGGGTGACTTCCGCCCACCTCAATCGCGACTGGGCCAGCGATGCCGACTGGGCGCGCATGCAGCAGGACCCGATCCGGGCACGGCTCTTCCTCTACACCGTGTTGCTTGCCTTCGGCGCACTGATCGCATGGGCCTACTTTGCCTCGATCGACGAGGTGACGCGTGGAACCGGGCGAGTGATTCCCTCCAGTCAGTTGCAGAAGGTTCAGTCCTTCGATGGCGGTGTGGTGCAGCAGATCATGGTGCGTGAAGGGGAGATGGTCGAAGCGGGGCAGGTGCTGATGCGCATCGATCCCACTCGCTTCGTTGCCAACTTCCGTGAGAATCGCGCACAGGCATTGGCCCTTCGCGCCCGTGCCGAGCGGCTCAGGGCCCTGGTCACCGACACCCCCTTCAATCCCGACGACGACCTACGCAACGAGGCGCCCGATATCATCGCCCAGGAGCGAGAAGTCTACGAGAGCCGGCGCGAGGAGCTGCGCGAACAGGAGAGTATTCTGCGCGACCGCATCCGGCAGAGAGAAGAAGAGCTCAACGAGGCAAAAGCGCGGCGAGACACCGCTCAGCGCGAGGCCAACATGTCCAGCCAGGAGCTGAACCTGACGCGGCCCCTGCTGGCCTCAGGGGCGGTTTCGGAGGTTGACATCCTGCGCCTCGAGCGTGAAGTTTCGCGTGCCACCGGCGAGCGCAACCAGGCCGCGGCTTCCGTCGCGCGCCTCGAGGCCGCCGTAGAAGAGGCGCGTACCCAGCTACGCGAGATTGGCGCCGAGCGGCGCAGCGAATGGCGCAACGACCTGGCTCAGACCATCGGGGATCTTGGAGCGCTCGATGAGTCCAGTGCCGGCCTGCAGGATCGAGTGCGCCTCGCCGAGGTTCGCTCCCCGGTGGATGGCATCGTGCAGCGCTTGGGCATCAATACCCTTGGCGGTGTGGTGCAGCCTGGGCAGGACGTGGTGGATATCATACCCAGCGACGATCAACTGCTGGTCGAAGCACGAATTGCGCCGCAGGATATCGCCTTCCTGCGCCCCGGCCAGCCGGCGACCATCAAGCTGACCGCCTATGACTTCGCCATCTACGGTGGGCTCGAGGCCCAGTTGGATCACATAAGCGCCGACACCATCACTGACGACGACGACAACACCTTCTACCTGGTGCGTGTGAGAACGGTCGAAGGGGAAAACCTGGGCAGTGATATTCAGGTCATGCCCGGCATGACGGCTCAGGTCGACATCATGACCGGTAAGCGCACCGTGATGCAGTATCTGCTCAAACCCGTACTGCGGGCATGGAGCAACTCCATGGGGGAACGATGATGGCAGTCCTGTTCGTTAGTCAGAGGCGTGCAGAGATTCCACGGCTGCACAGCGCCTTTCCCGATGTTCGGCGCATCAATCCGGACCAGGCCCGGGTCATGGTCGACAGTGGCGATCGTATCTGGCTGATGACGGATCATCCGGATTGGCCGGCATTGTCAGTCGTGCTAGCTGCTCAGGGTGCCATCATTGTCGTCATGTCATTGGCGCCAAATGAAGCAGAAGCCCTCAAGGCGCTACAGGCCGGCGCGCGTGGCTATGTTCATGCGCTTTCCCCGCCTGAGCTGCTGGGGCAGGTGGCCCTGGTTACCGCCAACCAGGGGATATGGGTCCCGGCAGAGTTGCTCAGCAAGGTGGTTGGCGTTGCATTCGTCACTCTGGGGGGGCGTGAAAGTCTGCCGCAGGAGAGCTTGTCCACGCTGACGGAGCGCGAGCGTGCCGTGGCACTGGCCGTGGCGGAAGGCCGCACCAACAAGGAGGTTGCTCGACAGCTCGACATCACCGAGCGCACGGTCAAGGCACATCTCGGGGCGGTATTCCGCAAGCTCGGTGTTCGCGATCGCATGCAGCTGGTACTCCGGCTGGCGAAGCAGGGCGAGAACGTCACTTAGTTAACGTGTTGTCTTTCTAAGAAAAAATAACGGCTTGGCGAATATTCGCCAAGCCGTTATTTCGTATGTGTTCGGCTTCATTCCCGACTTGTCCATCGGTCCAATATTCATGTTTCCACTTGTAACCTAATGTGTGTCCTCATGAGTAAAAGTACCGGCTGTACCCCTCGAACAAATAATTGAAAAAAACACAGACGACACAGGGAGCCATGTCATGGCCATCGCCACAGTTATCTCGATTACCGGCCAAGCCTGGGCGCGCGACGCCGAGGGCAATCTGCGCGAATTGCGCGTGGGAGATACCCTTCAGGAAGGTGAAGTACTGGTCACCTCCGATAACGGAAGCGCCCAACTCGACTTCGCCGACGGAATTGATCCGGTACTGGTCGAAGGCGGTGAGCAAGTGGTCATGACACCGGAGCTCGATGCCGATGAGGCGGTCGATGCCTCCGAATTCGCTGCCCTGGACGAAGATCTCGAAGCCCTGCTGACGGCGCTGGACGACGACAGTGTCGACCTGCTCGATATACTCGATGCCACCGCAGCCGGTGCCGGCCCCGGTGGTGGCGCCGACGGTGGTCATAGCTTCGTGCGCCTGGCGCGAATTGCAGAGGACGTCAACCCGCTGGCGTTCGAGTTTGGTCTGGGGCAGGAGAACGATCTGCCTGAAATCGAAGGCGCCTTCTTCGATATCGTCGAGCCGTCCGCCGGCATTCTCGATGCGCCACTGTTCGATGCACAAACGCTGAGCGAAACGGGATCGGTCGTCACCGGCGTATTGCCATTCTCCTTCGGGACTGGCGTCAATGGCAGCGTCACCTTCGCTGACATGGACGGCGTGCAGGCACAGGTAGGCCAGGAAACCATCATTTACAGCTGGGATGCCTCCTCCAACACCCTGACTGCTTTCTCGCCTGGCCGTGACCTGAATATTTTTACCATTCAGGTCAATCCTGCTACTGGGGAGTTCACTCTTACTCAAGTGAACAACCTGTTGCATGAGGAGGGCATGGACGAGGCGCTGGCCAGTCTGGTCTACACCGTGACCAGCTCGAGCGGCACGGCGACAGGCACGCTGAATATCACGATTCTGGATGATACGCCGAGCCTCGAGCTGGGTAGCGTCAACCTGGGTGACGTGGCCCTCGAGACGCAGGACAGCGAGACCCTCAACGGCACGTCCGTTGCCACCGGCAGCGTGGCCGCGGCCTTCGACGCCGCCGTCACCGCCCAGTACGGCGCCGACGGTGCCGGCAGTACCGTCATCGACGGCTACGCCCTGACCCTGGGCAACGTCCAGCACAGCCTCACCAGCGGCGGCGAGCCGATCGTCTTCACCCTGGTCGACGGCGTCGTCATCGGTACCGCCGACGGCAACGAAGTGCTGCGCATCGAACTCGACGCCGCCACCGGCGCGGTCACCGTGACGCAGTCTGGCCCGGTGGACCACCCTGAGCAGGGTGTGGACAGTGTCGGCCTGCCGGCCGGTCTGGTGGGTGTCACCGCCACGGTCACCGTGACCGACGCCGACGGCGACGTGATCAGCGACAGCCTGTCGGCGGACTTGAGCGGCAGCATCACCGTCGTCGACGACATGCCGGCCATTGAAACGGATCCTGCCGAACTGGCCGAGCTGGAAGTCGATGAAAGCGCCTTCGGCGAGCCGGCAACAGCCGACTTCTCCGGAGCCTTTTCCGTCGCCTTTGGCGCCGATGGTGAAGGAAACGTCAGCTACAGCCTGAGCATTGACGGCGATGGCGTGACTGGCCTTGCAACGACAGACGGTGGCCAGGCCATTACCCTGATCGACGATAACGGCACCATCATCGGCCAGGCTGCCGATGGCCGTGTGGCTTTCACCATTACCGTCAACGCTGCTACCGGCGAGGTCACCCTGACTCAGTACCTCGCCCTGTCACACCCTGACGGCACCAATCCGGCCGATGTGTTGGGCTTGGCAGGCAGCGGCCTTACGCTCAATGCCACGGCGACTGACAGCGATGGCGACACCATCACCGCCGGTATCGACTTGGGCGGCCAGCTCAGCTTCGTCGATGACGGCCCGCAGGCCAACAACGACTTGTCCCTCGTACAACTGGGCCGCTTCGAGAAGTCCGGCAACGTCATGAACAATGACGAGCAAGGTGCGGACGGTGCGGAGGTGACCCACATCACGTTTGATGGAGAGACTGTCGAGCTGGTCGATGGCTCCGCCACCATCCAGGGTGCCCATGGCCTGCTGACTATCAGAGCAGATGGTAGTTACACCTATGAGCGCACATCGACCCCGGATCACCAGGGCCTGTTCCTGGACAAGTTCACCTACACCCTGACCGATGGAGATGGAGATACCGACACGGCCACGCTGAGCGTCAAGGGTCTGGATATGCCGGTATACATCGTCAACCCGGTGTCTGGTCAAGGGGCGCATCTCGTCGTCGACGAGGCGAATCTGGCGAATGGAACAAATCCCAACGCCGGTGAGCTGACCCAGAGCGGCGGTTTCCTCGTCAACGCGGTGGACGGTCTCGAGCAGCTGACCATTTTCATCGGCGAAGGCGACGACCAGCAGACGCTGATCGTGACGCGCAACGAAGATGGCAGCTTCAACTTCGACGGCGCCTCCATCGACGTACCGGACGGCTACAGGCTCGAGGTCACCGGCATTACGCCGCTGCCCCTCGGTGGATATCTCGTCAGCTATGCGTACACCCTGCAGGGTAACAAGACCCATGCCGGCAGCGAAGATGACGCTCTGATCCGTAACTTCTCCATTACGATCACGGATCGTGACGGCGACACCGCAAGCAGCAATTTGAAAGTGAAGGTCATCGACGATGCGCCAGAGGCCGACCTGGCTGGCGCTCGTGGTGCTATCGAAGGTGGCGAGGCTGTTACCGGTACCTGGAGCACCCAGTCTGGCGCCGACAGCGAAGGCGCTCAGCAGCTCATCTCCATCAACGGTGGTCCCGAGCAGGCGCTGCAGATCGGTCATGCATATGAGCTGCCTGAAGGTACGCTGACTATCAATGAGAACGGCACCTGGACCTTCGTGGCCGGCACCAATCTTGATCACAGCAACGGCAAGGTGCCGGTGAGCTTTGAACTGATCGTGATCGACGGAGACGGTGACCGGGCCAGTGATACTCACCGGATCAAGATCAAGGACGGTGAGGGTCCGACGCCGGGTGGCGAAAACGGTGAGGGCGGCACGGTTGACCTGGTGGTCGACGAGCGTGGCCTGCGCGAGGATGGCGACACCGAACTGGCGAATGCCCAGGCAGAGCTCACCTTCACTGCTGGTAGCGACAATATCGTCGACTTCGCCTTCGTCAATCCGGGCGCCATCAGCGTGAGCGGCCTCGAAGAAGGCATCGAGCTGACCTGGGAAATCAACGAAGCGGGTGAGCTGATCGGTAGCCTCGACGGCGAGCCGGTGCTCAAGCTGACCCTGAACGGTGACGCAATCGCCGCGGGTCAGTCGGGAACGGTGTCGGTCAATGTCGAATTGATCGGCAACCTGCCGCACCATGTCAACGTGGATGAACTCACCATCGGTGGCGTACAGGTCGTGGCCTCCGACAGCGACGGTGACGTCTCCGCGCCTGGTAGCATCAGCGTGCGGGTCGACGATGACCTGCCGAGCGTCGAGGGTACCGATCCCTCCGGTCATGAAGTCGTCATTACCAACTTGAATAGCCTTGCCGGCTACAACAACAGCTTTGGCTACTACATCAAGGACGAGAACGGCAACCCGACGATCGGTATGGTCATCTGGGGCAACGTCAAGCATGACAAGGGCGCCAGCTATGTTCTCGAAGGTTACGCACCTGGCGAGGTCGGCTACTTCATCATTCCCAATGGGGCGAACCTGAACCCGGGGCTGGAGAATGAAACCGACGTCAATTTCGTCCAAGTCAACGGCGTCTGGGTAGCGGTCACCCAGAATGGCGACCAGTTGAACGGGCAGAACGCCAATGCTCCCGTACTGTTCAATGATCCGTCGTTGAATCCGGGCGGCGCTTCCCATGTCGAGAACAATGCCGAAGAAGGCGATATCAACTGGGAAGACGTCTATGGTGGCGGCGACAAGGACTACAACGACGTCAATATCAAGGTCGAGTGGACGCCTGCCAACCTGACCGTGGACGAGTCGAATCTCGAAGTCGACGCCAAGTTCGACTTCTCCGGCTACTTCAGCGCCGAGTACGGTGCCGATGGCCTGGAAACTCGTGATTACAGCCTGGGCGTCGTGGCCGATGGCGCCAACTCCGGCCTGGTCGATACGCAGACCGGTGAAGCCGTCCTCGTCAAGGAAGTGGACGGCGAAATCGTCGGTTATGTCGTCATCGATGGCGTGGAAGTGCCTGTCTTCACGCTGAGCGTCAACGCCGAAACCGGCCTCGTAACGCTTGACCAACTCAGGGCCGTTGCCCACCAGGGAGCTGGGCAGACCGGTGCGAGCGATGCCGCCAATATCCTCGCCAACGTCATCTCCCTGACCAAGACCGTGACCGACAGCGATGGCGATGTGGCTCATGCCACCATCGACATTGGCAAGGTCATCTACTTCCTCGATGACGGTCCCACCGCAGTAAACGACCTCGCCGAGACCGCGGAAGACACCTCCATCACCTATAACGTGATGGCCAACGATACGGCCGGTGCCGACGGTGCCGACGGTGCCACGCTGACCGCGGCGAGCCTGCGCAACCCGAGCCAGGGCACGCTGAGCTTTGCGGCCAACGGCCAGGTCACCTTCACCCCGGCGCCCGGCTTCGAAGGCGACGCGGTGATCGACTACACCATCACCGACGCCGACGGGGACACCGCCAGCGCCACCCTGACCGTGACGGTGGCGGAAGACTCCGAGCCGACGATCGAGGTCGGTGGCCCCAACGTCGAAGACGGCCTGGCCAGCGTCGACGAAGCCGGCCTGTCGACTGGCAGTGCCAAAGACGGCTCGCACGCCACCAGCGGTACCCTTGCCATCGACACCGGCAACGACGGTTTGCAGTCGCTGGTGATCAACGGCGAGGACGTTACCGGCGGCGGCACGGTGCAGGGCACGCACGGCGCCCTGGTCGTCACGCTCGTCGACGGCAGCTACAGCTGGACCTATACCCTCGACGGCGCCACCGACGGCGACACGACCAGTGACAGCTTCACCCTGGTCGTTACCGATAGCGACGGCGATAGCGCCAGTGACAGCCTGGTCATCGATATCGTCGACGACGTGCCGCAGGCAGTGGACGACGCGGCCAGCCAGGCAGAAGAGAATGCACCGGTCACTATCGATGTGTTCGGCAACGACACGGGCGGTGCCGATGGAGTCGACCTGATCAACGGCGTGGCGCTGGTGGCAAACAGCCTCACCGGTACCGGCACGCTGGCCTACAACGACGACGGTACTTTCACCTACACCCCGGCGGCGGGTGAGGAAGGGGTGGTGAGCTTCGAGTACACCATCACTGATGCCGACGGCGACACCAGCACGGCCACGGTGACCCTGGCCCTCAAGGACGACTCCGAGCCGACGATCGAAGTCAGTGGCCCCAACGTCAACGACGGCCAGGCCAGCGTCGACGAAGCCGGCCTGTCGACTGGCAGTGCCAAAGACGGCTCGCACGCCACCAGTGGTACCCTTGCCATCGACACCGGCAACGACGGTTTGCAGTCGCTGGTGATCAACGGCGAGGACGTTACCGGCGGCGGCACGGTGCAAGGCACCTACGGCAGTCTGGTCGTCACGCTCGTCGACGGCAGCTACAGCTGGACCTATACCCTCGACGGCGCCACCGACGGCGACACGACCAGTGACAGCTTCACCCTGGTCGTTACCGATAGCGACGGCGATAGCGCCAGTGACAGCCTGGTCATCGATATCGTCGACGACGTGCCGCAGGCAGTGGACGACGCGGCCAGCCAGGCAGAAGAGAATGAACCGGTCACTATCGATGTGTTCGGCAACGACACGGGCGGGGCCGATGGAGTCGACCTGATCAACGGCGTGGCGCTGGTGGCAAACAGCCTCACCGGTACCGGCACGCTGGCCTACAACGACGACGGTACTTTCACCTACACCCCGGCGGCGGGTGAGGAAGGGGTGGTGAGCTTCGAGTACACCATCACTGATGCCGACGGCGACACCAGCACGGCCACGGTGACCCTGGCCCTCAAGGACGATTCCGAGCCCACCATCGAAATCATTGCAGACGGTGGTGAGGGTGTTGTCTGGGAGGCCGCGCTGCCCAATGGCTCCGGTGGTGGCAACGTGTCGACCTCGGGATCGATGAGCATCGAGACCGGCGGCGACACATTGGCCAAGATCGAGGTCCAGGACAAGAACGGTACCTGGATTTCCATCGACCTTACTACAGGCCAGACCACCAGCGTCGAAGGCAAGTACGGCATCCTTGTTGTCGACGCCGATGGCAACTGGAACTATACCCTGCAGGCGGCCTCTGACCATCCGGAAGAAGGTCTGGTCGGAGCAGATGACCAGAAGGCAGAGAACTTCTCCGTACGTGTCACTGACAGTGATGGCGACACGGCCGACGCCAGCCTGGCGATTACCATCAACGATGATGGTCCTAGCATCGGTGAGGTCGCCGACTCGACCATGCCCAACGAGGCTGGAACGGTGGAGGGCGTACTGGAGTTCGAAACGGGTGCCGACGAGGAAGGTGCTTCGCTGACGATTACGGGCATCACTGGTCTACCGGAAGGCTGGACGACGAGTGATGCCGGTGGGGCATCTATCGATATAAATGCGCCGGACGGCACGAAGATCTTCACCGTTACGCTGAATGACGATGGCAAGACCTATACCGTCGAACAGCATGCCGCTCGCCCGGGAGAAACTGCGGAATTCGATCTGGCGCAGGCCATTGGCAATTCACCTCAGCCCGACTATGACTTTGGCTTTGCCAAGCTGACCCTGCTGAATAGCAATCAGCAGGATCAATTCAATGCCAATACGTTCGGAGCTGGGCATGCATTCGGTATCGGAAATACCTGGTTCGATTCGGGCGAAAGCTTCGAGATAGAATTTGCCGGCATGTTGTCACACTTCAGCTTGGGCATTGCTGTTGTTAACAAGGCAGGCACGTTGACTGTAACGCTGGAAGATGGCGATGCATCCGTGGTGATCGAGGTTCCGGTCTCCGCAGGTATGTCTGCCATCGAAATTACGCCCGATCAACTGCTAGCAGCCGCTCAGCATCAGGGCGTCGATATCACCGGTTTCAATACCGTGACGATAACGGGTACTGATGGCGTTAAAGTATCCTTTACCGACATCTCCTATACGGACACTGCCCCTGCCGACTCCATGGACTTTACGGTACATGTTGAAGGTGTGGACGGTGACGGCGATTCCGTAACGGATAGCTTCACCGTGACCTCCGAAGCGGATGCGCCCGCCCCGATTCTTGGTGTCGGCAATAACTTGGATAACGCTCTGCAAGGTGGTAACGGCTCCGATGTCCTGATCGGCGACCGCGGCGGCAATGTGACCATCACCGAACCCGGCGAGAATTATAATATCTCGTTGATTGTCGATGCGTCCGGCAGCATGGCGGAAGCTTCGGGGAGCGGCAGCTTGAGCCGGATGGATCTGACCAAGCAGGCGCTGCTGAACTTGGCCAATCAGCTCAAAGACCACGACGGTACGGTCAACGTGCAATTGGTGGCCTTCTCGTCCCACGCCACCACCTCGGCCAGCATTCAGAATCTGAATGCGGGGAACGTGGGCCAGCTCATCTCGGCGATTAATGCACTCTCGGCGAATGGCACGACGAACTACGAAGCGGCTTTCCAGCAGGCTGTTTCCTGGTTCAACAACCAGAATGCCAACGGTGCTACAGCCTCCGATGGTTTCAAGAACATCTCTTACTTCCTGACAGATGGCGACCCGACGGTTTATTACGATTCACGTGGAAACCTGAAGGGGCCGGGAACTAGTACCAGCTACGAGGTGTTCAAGGAATCCGTCGAGGCATTCGGGGCTCTGAGCAACGTCAGTCAGGTGCACGGGACCGGCATCGGGAACGGGGTCAGCGAGAACTATCTGAGGTTCTTCGATAACACCGAAAATGTTGGAACTGGCAGCCAGACCTTCGTGACGGGAACATTCCTCGGCTTCCCGGTTGCCTGGAGCGACGTCACAGGCCCTATTGGCGAAGTCAATATCGTCAATACTGCCGAGGATCTGGCCGCCGCGCTGCAGGGTGGCTCCAGCAGCGATGAGCTGGCCGCGTTGGGAGACGACGTGCTCATCGGCGGTGACGGCAATGACATCATCTTCGGCGATAGCGTCAATACAGATCATCTGGAATGGACCAACGGCGATACCGGAGAATCGTTCACTGCGGGCAGCCACGATGGATTGGGCTATGCGGGGCTGGTCGAGTACCTGCGCTGGGCGGAGGGCACTCCAGGTGAGGCGCCGAGCGACGCCGAGGTAATCGCCTATGTGAAGTCACGCTGGGAGGAGCTGTTGGATAGCGCCCGTCCCGACGGCGGTAACGATACCCTCAGCGGTGGCGCCGGCAATGATATTCTGGTGGGTGGTGCTGGCGATGACTTGCTCATGGGCGGCGCAGGCGATGACACTCTTGTCGGCGGCCTCGGTGCCGACACCTTTGCCTGGAACCTTGGAGACCAGGGCGAGGCGGGCAGTGCCGCGGTCGATACGGTCAAGGACTTCTCGCTTGCCGAAGGCGACCGCCTGGATCTGAGTGACCTCCTCAGTGACAACAGCGGCCCCGAGCATCTGCGCTTCGAAGCCGACGAGAGCGGTAGCACCACGCTCTACATCAGCACCAAGGGCGATTTCGGCAGCAACCAGAGCAGCTTCGACAGTTCGCTCGCCGACCAGGTGATCGTGTTGGAGAACTTCAGCGGTGATCTCGAGGCACTGAAGTTGAGCCTCAACATCGATTGATTGTTCCATAAGAAAACGGACGCCCGGCTTAGGCCGGGCGTTTTTTTATTGATAATCACTCACGTCTTATTCATTGATCGTCCTCAACTTTCTTACCCATCCTGTACCTCAGTCCAATATCGCGCTGTAAGCCTTGGTTCATACTTCACCTTAAGCACGCCCCCTCCAGGCACGGACCGTTTGGCCGTGGCGAGCCTCGTAAAAAGTTCTTTCACTTTGCGGGGTATACCCTCATGTCTATTGCAATCGTTCAGTCCATCTCCGGTCAGGCCTGGGCTCGTGATGCCTCGGGCAACCTGCGTGAATTGCGCGTCGGAGACGCGCTGCAGGAAGGAGAAACCGTTGTCACGTCCAATGGAGGGGATGTGCAGCTCGACTTTGGCGATAACCTCGACCCCACCCTGATCGAGGGTGGCGAGCAGGTCGTCATGACCCAAGAGCTTGGTGCCGACCAGACGGTCGATGCGAGCGAATTCGCTGCCCTAGACGAGGATCTCGAAGCGTTGCTGGCGGCGCTGGATGACGAGTCGATCGATCTACTCGACGTGCTCGATGCCACGGCAGCCGGGGCTGGCCCCGGTGGTGCCGCCGACGGTGGCCACAGCTTCGTACGACTGGCGCGCATTGCCGAAGATGTGGATCCTCTTATATTCAACTTCGGCTTGAACGACCTGGGTGGGCCGCCGGAAGAACAGGGCGGAGCCTTCCTGCTGGCGGAAACGGAAGTGGAAGAGCCGGAAGTACCCGTGGTCATTGCACCGACTGCGGAAAGCTTCGATGCCACGCTGCTCGATATAGAGACGTTGAACGAGCCGGGCTCGGTAGCCAGCGGCGTGCTTCCCTTTACCTTCGGTTCCGGTAGTGGCGGCACGGTGACCTTCGCTGCCATGGATGGTGTGGTACTTCAGGTTGGCGGCGAGACGCTCACGTTCAGTTGGAATGCCGGCACCAGTACGTTGCAGGCGGTTTCCGAAGCTCGTGGTATCACCATCTTCAGCATCGAGATCAATCCCTCCACCGGTGCCTTTACCGTGACCCAGGTCAACAGCCTGCTGCACGGGGAGGGGATGGAAGAAGCGCTTGCCAGCCTGGTCTATACAGTGTCCAGCACTAGCGGTAGCGCCACGGGTACGCTCCAGCTTACCTTCGTTGACGATGCCCCCCTGGCCCTCGACGACACCGCCAGCACCGGCGAAGACACCCCCATCACCGTCAACGTGATGGCCAACGACACCGCCGGTGCCGACGGCGCCACCCTGACCGCGGTCAGCCTGCGCAACCCGAGCCAGGGCACGCTGAGCTTCGCGGCCAACGGCCAGGTCACTTTCACTCCGGCGCCCGGCTTCGAAGGCGACGCGGTGATCGACTACACCATCACCGACGCCGACGGCGACACCGCCAGCGCCACCCTGACCGTGACCGTGGCGCCTGACTCCGTACCGGTCATCGCCATCAGCGCCGACAGCGACAGCGTCGCCGAAGCCGGCCTGCCGAACGGCAGTGCGGCGGGTGACGGCTCCCACGTCACCAGCGGCACCTTCAATTTCGACACCGGCAACGACGGCCTGGCAAGCCTGGTCATCAACGGCGTCAACGTCACCGCTGGCGGCACGGTCACGGGCAGCCACGGCAGCTTAGTGGTCACGCCGGGAGCGGGTGGCAGCTACGGCTGGACCTACACCCTGAGCGGCCCCACCAGCGGCGACACCACCAGCGACAGCTTCACCCTGGTGGTCACCGACAGCGACGGCGACGAGGCCAGCGATAGCCTGGTCATCGATATCGTCGACGACGTGCCGCAGGCGGTGGATGACACGGCCAGCCAGGCAGAAGAGAACGCACCGGTCACTATCGACGTATTCGCCAACGACACGGGCGGTGCCGACGGCGTCGACCTGACCAGCGGCGTGGCGCCGGTGGCAAACAGCCTCACCGGTACCGGTACGCTGGCCTACAACGCCGACGGTACCTTCACCTACACCCCGGCGGCGGGTGAGGAAGGGGTGGTGAGCTTCGAGTACACCATCACCGACGCCGACGGCGACACCAGCACGGCCACGGTGACCCTGACCCTCAAGGATGATTCCGAGCCGACGATCGAGATCGGTGGGCCCAACGTCGAAGACGGCCGGGCCAGCGTCGACGAAGCTGGCTTGCCGAACGGCAGTGCGGCGGGTGACGGCTCCCACGTCACCAGCGGTACCTTCAATATCGATACCGGCAACGACGGCCTGGCGAGCCTGGTCATCAACGGCGTCAACGTCGCCGCCGGCGGCACGGTGCAGGGCACGCACGGCGCCCTGGTCGTCACGCTCGTCGACGGCAGCTACAGCTGGACCTATACCCTCGACGGCGCCACCGACGGCGACACGACCAGCGACAGCTTCACCCTGGTCGTTACCGATAGCGACGGCAGCAACGCCAGTGACAGCCTGGTCATCGATATCGTCGACGACGTGCCGCAGGCGGTGAACGACAACGGCGGCACCGTGACCGAAGACAGTGCCGTGACCGTTCTCAGCGGTAGCGTTCTCGCCAACGATGCGCTGGGCGCAGACGGATTTGGCTCATTGACCTGGGACGTCAGCGCCGAAGACCTGGCCGACATAGGTCAGTACGGTAGCCTGGTGCTGAACGTCGACGGTAGTTGGAGCTTCACCCTCGATAATAGCCTGGCCGCGGTACAGGCCCTGACCGCCAGCGACCTGCTGAACTTCGAACTCGGCTACACCGTCACCGATGCCGATGGCGACACCGCAAGCGCCACGCTGAGCTTGTCCATCAAAGGCGCGGACGACAGTGCCGAGGTGATCGTCAGCGCCGAAGGGGCTGACAGTACCGTCTACGAAGCCGGCTTGACCTCCGAAGCCGACACCAGAGAGAGCGCCAGCGGCAGCTTCCAGGTTTCGGCCACCGACGGTATCGCCAGCGTCACGGTGGGCGGACAGTCGTTCACCTTGGCTCAACTGCAAGGCTTTACGGCTGCCTCACCTTCGGTGGGCATCGTGACCTCCATGGGCACGCTCTACCTGACCGGCTACAGCGGCACGGCTGCGGCGGGCACAGTCAGCTACACCTACACCCTGAGTGAGGCCCAGGCGCACGGCGCATCTGGCAGCAGCAGCGACTACAGCCTGACCGATAGTGTGTCGCTCAGCGTGACCGGTGTGGGCGGCAGCACGGCGGAAGCGACGCTGATGGTCGATATCATTGACGATACACCCAGCCTGACAAGCCTCAACCTGGCCATTGGGAACGTGGCCGGAACGTACGATGGAATTTATGAGTTCGACGTGGGGGCGGATGCTCAAGGCTTTCTCGATAGCTTTGGTGAAGGCTCGCTGGTCTGGACAGGTATGCCGTCAGGCTACGAGCTGATCATTACCGGTTCTTCGGATACTTCGATCACCTATACCGCACAGTCGGGATCCTTCGAATTCTTCAATCTCACGCTCCATGCAAATGGGACTTACAGCTTCGAACTGGTATCCCCCGCTCCTGTCGTCGAGACGGAAGTCGAAAGCTTGCTGAGTGCCTTCGATGCGAGCAACTTCTTCAAGGAAGATGGCAAGACGGCTTACCTGTTCACAGCGGATGTCTTCGATGGCAAGTTCGCCATGGCAGTCAAGGCCTACAGGAATGGCAAGCTTGAAGACGTGAACATGTCCGCGACCGACCTGGGCGTAAAATCCAACGTCGTGCAGGGGCAGCAGAACGAAATCCTCAGGTTCGACGTACGGCCGATCGAGGGGCAAGGGGCGATAGGTGTCTCCACCTTCACGTTCAGCGTCTCCGGCACGGCAGGCTCCAGTGCTGGTGACAAGGCAAAACTCACCGTATTCGACGTCAACGGCGCCACAACCGTTTACTACGCCACGTTGGCGTCTGGCGATGGCGAGTTCGTCTTCAATATCGACCCAACGCTCAATGTCGACTATATGGAGCTGGCCCCGGCGGGCAGCAACAGCTTCAAGATCGATGGCGTCTCCACCAGCTACGTGACCCAGATCTACCCGGACGATTACCAGCTCGACTTCGAGCTGAGCGGCTCGGATGCAGATGGGGATGTGGCCACCGTAGCCTTCACTGTCTCCGTCAAGACGACTGAAGACGGCACTTATGAGATCACTGGCACCGACGGTGACGACGTGGTGCATGGTACCGAGGGTGGCGACATCCTCAGCGGTGGGGCAGGCCACGACACCCTGATCGGTGATGACGGTGACGACATCTTCCAGTGGAACCTGGGCGACCAGGGCGGGAGCGATGCACCGGCCATCGATACCATCAAGGATTTCGGCTTCGGCGAGGACGTGCTGGATCTGGCGGACCTGCTGCAAAATGAAGGAGTCGAGACCATCGACAGCTTCATCGTCGCGGCTCAGCAGGGCTCGGATACCGTGCTCTACATCAACCACGAAGGCGGCATCAACGTGGACGGCAGCAATGCCACCCAGGTGATCGTGCTGGAGAACTACAGTATGGGAGAAGTCAGCTCAGCGGACTTCCTCCAGGAAATGCTGGAGAATGGCCAGTTGCACATCGACCAGTGACATGTCGTTGAGCTAGACCCTCGCCCTGCCTGGAGACACCGGGCAGGGCGTTTGTTACTCTACGTAAGGATCATTCAAGGGCAAAACCATGTACATCAAGCGCAACGAATCGGGGCAGGTCGTGCAGGTGAGCCGTGAGGCGACAGCAGAGTGCCGTGAATTCGTGCCGCCGTCTTCACCCGAGCTGCAGAGCTTCGTCTCGGAAGATGGTGATGCAGAGAACCTGGCACTGTCGAAGTCCGACCTGGCCTTCGTGCGGGTACTCGAGGACGTGATCAACGTGCTGATGGACAAGGGTGTGATCAGCTTCACCGATCTGCCCGAGCCGGCCCAGCAGAAGCTGATGGAGCGTCAGTCGCTACGTAAGCGCAGGAACAGCGTGGGCCTGATGTCCGATGGTGACGATGGCATCATTTGACGCTTTGCATGGAAACGGCAAGATTGAAACGACGAGGCCGGCTTCTGCCGGCCTCGTCATGTCGCACAGTTGTCAGGCCCCGCTCTCGCCGCTGCCTTCTCGATGGCGTATCCCCGGTCCCGTGACCCCGTCCAGCCCCAGTTCGAAGAGGGTCTTTGCGGCTTCCTGGCTCTCGACACCTTCCGCAATGGCCATGATGCCAAGGGAGTGGGCCAGCGTAGCCATGCCGCGCAGCAGGCTCTGCTGATCGTTGCGGCTCTCGATCTCCTGACTCAGCGCACCTTCTATCTTCAAGAAGCTCAATCCCAGGTCCTGCAGCCCTTCGATTTTGCCGAACTGGGTGCCGACATGCTCCAGGCCAACCCGGCAGCCTAGTCCCAGCAGGGCATGGCAGAGCGTCTTCAGCGCCTGGGGTTGCTGTATGGCAGCGGACTGCGGCAGTTCGAACCACAGCTTATCGGCAATGCTTTGGTGCGCCCGTACGCGGGAGAGCAGCTCGCCGACGAAGTGGCCATCGTTGAGCGAATCGGGAGAAAGGTTGATCGCCACCGCTTTACCGCTAGTCTCCACATCAGAAATTGCAGCCGTAATTGCGGCCAGATCGAGCGAGGGCGCCATGGCCAGGCGCGATACCCAGGGCAGGAACACGCCCGCTGGGCGCCATTCGCCCTTCAGGCGCAGGCGCGAGGGCACCTCGTGGTGAATCAACTGGCCCTGCGCATCGAGTACGGGATAGTGGGCCAGGAATACGCCTTGTTCGAGGGCTTCCGTCAGCGCTTCGCGCCACTCGTCATGGTTCGTGAAGAGTACGTTGCTGGCAGGCTGGTCGATGATTTCCTGGCTGTTTCCGCCGCGGGCTTCGGCGGCGGCCAGCGCACCGTCGAGACTGGCCAGCAATTGGGTGCGGCTCTCGCCCTGATGGTATTGGCATAGGGCGGAGGGCATAGCCACAACAGCCCCAAGCTCCTCGCCTAGGCTGTGCAGGCGCTCCGCCAGGTCGTTTCCGAGTGCTTCAAGATCGTGATGACGGGGTAGGGTCAGGGCGAAATCGCTGCCGTTGAGGCGTCCCACCGTGCCGTATCCGTATAGGTTGGCCAACTGATCCAGGCGCCGAGCGACCCGAACCAGTAGCGTATCGGTTGCCGCATGTCCGAGCTGCTGGTTGAGCTCGGCCAGGCGCGCGACACGCACCATGGCCAGGGTGCCGCTGGCATCGTCCTTCTCGCTTTTCAAGTGCGCCTGCAACTGGTCCAGGAAGGGCGTGCGGGTGAGCGTATCCGTCACCGGGTCGTGCTGCATGCGGCGCCGTAGCTGGTCGAGCTTGTCGCTCTCTTCGCCGAGCATCTGGCGCACGGCGTATGAGAGCTGGTTCATGGCCTGCACCACCTCGCGCAGCTCCCGCGTACGCGGCTCGCTTGCCATCATAAAGCGGCGCTGGCCGATGGCCTGGGCCTGGCTGACCACGTTGCGTAGCGGGCGACGAATGGTACTGACGATCCAGCTTGCCAGCAGCAGGCTGACAACGCCGGCAAGGGCGAACCAGCCGGCCAGCTCCAGGGTGCTGCGCCATAGCGAGCGGTAGGCGAAGCTGTGCTGGCTTTCCAGTTCCAGGGTGCCGTACTGTTGCCAGCCGTCCTGTACCACCGCATGGCCTGCAGGCACGTCGAAACGTACCAGCTCGACGAACCAGGCAGGGACGTCGTCGACATATTCGCCGGCGGTGCGCTGCTCGATGATTTCTCCCTCAGCGTCGCGCAGCTCGATGCGCTGATAGTGCCCGGTGTCGAACTGGGCGGCCAGCAGCAGCTCCAGGATGACGGGGTCCTTCTCCATCTGGCTCATCGACAAGGCCAGTGCATTGGCGTTGTCGTTGTTCTTGATCTCTATTTCCTGCTCGATGTAGTGACGGCTGCTGGTCACGCCGATGAGCAGGCTGCCGACGAAAGCCAGCAGCAGCAGGGTCGTTATGGTCAGCCAGAGCTGCTTGATCAATGACATGTCTTCGTTCCCCCCGGGAATGAACGCCCTGATTCGTTCCGTTGCGTCGATCGTTTCTTGTTGTGCGGCCGTATCATCAGATGAATCCTTGCTGCTGCATGCGTTCGATCACGTTGCGCCAGCGCGACAATCGTGCCACCGGATCGGCACGCGACTGGCTTGAGCTGCCGGCCCACAGGCCCTCGCTGTTGAAGCTGAATACCGGGTCGAGATCGGTACGCTGAGTGGCGGGGGTAATCGAAGGCACGAGGTTGTCGAGTATCTGTGGCACCGCCGTCGGCGTTTCGTAGTAGCCCAGCACCATATGGGCCTGCACGATCTGGCTGCGGCCTATGCGGGCACGAACGTAGATCATGCGTAGTCGAGAGCCGGGTACGCCGAGCTCCTTGAGCGTCACGTACTTGGCGATCGAATAGTCCTCGCAGTCGCCCTGGCGCTTGCCCATGGTTTCCAGCGGAGTAGCCCAGTAGTCCTCGGCGCCCCAGATCTGGACGTCCTCGAGCCAGCGTACCCGGCGATTGAAGAAATCGTTCACCTCGCGCAGTTGAATGTCGAGGTCTGCACCCTGCAGTCGGTCGAGCAGCGCGAACCACTCTTCGAGAATGGCGAGGCCCGAGCTGCCATACAGGCGCTGCATGCTGTCGCGCAGTCGCGCGCGATCGATCCTTGCTTCGAGCGTCGCCGGCGAAAACCCCAACCCTGCGGCCAGCAAAAGCCCTCCCAGGCCGGCCAAGAAGCGGCGGCGGCTGGGCCTGGGGATAGAGCTGAATCCATGTGGGGCAGGGCGATGCGTCATCAAGCGCGCCGAAAGCATGTTAAGGAATGTAAGCTATTCAGCGAGTATAGAGGAGCACGATGCCAGTACGATAGAGATGACGTTTCACGTACTGAATAGTGGAGCGCGGTTTAAGACTTGGCGGACGTAGCGCAGGTGAGATTGCCTACCCCTTACCCGGCCCCTGCCACACTCGTAGCCTGCCTACCCAGGCCAGCCCCCGGGAGGCCCCGCGTAATTCGCGGGCGGCATCTTCCAGGCTCTGCTGGGGTGGTAATTCATGCACGTAGACCGATACGTCGATCTGTTCGGCGAGATAGTGCAGGTCGAGGGCAACGCGGTTCTGCCAGGCGCTGCAACCCTGCCATGCGGTTTCGAGCATGCCTTCCACATCCTGGCGCAGGGGGAGGCCGGGGCGCAGGCTGTGTTCGATCTGCTCGGAGTCGTCTTCGGGGTCGATATGGAAGGTGACGTCGGCCAGTTCGGGGTAGGCGTTGCGCAGCTTCCGGCTCACCGCATTGCCGATCTCGTGCGCTTCGGAAACGGTCAGTCGCGGCGGCACCACGATGTGCAAGTCGAGTACCACATGACTGCCCACTGAGCGGGTGCGCAGGTCGTGCACGCTGTCCACGCCGGGCACCGCCTCGGCAATGACCTTCATCTTCCCCTGGTCGCTTTCGGGCAGGGCGGTGTCGATCAGCTCGCGGCCGGATTCCCACAGCAGCCGCCAACCTACCTGGCCGACCATGACGCCGACGATGATGGCGGCCACGGCATCGACCCAGCCGGCGCCGAACTGGGCGGCCACCAGGCCGATCAGTACCACTCCGGTAGAGAGCGCATCCGAGCGTGAATGCCAGGCGTTGGCTTCCAGCAGCCGCGAGCGCACGCGCTTCGCCACGGCGAGGGTGTAACGGTAGATCCACTCCTTGGCGAGCAGGGAGCCCACGGCCACCGCGATGGCCCAACCGCCAGGGGCGGGAATCGGCTCGCCGGCCATCAGCCGGGTCAGGCTGGCCCAGGCAATACCGCCGGCGACGAAGATCAGCACACTGCCAAGCCATAGGGTGGCGAGCGTCTCGATCCGGCCGTGGCCGTAAGGGTGATCGCTATCGGGTGCCTGGCGGCCGAAGTGGGTGGCCGCCAGCACGAAGGCATCGGTCACCAGATCGGAGAAGGAGTGGATGCCGTCGGCGATCAGAGCGGCGGAGCCGACCAGCATGCCGGTCACCAGCTTGAGCAGGCCAACCGCAAGATCGACCACGGCGCCGATCAGGGTGACCCGATGTGCCTCTCGCGTCTGGGCGCCGCGATCGGGTGGCCGGTGAGTGTGCGTGTTCACGATGACGTCAGGTCGTGGCCGGCGAGCTTCGCCGCCTTGTGACGCACGGGGTTGGCATACTGGGCCAGCCACCAGGGGCGCAGCTCGGCTGGCACCTCGTTCAGGCGCGCCTGGAAGCGTGCCCGGTCGACGTCGCTGACCTCGCTCATGTCCAGCAGCTCCGGGGCATCGCCCAGCGCCTCCAATGCCAGGTAGTGGCTGGGGAAGAGGTGATAGCCACCGACCACCTGGCGGTCGATCTCGTCGGCTACCGCCTCCGGGGTGTCGAAGCCGGTACCGAGTGGCTCGCCGAAGCGCAGCTCCACCCGCCCCTTGTGGCCGGTGATGCCGGCGACGATGGAGCTGATGTCCTCGAATTCGCTCTTCTCGTAGCGCCCCTCGCTATGGATGGCATGCAGTTCGCGTGCCTTCTGCAGATCGCAAGGGTCGTACTCATAGCTGATCGACACCGGCACCATGCGCAGCTCGGCGATGGCATCGCCGATGGGGGCGCTGCGGTCCTCCTGGCGCCTGGCCATGGTCAGCATCTTGATGATCGCCGTGTCGGTACGGTCGATGCCGTCCTTGGCGCGCCCTTCGCGCTGGGCCATCCAGATCGAGTGGTTGTCCTCGGTGATCGAATGGCGAATATAGCTCGAGAGATTCTGGTAGGCCGCCAGCATGGCGCGCTTGCCGCGCAGGGCACGCGGCACGATGAAGCTCTTGTTGAGCCGCATCAGGTCGGTCACGTAGGGCTTCTTGAGCAGATTGTCGCCGATGGCGATTCTCACCGTATCGCGCCCCGCCTGGTGCAATGCGTAGTTGACGAAGGCCGGATCCAAGGAGATATCGCGATGATTGCCGATGAACAGGTAGGCGGTGTCCGGATTCAGGTTCTCAAGCCCCTCGACGCGAAAATCGTCGGTGGAGGTGCGAATCATGCGCGCCATGTAGTGGGCCACGCGCATCTGGAAGTCCAGCACGCTGGCCACGTCGCGCGTTTCTCGGCGAATGGCATAGGAGGCCAGAGCTCGTGCCAGCCAGGGCAGCGTTCGGCTCAGTCGTGGCAGCCGGTAGCGGGTCAGGGCATCGAGAAGCTCCCGGTTGGTCGCCAGGTTCTCCAGCACTGCCGCTACCTCGTCGTCCCGATAGGGGCGGATGTCGGCCCAGGGATCCGTTGAGGTCATACCTGTCGCGGTGTTAGTCATCGGTGTGTCTTGGTTGCCGGGTTGGGTCATGCACTAGCCTGGGGAGCGGCATTGGCCTCACCGCCCAGCCAGGCAATCAATTGTTCGACTTCTTCGGCCAGGGCCTGGGCCATCAGCATGAAGTCGGCTTCGAGACGCACGATAGCATCGCCATCGTCCTCGATCTCGCCTGCTTCGTCGATCAGGGCATCACTGAATCGCAGCGACTTGAGCGTCAGGTCGTCGTGCAATACATAGGCGAGCCGGCCTTCGACCTCCACCGCCAGGCGGCTGGCCTGCCGGCCGGTGGCGAGCAGCTGCTGGATCTCGTCGCTGTCCAGGTCAACCTGACGGGCGCGCAGTACGCCGTCGTCGCCCTTGGCCTTGAGTTCGACCTGATCGCCAAGCTGCAGCGAGGCGGGGCGAGAGTCCTCTTCGGCAAGCCACTGGGTCATGGCGCGCATGGGCAGGGTCTGGGTCGCCAGCGGCGTGACTTTCAGGCTGCCCAGGGTCTCGCGCAACAGGTCCAGTGCCTCCTCGGCGCGCTTGCGCGAACTGGTATTCACCGCGATCAGGTGGCGCCGCGTGTCCCACCACAGGTCGACCTTCTGGCTGCGGATGAAGGCGCGCGGCAGCAGTTCTTCGTAGATCTGCTCCTTGAGCTCCTGCTTTTCCTGTCGGCGCAGCTTGCGGCCCTCGCGGGCTTCGATCTCGGCGCCGCGCTCTTCCAGCTCCTCGCGTACCACGCCGGCGGGCAGCAGCCGTTCATGGCGCAGCATGGTCATCAAGCGTTGCCCCTGCAGCTCGTGCAGCAGTGCCGTGCCGGCGCGCCCGGCGGGCGGGCACCAGCCCACGCGCCTGGCCTCCTGGCTGCCGGGCGTGCGTGCCGCCTGCTCGGCCAAGGCGGCTTCCAGGTCGGCTGCGGGAATCTCCGCTGACCCGTGCAGGCGGTAAAGGTGCAAGTGCTTGAACCACATAGCGCATTTCCTGAGCGTAAAGGACGCATATTATGGCGAAGGGGACTCGTGGGTTCCAGTGGCAAAAGCTCGACCTGGTATAGTGGAAATTCAAACTGTTGTTTGAATTCGGCGCGATGACCGGCCTAGAATCGAGCGGGATCATCCCCTTGTGAGATTAAGAGAAGAGACAGCACCCATGGACAACCGCATTTCCCGCGTCACTCTGCGTGTACGTGGCTACCATCTGGATGGCTACGGTCACGTCAACAACGCCCGCTACCTGGAGTTTCTCGAAGAAGGGCGTTGGGGCTACTTCGACGACCGCCCCGAGCTTGCCCGGCACTTCGCTTCCGGCAACCCGGCGCTGGTGGCGGTCAACCTCAACATCAACTATCGCCAGGCGGCGGTGGCAGGCGATGATCTCGAAGTGCTCACCCGTGTGGCAGAGCTCGGCAGTCGCAGTGCAAGCATGTACCAGGAGATTCGCCGCATCGACGACGGCCAGCAGGTCACCGATGCCGATCTCACCTTCGTGCTGCTCGACGTGCGAGCTCAGCAGTCCATGGCCATCGAAGGGGAGATTCGTCAAGCCCTGGAGCCGTTGATCCTGCCTAAAGAAACATAAGCAACAACAATATCTCGCGGGTCATGATCTGCGCCTTTGCACGTTCCAGCACGCTGCCTTTGTGTTGTCGAAGTGGTATGATGGCAGGCTGTTAATGGCGCTCCGTATCAGGAGAAACGCTGCACGAAACGACGAGCGAGATGAAGCGCAAGGCGCCCGGAGCGCAGAACCGAGCATAGCGACAAGCATCCGTAGGATGACCCCGGAGGGGCGAGAAGCCGAAGGCTTCGAGTCAAACGCAGCATATGGGGTATATGTGAGGGTTCCGAGCACCGCGTAACGCAGCGATTCGCTCGCGCAGGCATTCGTGGAGTGTTTCTTGGCGCCAAATCGCTGTAGCGCAAAGGACTCGACGACCCATGGGTGACATCGCCAGAGAAATTCTGCCAGTCAACATCGAGGACGAACTGAAGCAGTCGTACCTCGACTACGCGATGAGCGTGATCATCGGCCGAGCACTGCCGGACGTGCGCGACGGCCTCAAGCCGGTGCACCGGCGCGTGCTGTTCGCCATGCACGAGCTCGGCAACGACTGGAACAAGCCCTACAAGAAGTCGGCCCGTGTTGTGGGCGACGTCATCGGTAAGTACCACCCCCATGGTGACAGTGCGGTCTACGACACCATCGTGCGCATGGCCCAGGATTTCTCCATGCGCCACGTGCTGGTCGACGGCCAGGGCAACTTCGGCTCCATCGACGGCGACAGTGCCGCGGCGATGCGTTACACCGAGGTGCGCATGGCCCGGCTCGCCCATGAGCTGCTGGCCGACCTCGACAAAGACACTGTCGACTGGGTCGACAACTACGACGGCACCGAGCGCATTCCCGACGTGCTGCCGACCAAGGTGCCCAACCTGCTGATCAACGGCTCCTCGGGTATTGCCGTGGGCATGGCCACCAACATTCCGCCGCACAACATGGCGGAAATCATCAATGGTTGCCTGGCGCTGATCGACGACTACACCCTGACCGTCGACGACCTGATGGAGTACATCTCCGGGCCCGACTTCCCCACGGCCGGCATCATCAACGGCCGCGCCGGCATCCTCGAGGCCTACCGTACCGGCCGCGGTCGCATCTACGTGCGTGCCCGCCACACCATCGAGCACGACGACAAGACCGGCCGCGACCACATCATCGTCACCGAACTGCCGTACCAGGTGAACAAGGCGCGGCTGATCGAGAAGATCGCCGAGCTGGTCAAGGACAAGAAGATCGAAGGCATCGCCGAGCTGCGCGACGAGTCCGACAAGGACGGCCTGCGCGTGGTCATCGAGGTCAAGCGCGGCGAATCCGGCGAAGTGGTGGTCAACAACCTCTTCGCCCAGACCCAGCTTCAGAACGTCTTCGGCATCAACATGGTCGCCATCGAGAACGGCCAGCCCAAGATCCTCAACCTCAAGGAGATCCTCGAGGCCTTCATTCGTCACCGCCGTGAAGTCGTCACCCGGCGCACCCTGTACGAGC
This sequence comes from Halomonas sp. LR3S48, assembly GCF_025725665.1. Taxonomy (NCBI): domain Bacteria; kingdom Pseudomonadati; phylum Pseudomonadota; class Gammaproteobacteria; order Oceanospirillales; family Halomonadaceae; genus Halomonas; species Halomonas sp. LR3S48. The sequence continues at coordinate 2,633,931 of NZ_CP107009.1, read as the reverse complement.
TGAAGAAGGCCCGCGAGCGTGGGCACATCCTCGAAGGCCTGGCCGTTGCCATCTCCAACATCGACGAGGTGATCGAGCTGATCAAGGCCTCGCCGAGCGCCGCCGAGGCCAAGGAGAAGCTGCTCGACAAGGTATGGCCGCCCGGCCAGGTCACCGCCATGCTCGAGCGCGCCGGTGCCACCTCGTGCAAGCCCGAGGAACTGGAAGAGGGCTTCGGCCTCAATACCAGCGGCACCGAATACCGCCTCTCGCCGGCCCAGGCCCAGGCCATCCTCGAGCTGCGCCTGCATCGCCTGACCGGCCTCGAGACCGAGAAGCTGCTCGACGAGTACCTCGGCATCCTCGAGAAGATTGCCGAACTGATGGCGATCCTGGCCTCCAGCGAGCGCCTGCTCGAGGTGATCCGCGAGGAGCTCGCCGCGGTGCGCGACCAGTTCAGCGATCCGCGTCGTACCGAGATCCAGGCCAGCCACCTCGATCTCTCCATCGAGGACCTGATCGCCGAGGAAGACATGGTGGTCACGGTTTCGCGTACCGGCTACGCCAAGACCCAGCCGCTCTCCGACTACCAGGCCCAGCGCCGTGGCGGTCGCGGCAAGTCGGCCACCTCGATGAAGGACGAAGACGTCATCGAACACCTGCTGGTGGCCTCCACCCACGACACCGTGCTGCTGTTCTCCAACAAGGGCAAGGTCTACTGGCTCAAGGTCTATGAGATGCCGGCCGCCAGCCGCGGCTCGCGCGGCAAGCCGCTGGTCAACCTGCTGCCGCTGGATGAAGGCGAGGCGATCAACGCCATCATGCCGGTGAAGGACTACAGCCCCGACTGCTACATCTTCTTTGCCACCGCCAAGGGCACGGTCAAGCGCACCAGCCTCGACCAGTTCTCGCGTCCGCGCAGCGTCGGTCTGATCGCCATCGACATCGAAGAGGACGATCGCCTGGTGGGCGCCGCGATTACCTCGGGCAATGACCACGTGATGCTGCTGTCGTCCAATGGCAAGGCGATCCGCTTCGAAGAGACCAACGTGCGTGCCATGGGCCGTACCGCCCGCGGTGTACGTGGTATGCGGCTGCTCGGCGGGGCCGAGGTGATCAGCCTGATCATCCCCCAGAGCCAGCAGATCGATGCCGATGCCGACAGCGATACGGAAGCCGAAGAGGGCGCTGCGCTGGAGAACGGCAATGGCGGACAGATCTACATCCTCACCGCTTCCGAGAACGGCTACGGCAAGCGTACCCGGCTCGAGGAGTTCCCGCTGCGCGGGCGCGGCGGCCAGGGCGTGATCGCCATGCAGACCAGCGAACGTAACGGCTCCCTGGTGGCGGCCATGCAGGTCTACTCGGCCGACGAGATGATGCTGATCACCGACCGCGGCACCCTGGTACGTACCCGTGTCGATGAAGTCTCGATCACCTCGCGCAACACCCAGGGCGTGATGCTGATCCGCCTGGGCAACGACGAGAAGCTGGTCAAGACCGTGCGCATCGACGAGCCGGAGGAGGTCGAGAGCGAAATCATCGAAGGGGAGGGTGAAGAGGCAGCGCCGTCCGATGGAGCGGATTCGCCGGAGCAGGGCGCGGATGAGAATGGCGCCACGGACGAGTTCCGGAACGACGAATAAAGGCTTGCCGCACCATGCCGAGCGATGAGCACCGGGGGCCAGTCGAAGCGAGGGTCTTTTGCCATGGATGGCAAAAGTAGCGCCCAGGGAGGGGTTCACAGCGCCCTCGCGCAGGCTGGTCGCCGGGATAGCTCATCGTCTGCTAGGGCGCTCACTTCGCCTAACGCATGGCCATGACATGAGAAGAACGGAACCACGACGCTGATGACACGCCACTATAATTTCTGCGCCGGTCCTGCGGCGCTGCCCACCGCAGTGCTGGAGCGCGCGCGGGAAGAGATGCTCGACTACCACGGCCGCGGGCTGTCGGTGATGGAGATGAGTCACCGCTCGCCCGAGTTCGTGGCCATCGCCGAGCAGGCCGAGGCCGACCTGCGCGAGCTGCTCGCCGTGCCGGCGAACTACAAGGTGCTGTTCCTGCAGGGCGGCGCCAGCCTGCAGTTCTCCATGGTGCCGATGAACCTGCTGGGGCAGGGCGGCACGGCCAATTTCCTGTACACCGGGATCTGGGGCAAGAAGGCGCTGGCGGAAGCCAAGCATCTTGGCTTTGCGGTCCACATGGCGGGCTCCAGTGAACCCAGCGGTCACAGCGAGGTGCCGGCCCAGGCGGACTTGGCGCTGTCCGATGACGCGGCCTACCTGCACTACACCGCCAACGAGACCATCGGTGGGCTCGAGTTCGACTACATTCCCGACGTCAGCGTGCCGCTGGTGTGCGATTACTCCTCGAGCATCCTGTCCGAGCCGCTCGACGTGTCGCGCTTCGGTGTGATCTACGCCGGGGCACAGAAGAACATCGGCCCCGCGGGTCTGACCCTGGTGCTGGTGCGCGACGACCTGCTCGAGCGGCGCTGCGAACGCATTCCCAGCCTGTTCGACTACCAGGCCGTGGCCGAAGCGGACTCCATGGTCAACACCCCGCCCACCTATGCCTGGTACCTGGCGGGGCTCGTGTTCCAGTGGCTCAAGCACGACATCGGCGGGCTCGATGCCATGGCCACGCTCAATGCGCGCAAGGCGGCCAAGCTCTATGCGGCGATCGATGAAAGCGGTCTCTATTCCAACCCCATCGCGCCGCGTAACCGTTCACGCATGAACGTACCCTTCGTACTCGCCGACGATCGCCTCGACAAGCCGTTCCTGACCGAGGCCGACGAGGCCGGGTTGCTCAACCTCAAGGGCCACCGCAGCGTTGGTGGCATGCGGGCGAGCCTCTACAACGCCGTGCCTGAAGCGGCCGTCGATGCGCTGATCGACTTCATGGCCGACTTCGAGCAACGCAGGGGATAAGCCATGACCGACGAAACCCCCACCAATCTCGACTCGCTACGCGAGCGCATCGACGACCTCGACAACGAGATCCTGCGCTTGATCAGCGCTCGCGCCGAGTGCGCCAAGCAGGTCGCCGAGGTCAAGACCCAGAGCGACCCCGGGGCCGTCTTCTACCGTCCCGAACGCGAGGCCCAGGTGCTGCGCCGCATCATGGAGCTCAACCCCGGGCCGCTCAACAGCGAGGAGATGGCGCGGCTGTTCCGCGAGATCATGTCCGCCTGCCTGGCCCTGGAGCAGCCGACCAAGGTGGCCTACCTCGGCCCCGAGGGCACCTTCACCCAGCAGGCCGCGCTCAAGCACTTCGGCGAGAGCGCGGTGAGCATGCCCATGGCCGCCATCGACGAAGTATTCCGTGAAGTGGAGGCGGGAGCGGTCAACTACGGCGTGGTGCCGGTGGAGAACTCCACCGAGGGCGTGGTCAGCCATACCCTGGACTCGTTCATGGACTCCTCGATCCGCATCTGCGGCGAGGTGGTACTGCGTATCCATCATCATCTGCTGGTGGCCGACACCACGCTGCGCGACAAGGTCTCGCGTGTATATTCGCACCCGCAGTCGCTGGCGCAGTGTCGCAAGTGGCTCGACGCCCACTATCCCCGTGCCGAACGGGTGCCGGTCTCGTCCAACGCCGAGGCGGCGCGCATGATCAAGGGCGAATGGCACAGCGCCGCCATCGCCGGTGACATGGCGGCCAAGCTCTACGGCCTGGAGAAGGTGGCCGAGAAGATCGAGGACCGCCCCGACAACTCCACGCGCTTCCTGATCATCGGTAGCCAGCACGTGCCCATGTCCGGCGAGGACAAGACTTCCATCGTGGTGGCCATGCGCAACCAGCCCGGTGCGCTGCACGATCTGCTCGAGCCGTTTCATCGCCATAGCATCGATCTCACGCGCCTGGAGACGCGTCCCTCGCGCACCGGGGTGTGGAACTACGTCTTCTTCATCGATTTCAAGGGCCACGTGGACGAGCCCCGGGTCGCCGCCGTGCTCGAGGAAGTGCGCCTGCGTGCCTCCGAGGTCAAGGTGCTCGGTTCCTACCCCGTAGGTGTGCTGTAAGCGTGGTGGGCGATACGACACCTCCGAGTGAAGCGCGCATCCTCATCGTCGGCCTGGGGTTGATCGGCGGCTCGCTGGCAGCAGCACTGCGGGCCGCTGGCTATGGTGGCGGCACTACCGGCGGCTTCGGGCCGGTTAAAATAGCCGGCGGCTTCGGGCCGGTTGAAATAGCCGCATGCGACCCGGACCCCGGCGAGATCGAGCGCGGCATCGAGATGGGCCTGATCGATCATGGCGACACCCGGCTCACACCGCTGGTGGAGGGCGCTACGCTGATCGTGCTGGCCGTGCCGGTACTGACCATGCAGGGTGTGATGACCGAGCTTGCTGCGGCACTGCCGCGAGAGGCGCTGGAAGGCCAAGCCCCGCGGATAGTGATCACCGACGTAGGCAGCACCAAGGCCGCGGTGCGCGACTGCGCCCTGGCAGCTTTCGGTAGCCTGCCCGCCGGCCTGGTGCTGGGTCACCCCATCGCCGGTTCCGAGAAGAGCGGTGTGGCGGCGGCCGATCCTCGGCTCTACGTCAATCACAAGGTGATCCTCACCCCCAGCGCCGAGACCGCTTCCTCCGCCGTAGCCCGGGTTTGGGCACTGTGGCGTGCCTGTGGCGCCGAGGTGCTGGAGATGGAGGTCGACCGGCACGACCAGGTGCTGGCGCGTACCAGCCATTTGCCGCATTTGCTCGCCTTCTCGCTGGTGGATACCCTGGCGCGTCAGGACGAGCGGCTGGAAATCTTCCGCTACGCCGCCGGCGGTTTTCGCGACTTCACCCGCATTGCCGGCAGCGATCCGGTCATGTGGCGCGACATCTTCACCGCCAATCGCGATGCGGTGCTGACCTCTCTCGACGACTTCGAGGCGGGGCTCGGCCGGTTGCGTCAGGCAGTGGAAGCGGGCGACGGCGATGCTATGCTCTCAATTTTCGACCGTGCCAGCCACGCACGGCACTATTTCGACTCTCTCCTGAACCAGACCAGTTATCAGGCGGAATACCAGATGCAAGAACAAGGCAAACTCACCTTCCGGGCCACGCCCGGTGGCCGTGTCGCCGGCCGCATCCGCGTGCCGGGCGACAAGTCGATCTCCCACCGCTCGATCATGCTCGGGGCGCTGGCCGAAGGCGTCACAGAAGTGAAGGGGTTCCTGGAAGGGGAGGACAGCCTCGCTACCCTGCAGGCGTTCCGCGAAATGGGCGTGGCCATCGAAGGGCCTCACCAGGGCCGGGTCACCGTGCACGGCGTGGGCATGCACGGGCTCAAGGCGCCTTCCGGGCCGCTCTACGTGGGCAACGCCGGTACCGCCATGCGCCTGTTCGCCGGATTGTTGGCGGGCCAGCGTTTCGACACCCAGCTCATCGGCGATGCCTCACTGACCAAACGCCCCATGGGCCGCGTGGCCGATCCGCTGCGGCTGATGGGTGCCAGGATCGATACTGCCGATGGCGGGCGCCCGCCGCTCAATATCCACGGTGGCCAGAAGCTCCGTGGCATCAGCTACGACATGCCCATGGCCAGCGCCCAGGTGAAATCCTGCCTGCTGCTCGCCGGGCTCTATGCCGAAGGCGAGACCCGCGTGCGCGAGCCGGCGCCCACTCGCGACCACACCGAACGCATGCTGACCGGCTTCGGTTATGAGGTGCACCGCGAGGGCGATACCTGCTGGCTGCGCGGTGGTGGCAAGCTGGCCGCCGCGCCCATCGACGTACCATCGGACATCTCCTCCGCCACCTTCTTCCTGGTGGCCGCGGCGATCACGCCGGGCTCCAACCTGATGCTCGAGCATGTCGGCATCAACCCCACGCGTATCGGCGTGATCAACATCCTCAAGCTGATGGGCGCCGACCTGCGCCTGACCAACGAGCACGAAGTGGGCGGCGAGCCGGTGGCCGACCTGCACATCCGCTATGCACCGCTCAAGGGCATCGACATTCCCGTCGATCAGGTGCCGCTGGCCATCGACGAATTCCCGGCACTGTTCATTGCCGCCGCCTGCGCCACGGGCACCACCCGCCTGCGCGGCGCCGAGGAGCTGCGGGTCAAGGAATCCGACCGCCTCCAGGCCATGGCCGATGGCCTGGCGACCCTGGGTGTCGAGCACACCTTGCGCGAGGATGGCATCGACATTATCGGCGCCGGCGATCGCGAAGTGGCCTACGGCGGCGGACGCATCGACAGCCTGGGCGACCATCGCATTGCCATGGCCTTCGTGGTGGCTTCGCTGCGGGCCGGCGAAGAGATCGTCATCGACGACTGCGCCAACGTCGCCACCTCCTTCCCCGGCTTCACGGAACTTGCCCGCGTGGTGGGTCTCAGGGTCCGCGAGGAGAAAGAGGTGGGAGCATGAGCGAAGCGGCGAAGGTATTGACCCTCGACGGGCCCGGAGGTGCCGGCAAGGGCACCATCAGCCGCCTGATCGCCGAGCGCTTGGGATGGCACCTGCTCGACAGCGGTGCGCTCTATCGCCTGACGGCGCTGGCCGCCATGCGCCGCGGCCTGGTGCTGGATGACGAACCGGCGCTGGAGCGGGTGGCCGCCGAACTTGACGTGGTCTTCGTGGCCGAGGAGGACAAGACTCGTGTGCTGCTCGAAGGCGACGACGTCAGCCACGAGATCCGCACCGAGCAGGTAGGCGACGCCGCTTCCCAGGTCGCCGCGCTGAATGGCGTGCGCCAGGCGCTGCTGCAGCGCCAGCGAGACTTCAGGAAGCCCCCCGGGCTGGTGGCCGACGGACGAGACATGGGCACTGTGGTATTCCCCGATGCCGAACTCAAGGTGTTCCTCACGGCCAGCGCCGAAGAGCGTGCGCGCAGGCGCCACCTTCAGTTGCAGGAGGCGGGGGTGAATGCTAGTCTATCGAGTCTTTTGAAGGAAATTCAGGCACGCGACGCACGCGACATGCAGCGCAGCGTGGCTCCTCTCAAGCCGGCCATTGATGCCATAACGCTTGATACCACGAGCCTGAAGATACCGGAAGTGGTGGAACGGTTGACGGAGTGGCTCGCCGAGCGCGGCCTCGTCCCCGAAACTTGATCTCCCTTGCGGCGCCCTCGGACGGATGTCATGGCATGGTCGGGCAATACACTCTTGCAAGCCCGGCCAGGTCCAACCAGCGCTAACATCGCCGGGGGTTTGGTAAATAAGGCCCGCACTCGCTGGTGGTGCGGAGAAGGCGGCAACGCCTCAACACCGTTGATCACGTAGGAAAATCATGAGCGAAAGCTTTGCTGAACTGTTTGAACAGTCACTGCAGGACATCAACATGGAGCCGGGCGCCATCGTCACGGCTACCGTCGTCGACATCGAGGGTGACTGGGTCACCGTCAATGCCGGCCTGAAGTCTGAAGGGCAGATTCCCGCGGCGCAGTTCCGCGACGATAACGGCGAACTCACCATCGCCGTTGGCGACGAAGTCAGCGTCGCCCTGGAAGCCGTCGAAGACGGTTTCGGCGAGACCCGTCTGTCTCGCGAGAAGGCCAAGCGCGCCGAAGCGTGGAAGATCCTGGAAGCGGCCTTCGAGAAAGAAGAAATCGTCAAGGGCGTGATCAACGGCAAGGTCAAGGGCGGCTTCACCGTCGACATCGACTCCATCCGTGCCTTCCTCCCGGGTTCCCTGGTCGACGTGCGTCCGGTGCGCGACACCACGCACCTCGAGCACAAGGAGCTCGACTTCAAGGTCATCAAGCTCGACCCGAAGCGCAACAACGTTGTCGTTTCCCGCCGCGCCGTGCTCGAAGCCGAGAACAGCGCCGAGCGTGAGGCCCTGCTCGCCACCCTGCAGGAAGGCCAGCAGATCATTGGTATCGTCAAGAACCTGACCGACTACGGTGCCTTCGTCGACCTGGGCGGCGTCGATGGCCTGCTGCACATCACCGACATGGCCTGGAAGCGCATCAAGCATCCGAGCGAGATCGTGGCCGTGGGCGACGAGATCAACGTCAAGGTGCTCAAGTTCGACCGCGAGCGCAACCGCGTCTCCCTGGGCCTGAAGCAGCTGGGCGAAGATCCGTGGGTCAACATCAAGGACCGCTACCCCGAGGGTACCGTGGTTCCGGCTCGCGTCACCAACCTCACCGACTACGGCTGCTTCGCCGAGCTGGAAGAGGGTGTCGAAGGCCTGGTTCACGTCTCCGAGATGGATTGGACCAACAAGAACATCCACCCGTCCAAGGTCGTCAACATCGGCGACGAAGTAGATGTCATGATCCTCGACATCGACGAAGAGCGTCGTCGTATCTCCCTGGGTGTCAAGCAGTGCACGCCGAACCCGTGGGAAACCTTCAGCGCCCAGTACAACAAGGGCGACCGTGTGTCCGGTTCCATCAAGTCGATCACCGACTTCGGAATCTTTATCGGTCTGGAAGGCGGCATCGACGGCCTGGTTCACCTCTCCGACCTCTCCTGGTCCGAGACCGGCGAAGAAGCCGTGCGCCGCTTCAAGAAGGGCGACGAAGCCGAAGCCGTCATCCTCTCCATCGACCCGGAGCGTGAGCGCATTTCGCTTGGTATCAAGCAGCTCGACTCCGACCCGGTGGCCGAGTACCTGGCCGTCAACGACAAGGGCTCCATCGTCTCCGGCCGTGTGGTCGAAGTCGATGCCAAGGAAGCCCATGTCGAGTTGGCCACTGATGTCGTTGCCGTACTCAAGGCATCCGAGATCAGCGCCGACCGCGTCGAAGATGCGCGCAACGTGCTGAGCGAAGGCGACACCGTCGAAGCCCGCATCGTCAGCGTCGATCGCAAGAACCGCGCGATCAACCTGTCGATCAAGGCCAAGGACCAGGACGACACTCGTCAGAACCTGAAGAAGCTGCGCGAGCAGGAAGTCGAGACCGGTGGCCCGACCACCATCGGCGACCTCATCAAGCAGCAGATGGGTCAGGACTGATCGTCCTTCGGGCTCCGTTCGCGGAGCCCGAACCAGGCTTTACAGCCAAGAAAAACGCCACCCTAGGGTGGCGTTTTTGCGTCTGGCTATCGCTTATGCCGAGTAGAAGTCCATGAACTTCACCGGTTTCTCTTCTTCTATGACCTCTGCCCAGAGATCGTATTCATCGGCGTTGGTTACGCGTGCTCGGACGACATCTCCCGGGCGCAGGGTGCGCTTGGCATCCAGGAACACCATGCCGTCGATCTCGGGGGCATCGGCTTCGCTGCGGCCGATCGGGCCTTCCTCGTCGACCTCGTCCACCAGCACTTCGATCTCGCGGCCGATCTTGCGTTCGAGCCGGGCGGCGGAGATCTGCTGCTGGTGAGCCATGAAGCGCTCCCAACGCTCCTGCTTCACTTCATCCGGTACCGGCTCCAGGCCCAGCTCGTTGGCCGGCGCGCCCTCCACCGGGGAGTATTGGAAGCAGCCCACGCGGTCGAGCTGGGCTTCGCTCAGCCAGTCGAGCAGGTACTGGAAGTCCTCCTCGGTCTCGCCGGGGAAGCCGACGATGAAGGTCGAGCGGATGGTCAGCTCGGGGCACAGCTCGCGCCAGCGCTTGATGCGCGCCAGGGTCTTGTCCTCGAAGGCGGGGCGCTTCATCGCCTTGAGCACCTTGGGGCTGGCGTGCTGGAAGGGAATGTCCAGGTAGGGCAGGATCTTGCCCTCGGCCATCAGCGGGATCAGCTCGTCCACGTGAGGGTAGGGGTAGACGTAGTGCAGCCGCACGCGAATGCCCAGTTCCGAGAGCGCCTCGCACAGCTCGGTAAGCCTTGTCCTGACCTCGCGACCTCGCCATTCGCTCGGCGCATAGCGCAGGTCCACGCCATAGGCACTGGTATCCTGTGAGATCACCAGGAGCTCCTTCACGCCGGCCTTGGCCAACCCCTCGGCCTCGCGCAGCACATCGCCTACCGGGCGGCTCACCAGCTTGCCGCGCATGGAGGGAATGATGCAGAAGCTGCAGCTGTGGTTGCAGCCCTCGGAGATCTTCAGGTAGGCATAGTGGCGCGGAGTGAGCTTCACGCCTTGGGCCGGCACCAGGTCGAGGTGCGGGTCGTGCCGATGGTTGTGTGGCGCCGCCTCGTGCACGGCACCGACGACTCGTTCGTACTGCTGCGGGCCGGTCACCGCCAGCACGCTGGGGTGAACGTCGCGAATGGCGCCTTCGTCCACGCCCATGCAGCCGGTGACGATCACCTTGCCGTTCTCGGCGATGGCCTCGCCGATGGCATCCAGCGACTCGGCCTTGGCGCTGTCGATGAAGCCGCAGGTGTTGACCACCACCACGTCGGCGTCGTCATAGCTGGGCACGATCTCGTAGCCGTCGGTGCGCAGCTGGGTCAGGATACGCTCGGAATCCACCAGTGCCTTGGGGCAGCCTAGTGAGACGAAACCGACCTTGGGTGTGGGCATGTACTACCTCAGAGGAAAAATGTGGCGCTTCATCTCGCTCGGCTATTTGCTCGGAACTGTCGATATACTCAGAAAGTGTCGAATTGCTGAGCGCATCCGAACCAATGCCTGCGTAAGCGAAGATTAGCTATTCGCGTTAGCTATCGATCAGCAGGACGAGTAACCTGCGGAATGAAGTGGAGCATTTTAGCGTCGTACAGCAGTATAGGGAACCGCATGGCCACGATCGAACACAGCGCAATTCTCAAGGCCCCGCCGGAGCGGGTATTTGCCCTGCTGGAACGGGTTGAGGACTTCGTCGACTACTCCGACCTGATCAAGGCGATCGAGCCGCTCGGCGGCGAACGCTATCGCTGGCATGTGCATGCCGTGGGCATGGACTGGACCTTCGAGGTGGCCATCACCGAGAACCGGCCACCCGAGATGCTGGCCTGGGAATCGGTGGATGGCGTTCACAACCAGGGCTGCTACCGGCTCAGCCCGGTGGAGGCGGGTACCGAAGTCCACTTCACGCTGACGTATGCCATACGCAACCGCCTGGTCGAAAAGGCCGTGACCAAGGCCGCCAAGCCGCTAGTGCACAAGGTCAGCCGACAGATTCTGGAGCGGGTGGAAGAGCGGCTCTGGCGGTAATAAAAAAGTTAGGCGCCTATCTTCTGCTTTTCCCGGGCCAGGACTACACTCGATTCGACGAGGCCACGTCGGCCTCTGAGAGGAAAGCTGTCGTGAGCGTTGTCTCAGGCCTTGTGTGGTGTCTGGTAATCCTCTTTGCCCAACTCTGGCTGCTGCGGTACATCGATAAACGCGTGGCCGCCATGCCGCGGCTGCAGGAGCCGCCCCTGGAAACGCCGGATGGCCCGGCTGCGCCACCACCCTTGGCGTCGTCTCGGCAAGAAGGGCAGCTCGACGCCTGATCGGCAGCGAGCGTAGCCAGTTTTCGGACAGAGCCTAAGGGATGACCAGGATCGGAAGCGATACCCTGCCGATAACCTCGCCATCCTCCTCCAACAGGCTTGCCAACTCGCTGCGGCGCAGCAGCAGCCCGCCGGCGTTGGCGTGGGTCAGCGCTCGCTCCAGCGCTCCGGCATGGCTGACGGGCAGGGGGGCGGCGCCGTCGAACAGCGAGGCTAGCCATCCCGGTATCGTAGGGGTGGCCTCTTCCTGAACCCGGTCGTCTTCGCGTGTCGCCAGCCAGTGCAGCGGGCCACGCCGAAATGGGTGTGTCTCGTCCCACAGCAGCACGCTGCAGGGGGCTTCCAGGATCAGGCGACGGCTGGTGGAGCCAAGCCGCTTTTCCCAACGCTCGCTGGTGCCGGCCTTGCCGAGTACCAGCACGTCACCCGGGCCGGCCTTGGTCAAGGCCTCGACAGCAATCTGCCCGCGGCTGACCTCGAGCCGGTGGCGCAGGTCGCGCCCGGCCACCGCCTCGGCCAGTGCCTGCTGCACGCGCTGCAGCTGGTGGGCGATGCTGTTTTCCAGCGAATCGGGTGTCAGCGGGCGCGTCAGGCCCGACTGGGCACCGATCTCGCAGGAAAAGGGGAAGGCGGCGCAGCTCAGCAGATCAAGATCCTCGACGTAAAGCGCCACTAGCTCGACGTGGCGTTGGCTGGCCAGATCCACCGCCGCGGCCAAGGCCGCCAGGCTGTGACGAGAGGCATCGAGCAGGGCCAGCACCCGCGCCACATCCAGCAATGGCGTCTGCGAGCCGTTGCCCTGCGGGGCATCGTCACTGATCATCGCTGCGCTCCTCGTCGGTGCTGCCGGCTTCGTTCTCCTTGTCTTCTTCCTTGCCTTCCTCCTCGTCGTTCACCTTGACCTTGCTTCTCTTCACTGCCTGGTGAAAGGCCTCGAGCCGCTCGTGTACCTTGGCATTGAGGCTTCCGGCCGGGTAGAGGCCTTCGTCCGTGCGTTCGCCGGGTGTCATCCCGGTGAGCAATTCGAGCGCCTGGTCCAGGTACTCGATGGCGTAGACCTTGAATTCGCCGGCGGCGATGGCATCGCGCACCTCGAGCTTGAGCATAAGATGTTCCACGTTGGTGGGGGGCAGCAGTACTCCATGTCCCTTCACGCCGCCGCGCGCCTGGCAGATATCGAAGAAACCCTCGATCTTCTCGTTGACCCCACCCACGGCTTGCACGCGGCCGTGCTGGTCGATGGAGCCGGTCACCGCCAGGCGCTGGTCGATACCTACGCGGGCGATGGCCGAAATCAGGGCGCAGGCTTCCGCCACCGAGGCGCTATCCCCCTCGATACCGCCGTAGGATTGCTCGAAAGCCAAGCTGGCGGAGAGCGAGAGCGGCGTATCCGGGGCATAGCGGCTGGCCAGGCAACGCGACAGGATCATTACCGCCTTGGAATGAATGCGTCCGCCCAGGCGCGCCTCGCGCTCGATATCCACCACGTGGCCAGGTCCGGGCCGGGCGGTGGCCGTGATACGGGTGGGCTGGCCGAAGGCGTAGTCGCCCAGGCTCATCACCGAAAGGCCGTTCACCTGGCCAACCTGAAAGCCCTCGAGCTGTATCGCGACGATGCCGCGGGCGATGGCCTCATGGCTGCGCTCGTGAATGCGGCTGGCGCGCCACAGCTGCTGCGCCACGGCTTTCTCCACATGGCGGCGCGACATCACCTTGGCGTCGTCGCGCTCGGCCCAGTGGTCGGCCTCTTCCAGCAGGTTGCTCAGAGCCCGATGGCGGGCGGTGAGCTTGCCCTGGTCGTCGGCCAGGCGGCTGGCACGTTCGATCACCGCCGCCACGCCGCTGCGGTCCAACGGGCGTAATGCCGAATCCCGCGCCAGGGTGGCCACCATGCGGGCATAGAGCGGCTGATTGCCGTGGTTGCGCTCGAGCTCGTCCTCCAGGTCGGCCTGCACCTTGAACAGCTCGAGAAAGTCGGGGTCCTGCTCGCACAGCAAGTAGTAGAACAGGCGCTCGCCGAGCAGCACCACCTTGAGGTCCAGCGGCACCGGCTCGGGATCCAGCGTGGTGGTGCTGATCAGGCCATAGGCCTGTTCCAGCGACTCGGTGCGGATCTCGCCGGCACGCAGCACCCACTTGAGCGTCTCCCAGGCGCCGGCATGCATCAGCAAGGCGCGCACGTCGATCACCAGGTAACCGCCATTGGCCCGGTGCAGGCCCCCGGCACGAATCAGCGAGAAATCGGTCAGCAGGGTGCCGTTGTGAACGTGGTGTTCAATACGCCCCACCAGGTGCTGATGGGTCGGCAGGTCGAGATAGACCACCGGGGCACCTTCGCAACCGGTGTTGTCGACGATCAGGTTGATCGGGAAGCGGTTGAAGATCGCCTCTGGCGGCATCTCGGGTTCGTCGGCGATGAACGAGTCGACGTGCAGCAGCATGGCGTCGCGCAGCGCTTTCAGGTGATCCAGAATGCCGTCGTGATCGGCGTAGCGCTCTTCCAGCTCGGCCAGCGGCGCGTCGATGGCCGTTTGCAGCATCTCGCCGTTCAGCGTGGAGATGTGCTCGCGCAGCTGCTTCGCCAGGCGCGGCATGTGGCGAATGGCCTGGGCCAACTTCTTCTGCAGGACCTGTACCGTGCCCTCGATGCGCTCGCGATCGTCCTTGTCGAGCTTCTCGAACTCTTCGGGCGACATCATCTTGTCGTCGTCGCCGGCCGGCGCGAAGGTGAAACCGTTGGGTGTGGAAAGCAACAGGATGTCGTGCTCGCGCGCCTCGCGGCGCACCACTTCGATGGCATCGCGCTGGCGCTCGCCCATGGCCTGCTTCATCTCGTGCAAGCGGTTCTGATACTCATCACCCTCGAACACGGCGGGAATCGCCGAGCGCAACTCCTCGGCCAGCTGTTCCAGGTCGGCCCGCAGCACCCGGCCCATGCCGGTGGGCAGTAGCAGGCACAACGGCTGGGTATGATCGTCGAAGTTGTAGCGGTAAGCGATGTCCGGTGGAGTAGGCTCGTCGCGGGAGCGTTCGGAGAGAAAACGTCCGACCAACTGATGCTTGCCATGCCCGGGATGGCCTAGCACGTAGAGATTGAAACCATCGCTGCGCATGGAGGTGCCGAAATCCAGTGCATCGCGCGCGCGGGCATGGCCGCTCAGCATGTCCAGCGACTCGAGCTCGCTGGTGATCTCGAAATCGAAGGCGTCCTCGGGGCAGGCGCGATAGACCTGCGTGGCGTTCAAGGGCTGCAGTGGATTCACCAACTGTTCTCCTTATTCTCTAATACAGTCCAGTATGGAGGAGAGGTGACAAGCCTGCATGATGCAGATCAATATGACGGGCGGGCTAGCACGGCTGCCGACAAGGAGACCACCACCATGACCTTTACCTTCTGGTTCGATTTCGCCAGCACATACTCCTATCCAGCCGCGATGCGGCTCGAGCACGAGGCCGCCGAGCGTGACATCGAAGTGCGCTGGCAGCCCTTCCTGCTGGGGCCGATTTTCCAGGCCCAGGGCTTGAACGACACGCCCTTCAAGCTTTACCCGGCCAAGGGGCGCTACATGTGGCGGGATGTCGAACGCCTGTGCGACCGTGATGGCATCCGCTTTCACCGTCCCTCGCAATTTCCCCGCAGCGGCCTGCTGGCCGCGCGCATCGCCAACTGGCACGTCGAGGAAGAGTGGGTGCCGGCGTTCGTACGCAGCGTCTACCGCGCCAATTTCGAACACGACCAGGACATCGCCGACCCCCAGGTCATCGGCAACTGTCTGGCGGAGCTCAAGCTCGACGCGGCCTACCTGCTGGAGGAAGGCCAGCGCCCCGAAGCCAAGGAAGCGCTGCGCGATGCCACGGCCCAGGCCCAGGCGTTGGGTATCTTCGGCGCGCCGTTCTTCATGGCCGGCGACGAGCCGTTCTGGGGCTACGACCGCATGGAGCAGGCACTGGAGTGGTATGAGTCGTCACGCCCGGACTGATACTGTCACCTGGCCATGCCTCGTTCCGTAAAGAACCGGCATGGCCCTTCGTGTTGATTCCTAGGGAGAGAAATCGATGAACGCCAGCAAGATCTTGCAGCAGCTGATGCAGCAGGCCGGTGGCCAGAGCGGCAACCGGAATAGCGGGGGAGTGGACGTGAAAGGCATGCTCGAAGGCCTGACTCGCCAACTGGGAGGCGGTTCGGCGGGCCAGGCCTCGGCCGGCGGCAGTGGCCTGGATGTGAAGAGCCTGCTGGGTGGCGGCGCCATGGGGCTGCTGGTGGGCTCCAAGCGCGGTCGCAAGCTCGGCGGCAAGGCGCTCAAGTATGGTGCCATCGCCGCGGTCGGCATGCTGGCCTGGAAAGCCTGGCAGAACTCGCAGAACGCCAAGGGCCAGAGCGGCCAGCCGGCGGCCAGTGGTGGTGAAGGCGAGCGGGTCGAGGTGTTGCAGGGCGAGTTGCAGGAGCGTCGCAGTCTCGAACTGCTGCAGGCCATGATCATGGCCGCCCGCGCCGACGGCCATATCGACGCGCAGGAGCGCGAACTCATCACCCAGCAGATCGACGCCCTGGGCGCCGATGACGAGCTGCACCGCTGGGTCGAACAGCAACTGAGCGCCCCGCTGGATGCCGAAGCGCTGGCGCGGCAGGCCGACTCGCCCCAGGCGGCGCGCGAGATGTACCTGATCAGCGTGGCGGTGATCGACGAGCAGAATCCCATGGAACGGGCCTGGCTCGATCAACTCGCCAAGGCGCTGAAGCTCCCGGCCGAACTTGCCGGTGAGCTGGAATATCAAGCACAGCAGGCCGGCTAGGTTTTCTAGCCTTTTTCATTCACCGCGAATCAGCGGTAGCGGTAGATCCGCAGGCTGGGCAGGTAGGGCGTTTCTTCCAGCTTCTCGTCGCTGCGCCGTGCCCGGGTGCGGTTCGGCGGCGGGGTGGCCGGGGGCAGGTTGTGGTCGGGCAGGTGACCGCGCGGCGCGGGTAGGAACAGCGGCAGCGCCACGTTCATGGCGCGGCGGGTGCGGCCGTCTTCCAATGGCTCGCAGTAGAACAGGTTGGCGCGCATCAACGGCGCCTGGCTCTGCACCTGGGCCAACGGTTCGCTCGAGGGTAGCGCCGCCAGCTTGCGCAGCTGAATGCGCACATGGGGTGCGTCGCTATCCAGCGCCAGCAGCTTTTTCTCGACCTCTTGCACCGTCAGCCGCTTGATCGAGCGACCGCTCGAGTACCAGGCCAGGCGTACCCGGGCCACCGGCGCCTCGGCCATGGGGATGGCTCGCCAGCACTGCTTCAGGTGCAGCCGGGCGAGGCCGCTGCCGCGCAGGTGGTCGTGCAACTGTGGGTGGCGAAACGGCAGCACCGCCTTGGCCTCGGCCAGCAGCGGTGGGTCCTCGGCCTTGATGCGAGCCAGCCGCTCGGCGAATTCGGTCTTGGCTGCATTCACTTCGGCCACCCTGGTCATCAGCGTGTCATCGGCGGCAATCAAGCCGACATGGCTGCGGGTGGCGCGGCCGTCCTGGCCGTCGGTGTACCAGAAATCGAGCAGGGCGCGGCGCAGCCACTCGGTGCTGGCTTCGACCCGAAAGGCCCAATCCTCGGCGGGCGAAGCGGCATAAGCCTCGAGCAGCGCCTCGGTGCGC
Source organism: Halomonas sp. LR3S48 (assembly GCF_025725665.1). Classification (NCBI taxonomy): domain Bacteria; kingdom Pseudomonadati; phylum Pseudomonadota; class Gammaproteobacteria; order Oceanospirillales; family Halomonadaceae; genus Halomonas; species Halomonas sp. LR3S48. Next base: position 2,617,044 of record NZ_CP107009.1, on the reverse strand, counting down.
TCGATCAGCATATCGAAGGCGACCTCCAGTTCGGCCAGTAGCCGGTAGGTCGGTGCCGGCGCCAGGCTCACCGATCGTCGCCCTGGTCGGCGCGGGTCAGCCACTCCTCGATATTGGTCTCGTCGAGTGCCGGCTCGCCGGCGATGCGGTGCGATTCGTCGGCCCAGGCACCCAGGTCGATAAGTTTGCAGCGCTCGCTGCAGAAGGGGCGGTAGGGATTCTTCTCGCTCCACACCACCTTCTTCTGGCATTGCGGGCAGGCGACGGTCAGGGGGCGTTGGTTGTGTTGGCTCATGAATCCGCAAGGGTTGGTGGCTTTCCGCCCATTCTAGCGCTTATGGGCGATCATGTGGGCTATCGACTGGCCGCCATTTCACGGTAGCGTCGATCCAGCTCGGCGACCTGGACGGCGAGATCCTGCTCGCTGCCACTGTTGTCGATCACGTCGTCGGCGCGGCCCAGGCGTTCACTGCGCGGCATCTGGGCGGCCACGATGGCGCGGGCCTGTTTATCGTCCACGTCGTCGCGGGCGGCGGTGCGGGCGAACTGCAGGCTCTCCGGCACGTCGACCACCAGGCAGCGGTCCACCATCTCGCTCTGGCCTGATTCGAACAGCAACGGCGAGACCAGCAGCACGTAAGGCGCGCCCTCGGCTTGTAGCCGTTCCAGGTGTGCCACGATGCGCTGGCGAATGCGTGGGTGGGTCACCGATTCGAGCCAGAGGCGCTCGCTCGGGTCGTCGAAGACGATATCGCGCAGCGCGCGGCGGTTCAGGCTGCCGTCGGCCAGCAGTACCTCCCCGCCGAAGCGCTCGGCAATCTCGGCCAGCGCCGGCTCGCCGGGCTCGACCACCTCGCGGGCCACGTCGTCGGCATCCACCCAGGGCACACCCAACGCCGCGAAGGCCCGCGCCACGGTGCTCTTGCCGGAAGCGATACCACCCGTTACGCCAACGATCAAAACAGATACTCCCTCACAAGCCCTCACTCAGAGTGTCATGCCGACATAAACGGCCATCAGCGGCTCGCCCACCAATAGCGCAATCCAGCCGGCGCTGGCCAGGAAAGGGCCGAAGGGCATCGGCGCGCCGCGCATCCGGGGCAGGGCAAGCTGAATGGCGACACCCACGATGGCGCCCACGCCGGCGGAAAGGATCAGCACCATCGGCAGGGACTGCCAGCCCAGCCAGGCGCCCAGGGCCGCCAGCAGCTTGAAGTCGCCGTAGCCCATGCCTTCCTTGCCGGTAATCAGCTTGAACAGCCAGTAGACGCTCCACAGGGCAAGATAGCCCGCCATGGCGCCGATCACCGCGCTGGGCAGCAGCAGGGGCTGGAACAGCAACTGGTAGAGCAGGCCCGCCCACAGCAGTGGCAGGGTAACGACATCCGGCAGCAACTGGGTGCGCAGGTCGATCACGGCAAGTGCCAGCAGCGCCAGGCAGGCACCGAAGACGAACAGGCCCTGCCAGGAGACGCCGTACAGCGCCACCACGGCCAGCGCCAGACAGGCGCCGGCCAGTTCCACCAGTGGATACTGAGGGCTGATGCGTGCTTCACAGGCAGCACAGCGGCCGCGTCGCTTGAACCAGCCGATGACCGGCAGGTTGTCGTGCCAGGCAATGGGCGTTTCGCATTGAGGGCAAATCGAGCGCGGCACCAGCAGGTTGAAGCGGGGCGACGCCTCCTCTGGCAGTTCCAGTGCCTCGCGGGCCTCGGCCCGCCAGCCCAGCATCAGCATGACTGGCAAGCGCACGATCACCACGTTGAGGAAGCTACCCAGGCAAAGGCCCAGCACGGCCGCCAGCAACCACACCATACTCACAACACCGTGCCCAGCTCGAAGATCGGCAGGTACATGGAAATGACCAGGCCGCCGACCAGAATCCCCAGCACCACGATGATCAGCGGCTCCAGCAACGAGGTGAGGGCGTCGACCTTGTTGTCGACCTCCTCCTCGTAATAGTCCGCCACGCGGTTGAGCATGGCGTCCAGCGCGCCGGATTCCTCGCCGATGCCGACCATCTGCACCGCCAGGGCGGGGAAGCGCTCGGTCAGGCGCATGGCGAAATGGAGTTGCTGGCCGTTGGACACGTCTTCGCGGATCTGCCGTGTGGCGCGTTCGTAGACCAGGTTGCCGGTGGCCCCGGCGGCAATGTCCAGCGCCTCCACCATGGGCACGCCGGCGCCGTAGGTGGTCGCCAGGGTGCGCGAATAGCGCGCCACGGCGGATTTATCGAAGATGTCGCCCAGCACCGGCACCTTGAGCAGGAACGCATGCACGCGATAGGCGAACGCAGGCGAGCGCTTGATGCCCTGGCGCATCAGGTAGACGAAGGCGATCAGCCCGGCCAGGCCCCACAGCCAGTACTGCTGGGCGAATTCGGAAAGGGCAATGGTCATGCGGGTCATGGCCGGCAGTTCGGCGCCGAAGCCGTGGAACAGGCTCTCGAACTGGGGCACCACCTTGATCAGCAGCAGTGCCGTCACGCCGACCCCGACCAGGATCACCGCGATGGGGTACCACAGCGCCTTCTTCACCCGGCCCTTGAGCGATTCCACCTTCTCCTTGTAGGTGGCGACACGGTCGAGCATGCGGTCCAGCGAGCCGGAACTCTCGCCCGCTTCCACCAGGTTGCAGAACAGGCTGTCGAACTGATCGGGGTGATTGCGCAGCGCCTGGGAAAAGCTCGAGCCGGCCGCCACCTCGTTCATCAACTGCTGGACCACCGCGCTCATGGCCGGCTTGCGGATACTCTCGGCCACCACCTGGAACGCTTGCAACACCGGCACGCCGGCGCGAATCATGGTGGCCATCTGGCGAGCGAAAAGCATTATGTCCCTGGGCTTGATGGTGCCCATGCCGCCGGTGAGCCCGCCCTTGCGACGCACGTTCTTGACGATGATGTTCTGGTTGGCCAGCTCGCGTTCCACCTCGAACTTCTCGGCGGCCACTACCTCACCGCTGACCAGACGCCCGCCGGGGCCCTTGCCGGTCCAGCGCCAGCGGTACAGTCTCAGTTTCTTTGGCGCTCTTGCGGTTCTGGTTGCCATAGATTCCCTGCTGCTTGGATGCGTCTCGATTATTATCGGCGCTAGCTCATGAGGCTTGAGGCCGTATCAATCCTTTGTGACCCGGTTGACCTCGGTCAGGCTCGTGATCCCCTGCATCACCTTCAAAAGCCCACTGCGACGCAGGTCCGGATGGCCCTCTTCCCGTGCCAGTTTATCGAAATCCATGGAGTTGCCGTTACGCATGATCAGTTGGCTCATGGCCGTGCTGATCGGTACCACTTCATAGATCCCCACGCGGCCCTTGTAGCCATGGGTGCAATGCTTGCAGCCTACTGCTTCGTACACGGTAGCGCTATCCACTTCCTGCTCCGTGAAGCCCTCTTGCAGCAGCGCCTCGCGGGGAATCTCCGCCTCCTGGCGGCAATGCTTGCACAGCCGCCGCGCCAGGCGTTGGGCAATGATCAGGCTCACGGAGCTGGCAATGTTGAACGGCGGCACGCCCATGTTGGCCAGGCGGGTGAGGGTTTCCGCGGCGGAGTTGGTGTGTACCGTGGAAAGCACCAGGTGGCCGGTCTGCGACGCCTTCACCGCAATTTCGGCGGTTTCAAGGTCGCGAATCTCACCCACCATCACCACGTCCGGATCCTGGCGCAGGAAGGCGCGCAGGGCACTGGCGAAATCCAGGCCGATCTTGGGTAGCACGTTGACCTGGTTGACCCCAGGCACCTTGATCTCCACCGGATCCTCGGCGGTACAGATATTGCGCTGCACCTCGTTGAGAATGTTCAGCCCGGTATAGAGCGACACCGTTTTGCCGCTGCCGGTGGGGCCGGTGACCAGGATCATGCCCTGGGGGTGGTCCAGCACGCCCTCGTACAGCGCGCGCTGCTCCGGCGTGAAGCCCAGTGCATCGATACCGATCTGCGCCGAGGCGGGGTCGAGAATACGCAGCACGATCTTCTCGCCGTACACGGTCGGCAGCGAGTTCACGCGGAAATCGATCGAGCGGGTCTTCGACACCTTCAGCTTGATCGCGCCATCCTGGGGCAGGCGGCGTTCGGAGATGTCCAACCGCGCCATCACTTTCAGGCGCGCGGCAATGCGCGCGCGCATGGCGAAGGGCGGCCGGGCCGATTCCATCAGCATGCCATCCACGCGCATGCGTACCCGGTAGCTGGTTTCGTAGGGCTCGAAGTGAATGTCCGAAGCGCCGCGGCGAATGGCATCCAGCAGGATCTTGTTGACGAACTTGACGATCGGCGCATCGTCGGCACCGCTCGAGGCAGCATCGTTGGCGCGCTCGTCGCTGATGTCGACGCCTTCGTCGAACTCCAGTTCGCTGACGGCATCGTCCACCCCTGCCAGCTCGTCCATCATGCTGGACTCGTGCTGGGCCAGGTAGGCCTCGAGTACCGGCAGCAATTGGTCCACCGGGCACAGCACGGCTTCGATACTGAGGCCGGTGGCGAACTGCAGCTCATCGAGCAGGGCCAGGGTGGAAGGGTAGGGTACCGCGACCGTCAGCCGGTGGCCGCGGCGGCTGAGCGGCACCACGCACAGCTTGCGCAGCAGCTTCTCGGGATAATCGTTGGCCGGGGGCAGGCTCGCCAGGCGCAGCGCGTCCAGGTCGACCAGCGGCAGGCCATACTCCCAGGCGGCGCACAGCGTGCCTTGGCGGGCCGTGACCAGGCCGGCATCGATCACGTGCTGCAGCAGGCTGGTCTCCGCCTCGCGTGCCTCGTATTCCGCCCGCTCGGCCGCTGCGCGCGAAAGCAATCCGTATTCCACCAGCCTGCGTGCGAAGCCGTGCAGGCCCTCGGTATCGGCCGAGCGCTGCTGGCTGGCATCCCCACTGGTGGAGTCGTGTGCACCCGTCGGTGCCGTTCGATAGTCGTTCATGGCGCCTCAGGCATCGGCCCGCAAGGGCGGTGAGCGATAGGGTTACCCGCATTCTAGACCGTTGATACGGTTGATCACAGCAGGCTGACAAACGCCATACCAACTGGTATTAACTTAATCATGGCTTATGCTGAGGTTAATCACCTACCTACGTAGGTAGCGCTTGCGGGGTGGAGGCTGAGTCATCTAATGTAAGCTTCAAGGCTCTCGATAGCCGCGAAGAAGGGCGCGAACTCAGGCATTTACGATAAAAAGCTTGAGAAGGCCCAGCAAGGGGATGTGCAAGGCCGAACGGCCTGGCCACGACGAAAGCGGCGCTACCGCGCCGCAGGTGCAAAACCGCCCGAGGCTGCCGTAAGCGGCCAACAGGCACATTAGAGTAGGGGACGACTGCGATGAGTATGAAGAAATTGATGCAAGAACGAGCAGCCGCCAAGCAAGGACAGGGCGGTTTCACCTTGATCGAGCTGCTGATCGTGGTCGCGATCATCGGGATTCTGGCGGCAATTGCGGTGCCACAATATCAGGGCTACGTAGCACGATCAGCTAACAGCGCGTGCTTGGGTGAAGCTGCTTCAGTCGCTAGACTGGCTGAGGCTGAGTCCTTACAAACAACTCCAGATTTTACCCAGATTGCAGCGTTTGGTTGGGATGCATGCGATGCGACTACGCTTGCCCCGGCTACCATTGCGAATGGAACTTTTACAATTGATGCTGATGCACCTGGAACTCAAACCGTAACCTGTACTAACGGCGGCTGTGCACTCCCGTAATTATTTTTTAAGCAATATTTGCTTCTTTGGCGGCCCCTGAGGCCGCTTTTTATATGCTCGACGAGGCCTCATTAAGTTTCCGCTGCATTTTTTAGTGCGCTAACTCAAAAGCATGACCTTTCTGCAAGCCTGATGTAATGTTGTGTATCAAAACATAGCCAAAAGTCACTGGAGGTGGCGATGGCGGGTACACAACAGCAGCAACGCGGCGCCGCGCTCGTCGTGGTTCTCTCTCTGCTGAGCATGGCGCTGATGCTGGGTCTGTCGGGTATCAGCGGTAGCTTGGTCAATGAGAGATTGGCCGGTAACTACCGCGCATCGGTCATGGCGCAGAACGAAGCGGAAGCAGGGCTGTATGCCTTCAACGATTCGCTGCGTGGCGCGATAGAAGCGCTCAACAACGGCCAGACGCCAAACCCGCCTGTATTCGGCTCCAACCCAAACGCCTTCTTGGGGGCTCTTCGCTCCGCAGCCTCACAGGCGCGCCAGGCAGCAACTCCCGAGCAAGCCCTGGCAGCTCTGCAAGGCGCTCTATCAGGGCCCTGGTCAGCCCAAGGCAATATCTCACCCAATGGCCGCCATCGCTGGCGCCCGATGCCGGCTCTACCTGAAGATGACGCGTTGCTGGCAGGTCAGGTTGGTATGCGCATCGAAAGTGAAGGTTATTTTGGCAACGCAGCCGATGAGGCCCTGCGCACGGCAACCGCATTGGTCGCGCTACCGGCTATGCCGCCCCCGGGCTCGCGTGGACTGATGAGCTGCGAGGGTGTCCAGGTAAAGGGCAGTGGCCTCATCGACAGCTACGACTCGCGCGAGGGTGCCTATGGTGGAAGCAATGCCCAACGCAGCAATGTCGTTGTCGGCACCCAGACCGAAGGCGCTGAAGTAAGAGTCACCGGTGCCTCGCCGATCCATGGAGAAGTTGCAGCGAGCGGAACTTTCTCGACGAATGGTTCAGGCGCCGTGCATGGAAACGTCAAGGCAAACGACACGATAAGCATCAGCGGAGGCGGCTCCAACATATACGGTAATGTGACAGGCCTCGGTAACGTCGCCATTACCAGTAGTGGTACCGTGCATGGCGATGTGCTGGCGGCCGGCACGCTGACGCTGGGTAACTGGAGTTCGCGTATCGAGGGTGATGCCTTGGTGGCAGCGGTGAGTTCGGTGCGTACCGCTTCCGACCAGGTAGGCGGCGTACTCGACGCTGATAGCGGTGGCCCGCAAGGGCTGACACCAGTATTTTCCGTATCCACACCCGAAGAGTGCGAAGTACCGGTACAGGCCGGCCGTTATGCCGAATACCTTGCCGCAGTGCCCACCTCGTCGGGGGAGCTCGACATGAAGGGGGGGCCGCGCGACATCATCCTCGATGCGAATGGCTTGCATGACCCGAACAATTCCGTGCCGAACATCGGTACTCCCCAGCAGTATCAGGGCAAGCCCATCGTACGGTTCGACTCACTGAAGCTGGCCGGCAGCGCCGACTTTCATGTCGGCAGTGCCGGTAATCCGGTCGACATGGTCATGGTGGTGACGGGAGATATTGATATCGGCGGTGGTGGCTCATTCAATATTGCACAAGGTAGCAGTCTCACTATCGTGACGGCAGGTGAATTCAAGCTGGCGAGTGGTATCCAGGTGGGAGATGGCAAGCCCACTCGGGTCGATGTAAATGGAAACGTTAGCCCGGTTCTTTCCGTGATATCCGTCCACGACGATACTTCTCATAGTGGATCCGGCGTGTTTATCGGTGGTGCTTCGAACTTTTACGGCCAGATCATTGCGCCTCACTCGCATGTCGAGATTACCGGTAGCGGACAGTTCTATGGCGAAGTCGTCGGTAGGAGTATCGAGGTCAAAGGCGCGGGCGGCTTCCACTACGACGAAGCATTCGACGATACCGAAGGGGGCGTTGGCGGCGGAGGCTCAATAGTAATGCCGAGCTTGCAGGCCATCTGGGTAGGTTAAGGGCTGGGTGGCCAGGCTTCGGTTCGAGACCCGCCTTGAACGCTCAATGAGCGATAGAGCCGTATAGCCACTTTTGCGGCAGGACGTCTTTCCAGGCCATGACATGCCGGGTGCGCAATGCCCTGGCGTATAGCAGCAAGTACGACATGTCCTGTGCCATGTGGGCACTCTCCTGCATTCTGGGGGCGTTCTGCGACAGCAGGAACCGGAAGCCGGCCTGCTGCAACTCCTGCCTGAATTCCGTTATTTCCGAACCTATACCGTGCTCGGCAAATGCGAGGAAAGCTCGGCATTCCATGGTCCAGCGCTCGCTGTACCGCGAGCTCTCATGACACGCCCAACCTAATTCATGCCCCTTGGCGATGGCGCGGTGATAAGTCTCGCTGCCATAGGCTGGTAGAGAAAACAGCGATGCCAGCGCAAGGACGATAAAGGCGTGGACTCTCTTGCCGTGGAACTGCATGGCTATGCCCTTTTATTTTGTCGATTTGTCTGTTATCGGCGACTATCTTTCAAACTTGAGTAAAATCCATCCATAACGCTGCACAATGCGCCGAAAAATGCCGTTTCGTTGCACGCTCACTGCGCATTTCCTGCCTAGGCTGAAAGCAAGCTGGCTTCAGGAGGAAACAACCATGCTGCATGCCAAACGCAAGCTGCTCGTAGGCGTTACGATGCTTGGACTAACGCTCGGTGGTGCTGGGCTACAGGCTCAGCCGTCAGATAACCGCGGCCAGGGCCAGGGTCAAGGTCAAGGACAATGGCAGAACCAGGGCGGCAACCCAGGAAAGGGGCAGGGTGCAGCGCAGGCTCAGCCAGGCCGTGGCCAGGCGGGCGACCCAGGGCGTTCGCACCGCAGCAACGAGCACGAGCATGGCGAGGAGCGAGGGCGGGTGGAAAGGCATGATGTCTCCCACGGCCCGCGTATCGACGAGCGCGAGATCCGCCGCCTGCTGGTCGAGCGCCGCGACTGGATCGAGATCGACCGCAGCCGCGAAAGCCTGCCGCCGGGCATTCGTATGAACCTCGAGCGCGGCAAGCCGCTGCCCCCCGGCATCGCCATGCAGATGGACGAGCGAATCCTGCGCGACTTGCCGCGTTACGACGGTTACGAATGGCGCCGGGTCGGCCCCGACGTCATTCTGGTGGATGCGGCCAACGCCATCATCTACGAGATCCTGCGCGATATCTTTTATTGAGTATGGATTGGGAAGGGAGAAAACTGACCCCGGTCAATCAATAGGCATGTACTTATAAAAAAACTTGCCTTCACTTTTGTGGTGCGCTTTGCGAGACTCCTGCACCTATTTTGTGCAAGAGCCGGACATGAAGACCTACCTCGCCAAGATGCGTGCCGAACGAACGCGAGCCCCCAGCCCCGATTGGCAGGATGCCCTGTGGTCGTGGCTCGGCGCGTTCAGCGGCATGGGCGCCATCTGCTGGCTGAACGCACACTGGCTATCCTATCATCTTTTGATTGTGGCTTCTTTCGGGGCCACCTCGGTACTGATCTACGCCGCACCCGATAGCCCATTTGCTCAGCCGCGCAACGTCCTGTTCGGCAGCATGCTCTCGGCCCTGGTGGGGGTAGCCTGTTTCAAGCTGCTGGGCAGCACGGCGCTGGCGGTAACGCTTGCCGTGTCGCTCTCGGTGCTTGCCATGCAGCTCAGCCATACCGTACACCCACCTGGCGCAGCAGCGGCACTGGGCGCGGTGATCGGTGGAGAGGCGACAGCAACCCTGGGCTGGTGGTATCCCCTGATGCCGATCGGCATTGGCTGCAGCGTAATGCTCGTAGTGGCGATATTGGTCAACAATCTGGCCCGCCATCGGCGTTATCCGCGTTACTGGTAGTGGTTGAGCGCCAGTCCATGACGACGCTCACCCATGCACTCAAGTCAGAAATTTGCTCATGATGCTGTAGGAAATCGGCCATAGCGCTGATCTTTACAATTTGGATACCCTAATAAACATTGCCAATCTGAAGCCAGGGACAGGAGACAAGGCAGTGTTCTGGAAGCTCATACGTCGCTTTGACGTCAGGGATGTCGATCTTCCCTTCATCGAGTCGCCCAGCCTCGCCTCGAGCAAGGTCAAAGAGAAGTTGTCGAGGGAGTCCAGCCGGGAAGAGCTCTCGCAGCTGTATGCCAAGGCAGGCGGCATTGGTTGGGCGCCGGACAAGGAAGTGGCGATCCGTACGATCGTCAAGGCGGTCGAGCAGGGTGGCTTGCTACTGGTCCTGAACGACGGTTTCGACCGCCCCTTCCTTCCTCTGGTCGAATGGAATGGCAATCAGTGGCGCTCGAACGCTCGTGGGGTGTTCGGCGGCAGCAGCTTGGTCGATTTCTTGCTGCCGCGGTTGAATGCCCGTGGCCTGGGGCCACAAGCCATGGCCACGCTACAGCGGCACGGTGACTGGGGCGTCACGCGCCCTGCGCCGACTTCCGAGCCGCGGCCTTCCACCCCGCCACCCGTGCCGGAAACGCCTCCCGCCCGGCCGCGTACCCTGCAGATCGGCATATTCTTCGATGGCACTGGCAACAATATGTATAACGACCGCCACTTGCCCGATCGAGATATTACCAATGTGGCCAAGTTGTATGATCTGTATCGCTTCGATGGTGTCGATGGGGATTATCATCGAGTCTATATTCCCGGCGTAGGTACCATAACCGGCCGGGAGGGCGAGGATGGCTTCGTAGCCCCCGAAGACGCAATCGGCATGGGCACTGGCGTCGGCCCTGAGGGCGGTCATGCCCGTATCGAGCAGGCGTTGAACGAGGTCCGCGAGATTTTGGAGGCCAACCCCCGCGACTCGCTGGTGACCTTCGATGTGTTCGGCTTTAGCCGCGGCGCAGCCTTGGCACGACACTTCGTCAACCTCATCCACCGCTGGCCGGAAACCCTGATGGTGCCGGACTTCCGGCTCGGTGGAGCGGAAACCGTGACGGTGCCGGATTTCCGAATTGGCGAATACCGGCCGCCGCTGCGCCTCATCCAGGCCTTTCCGCCCTCGCCGATTCCCTTTCCGCAGGTGCGTTTCGTAGGGCTGTTCGATACCGTGGGCAGCTTCTACTGGCCCGGCAACGCCGAAAACCTCGATTTCGATCTCTATATCGCGTCGGGCAGCGCCGCGCGCGTGGTGCAGCTTACCGCCCACCACGAGATCCGCCGCAACTTCCCGCTCAACAGCATTGCCGATGCCCAGGGCAACCATCCCGGCAATTTCGCCGAGATCGCCTTGCCGGGAGTGCACTCCGATGTGGGCGGCGGCTACGAGAACCCGCGACACGAAGCGGACTTCGCCAATCTCGAAGAATTGATCGTGCGCCATCGCGGCGGGCTTGGCGCCAATGGGGAGACGATTCGCCGGGCTCAGGCGGAAGCGGAGGCAAGAGGGCTCTCCATACGCGTGGAGGGCATGGACGTGCTCGAAGTCGAGCGGCGCGCCACGCGCAAGGAGCTGGCGATCTATGCCTTGCACCAGATGCACGACGAAGCAAAGCGAGCCTGGGTGCCCTTGCGCGATCTGGATGACACCGATCCTGATCATGTCATTCCCGCCGAGCTGCAAGCTCTTATCGATAGCTGGTGGCAAAACGGTAGGCGGCGCGGCCGGCAGTGGATGCTGGAGATGTCGCACGAACACTTCACCGGCTACATCCATACGTCTCACCGCCAGTACCCGTTCACTTTGAGAGACCGCTTCGCCCACGCCCCAGAGCCTAGCGGCAAGCGCCGGGTATTTCCCAATCACCACAGTGCGCCGGTGGCGGCCCCGCAGGAGCCTCAGGATGCCTAGGTCATGGATGAACCACCTGCGCCCTGTGCTGCTGCTGATGCTGCTTTTATTGACCAGCGCCTGTGAGGCGGAGCCCCGGCCGGAGCTGCGGCGTTATGACTTTGCAGTACAGCTCAATGGTGGCCCCACGGGTTGGCCGGTGTGGGTGGAAGAATTGACCTTCGATCATACGTGGTGGTCGCCGGGTGGGAATCTGGGCGGCGGGTTCGACAAGCGGCCTCCTGCAGGGGGCGCAACTGCTGTTTTGTCTCGCCCCATGCCCGCCCCGTCTTCAGTGCAGGCACGCTGGTTCTCCTACCGCACCCAAACCTTTTACGAGATCGATTTGGCACTTTCGGATACTGATGCCCAGTTGCAGCAGTGGTATCGAGATTATCCGCCGCCGGATTACCGCCATTATCTTATGGCCGGTTTCTCCGGCGAGGGTGAGGTCTACGTCTGGTGGCGAGCACGCTGTACGGTTTGCGGACGCGACCGTAGCCGGGATTTCCATTCGCCGATTGTGGAGTCTGCGTGGGCCGAGGAGGCCGAGGGTGATCCGAACCGCTACCGCAATCGCACTCAGGAATACGTTGATGAGGGCGTTATTCCCTCGCCTTGGTAAGTGTGGGGTGGGCGGGTGGTCCGGCTATTGTGCTTGTTTCGCCGCAGGAGTGTAGGCAGTCAAGCGGTGAGCTCGAGATCTGCGTGCTTGAAATCACCCAGCGTAGCCAGGCCACGCCAGTTCTTGATCTGGATCTGCTTGTTCTCGCAGTTCTCGATCAGCCCCTTGCGCTTAATCTTGCCGATCGAACGGCTGACGTGAACGCTGGAAAGACCCAGCACGTCGGATATTTCCGTTTGCGTGAGTGGGAAGTAATATCTTCCCTTGTAGGTCAGCCCGGCAGCGTAGGAGCGGGCATAGCATTCGCACAACAAGTTGGCGATTCGCCCCTCGGCACTACGCGCCGAGACATTGATGATCCAGTTCAAGGCCACGCTATGGCTGATGTGCCCGGAAACCTTGAACAGGCGAAGTATCCTGGGGCGCTGGAACAGCCGCTCGGCGCTTTCCGAATCGATGGTCATGAAGCGAAGCGACGTAATGGCCTTGATGGAGAACTCCAGCCTGCTGTACAGGCCTTGGCCACTGTCGCTGATATCGCCAGGCAACAGTAGCGAAGTAATGGGCTCACTGCCGTCGCGCAGCATCTTGTAGCGGCAGGCCCAGCCCCTTTCGATGACGTGCAGGCACTCGAGCGTATCGCCTTCGCGGGCCAAGTGGCTTCCTTTCTGCACCTCCCGCATGGGGCCAATGTGGCTATTGAAAATACGCTTGTCTTCGGGGCATAAGTCGTTGCGTGCCTTGAAGTTATGGAACAAGTACATGACATCCCTTTCGTCGTGTCTCTCGATCTCATCCAAGGTGAGGTTCCTTGGAAAGTGTAACAAAGGGAGGTTGGAGTGCAACTCGCTTGATTAGGGATGCGTGATGAAAATGCCGTGTTGGCTCCTCCTGTAGCCTGCGTGCACGCCACTCCATCCGCCTTTTTCATGCAAGTTTGCCGGCCCTTAAGTGGCGTTTTTAGAGTAGGTTGGCAACTGAGCGACGCGTAAAAAGCCGGCCTTGGGCGCTGGTCCGTCGTAAGCCGCTTCGCAATGGATATGCCATGGTGTATCAGTCATTGCAGCATAACTTGGATGATTGACAAGACGAATGCTTTCAGTTTGTGTATAGCGGTAACGAAGAGCGAGCTTACTCTACGTGGCAATAGGCTTAGCTGTTTGACGCAGGCGATGTGAGTCGACTAAAACTAGTCTGAAGTATTGTCATTTGGTTCGGGTTGTTGTATTTATAGGCGGCATCCCAAATATCCTCCCAATTTGCAAGGACCGTGTATATGTCTCTTCTCAGCGAATTCATGCAGAAAGAACAGCAGCTCAAGCAGCTTCAGGCTGAAATGGAGCGGCTGCAGAACGATGATCGCCTGAAGGCCGAACTGCAATTCAAGGACAAGCTCGAAGCACTGATGCGTGAGTTCAACAAGAGCTCCGCCGACGTAATCGGCCTGCTCGAGCCACAAGGCGGAAAATCCGCGCCGGCCAAGGCGGCAACTGCCTCCGGTGCCGGGCGCCGCAAGCGCAAGCTGAAGATCTACAAGAATCCGAAGACCGGCGAAGTGGTGGAAACCCGCGGCGGTAACCAGAAGACGCTCAAGGCGTGGAAGGACGAGTTCGGCTCCGACACAGTGGAAGGCTGGCTGGTTCGCGTCGAGTCCTGATCAACGAGCCCCGAACGACTCGCTACGGGCCGAAGAGTTCTAGCGAAGGGCTCTCGGTGAATTCGAGCGATAAGTTCGAATTGTGGTGAGTTCGAATTGTGGTGAGTTCGAACAATGGGGCTTGAGCGAGAAGAGGGCGCGCGCCGATTGCGCGCGCCCTCTAGCAGGAGCCATCAAGCCTGCTGAACAGGAAGCCTGACAAGGACGCCATTCTCGTCCCATTCCACCTGAACGGCTTCGCCACTGGCGTGAAGCCTCTGTTTCGGAAGGCCTTCGCAAACCAGATACTGAATGACGTCAGGTATATCTTCCAGCGATTCCAATTCCACGCACGCGTGCTGCTGGGCTGGCAGTTTCAGCAGGCGAAACGACGCGGGGATGGCGATTCCCGGGGCCTCGTTGCCATTGACGATCGGGCCGACATCGATACGTTCCACATCGCTGGGCAGTGGAATATTGTGCATCAAGGCGATGGTTTGACCTTGCCGCAGGCGATCCGGAAGGCTCTCCACTCCTTTGGCATGATGGGTCCATTTGCGAAGCACTTCGAGAGGGTGGCTATGCTCCTTGCGGTACAGGCGCGTTACCAGGGCGTGCCGTGAAGGTGCCTTGCAGATCGTGTATCGAGGCGGGTCGCCGCCATGGCCTTGGCAGTAGGGGTTATGGTGAAGTTTCAATCGTAACGCCTGACGGTATTGGCGTGGCGTTTTATTGTGGTATCGTTGGAAAGCGCGGCTGAAGGCGGAATGGTTCCGATAGCCACACCGGGTCGCAATAGTCTGGATGGAGAAAGGGGTGAACGCCAGCAGGCGTGCTGCCTTCTCCAGTCGCAGGGTGTCGCGATAAGCGCTAGGGGACAGACCGAAGCACTGCTTGAACCTGCGCCGGACCTGTGAGGTCGAATAACCGAGTCGGCTGGCGAGGTCTTCTATTCCCTGCTGGCTATCCAAGTGCTCCTGCAGCCAGATCTCCGCCCGCATCATCTCGTTAAACATAACTGTCCCTTGCTCGATCCCGCAGCAAAATGAAGGTTGCTGCATCCATATCAACGCTGGCGGCCTCAATGATGCCCAGGCAATGCAATGCTAGGCAGGCATATCGCCTCTGGTTTTTATGGTTTTTATGCATCTCTTTATGCGCTTTAGCAGGAGGCAAAGGCAAGTTTGGTTAGCATGTTTGACCGTTTGTGCATAATTGTAGCCTAGGTCGATACGATGCTCCTTGTTCGCTAGCCCATGTGTCTTTCAGGGTAGCGCAAGGGCCTGCCTTCGCTACCACACGGTTTGGCGGTATACTCGGGCCGGTCACCATCGAGTGCCGCCAGGTACTTGAGCAATTACGGATACAAATGAGAAACCAGAAACCCAACCGTTCCATGGACGAGCGCGAAAAACTGCGCAAGTTTCGTGAGCTCGATGATGCCTTCGCCCAGGCGCTACGCGAGCTGGAAAAGCCCAATTCACGCCTCGATATTCCTACCGGGCCGCCTGTGCGTAGCCTGGCGGAGATGGAGGAGGAAGAGCAGCAGCTGCGTCAGCAGGCGTTCGAAACGCGGCTCCAGTCCCTGATGAGCGAATACGCCCAGCCCAGGGAGAGCGTGGCCTTGCTGCTCCGCACCCTGCAGATGCTAGGGCGTATTGCCTGATTTACCCATGACCTGTCTGCGCCGATGACCTATTTCCTGGTAATGGGCAGCCTGGTGCTGTCCGTACTGTTCACGCTCGGCTGGGCCCTTTCTCGCTTGTTGCGCTGGATGGCCGGTGGCCTGCCGGGCGGTAGCGGCAAGGCCAAGCGCAAGCCCGCCAGGCGCAGCGGTGCAACGCGTCAGGCGCAGGCTGCCAAAGGCACCCGCAGTTCGAATACAAGCTCCAAGAGCAAGGCCCAGGCCGTTGCCAAGCCGTCCAGCGAGCCCTGGCGCATCACTCGGCGCCTTGCCGAATGGCATTCCAGCACCGCGCTGGCGCTGGTGGTGGCACCTAGCTATCTCGTGGCGCGCCTTGTCGAGCACGGCATGAGCTTTCGCCCACCGCATACCGTACCCGATGGGTTCACATCACTGGTGGTCGGCCTCGGCTGGCTTGCTGCCGGCTTGATCCTGTGTGCCCTCATCCATCGTCTGGCCGTATGGCGTTGCCGTTGATCAAGCGTTGCTGAGAGCGCGTCTCAGTAAACAGTGCTATGCGCTGTCATAGTTTCGTAAGAAGCGAAACAACCATTTGAAGGTGCAGAATTATTTGCCTGCACTACACGGTAGAGCATCGCGCCACAGTGCCGTAGAATTGCGTCATTCAAATAACGATACCGGCAGGGAAGGGCAGTCGAGCCTCAGCTCGGCGACGGACCGTGAGCAGTGGCGCCAAGGGTTGAACCTTGCTTGAGGTTCGCCGTGCGCATTCTCAATATGTTCCGTCCCGCTCGCCCGCTTCGCAACAGGGCCAGGGAACCGCCCGGAACAATCCCCGGGCGGTAGCGTGTCTGAAAGGCGTGCTCGGCAGAACCATACCCACGATATGAGATGAATCATCTCGCGGCGCACGGCGCTTCAGTTAAGATGGGTAGCGAAACACGCCTTTTGTGTAACGATACGTTGCGAAGAGAAGCGTAGGCTCAATGTGAAACTGCTTATTACCGGTATCGCTGGGTTTATCGGCCACGCGGTGGCCAAGCGCTTGAGTGGTGAAGGCCATGAGATCGTCGGTATTGACAACCTCAATACCTACTACGACGTCTCGCTCAAGCAGGCGCGTCTTCACGATCTGGCCGAGTGCCATGACATTCGCTTCATCCATATGGACTTGGGCGACCGCGAGGCCATGGCCGCGCTGTTCCGCGAAAACGAGTTCGACCGTGTGATTCACCTGGCCGCCCAGGCCGGGGTGCGCTACTCGCTGGACAACCCCCACGTCTACGCCGACTCCAACCTGATCGGCCATCTCAACGTGCTGGAGGGGTGCCGGCAGCACAAGGTTGGGCACCTGGTGTACGCCTCATCGAGTTCGGTGTATGGCATGAACGCCAAGACCCCATTCGATACCGGCGACAGCGTGGATCATCCTGTCAGTCTCTACGCGGCTACCAAGAAGGCCAACGAGCTGATGAGCCATACCTACGCCCACCTCTACGGCGTACCGATGACGGGGCTACGCTTCTTCACCGTCTACGGCCCCTGGGGCCGGCCCGATATGGCGATCTTCAAGTTCGTCAAGGCGATGTTCGAAGGCCAGCCGATCCAAGTGTACAACCACGGCGACATGTCGCGCGACTTCACCTATATCGACGACATCGTCGAAGGCATTGTGCGTATTCTCGACGTGATACCCCAGCCCAATCCCGACCTGCCCGCAGCCACCGCCCGGCCGGATCAAAGCACTGCCCCTTACTCGCTATACAACATCGGTTATGGGGCCCCGGTCTCGCTGATGGCCTTCATCCGAGCGCTGGAGGCTGCAACCGGGCGCGAGGCGATCTGTAACTACTTGCCCATGCAACCCGGCGACGTGCCGCGCACCTGGGCAGATACCGAGGCATTACTGCAGGCCACCGGCTACCGGCCCAAGGTGCATGTAGAGGAGGGCGTGCATCGCTTCGTCGAGTGGTATCGCGGTTTCTACCGGATTTGAGCACGAGACACTGTGATGACAAGACTCGGGCGGCCTGACATGGAAGACTATCCACAGATCCTTCACCACGGGGGTGCCGCCGGCGTTACCGGCAGCTGCCATCGTCTGCAGGTCGCCGCAGATCGCGCACTACTGATCGACTGCGGGCTGTTCCAGGGCCAGGATGCCGATCACCTGGACAGTCTCGAGCAGCATACCGTGCGCTTTCCAGTGGAAGATGTGCTGGCGCTCGTGGTCACCCATGTTCACATCGATCACATCGGCCGGCTGCCCTACCTGCTGGCAGCAGGCTATCAGGGGCCGATTCTCTGCTCGGTGCCCTC
Source organism: Halomonas sp. LR3S48 (assembly GCF_025725665.1). Classification (NCBI taxonomy): domain Bacteria; kingdom Pseudomonadati; phylum Pseudomonadota; class Gammaproteobacteria; order Oceanospirillales; family Halomonadaceae; genus Halomonas; species Halomonas sp. LR3S48. The sequence continues at coordinate 2,599,384 of NZ_CP107009.1, read as the reverse complement.
GGCCCGGCTACTGCCGCTGGTGATCGAAGATGCCCTCAAGATCGGTTTTACCCGTGATCGCGCCCTGATCGAACGCTTCCTGGCCGAAGTGCAGGGGCGCCTGGTGGCGCTGGACTACCAGCGCTGGTACACCGCACTCGACGACGAGCGCCACCGCATTCGCGTCAAGCTGCAGCGCGCCGGGCATATCCTCGGTTCTGCCTATGTGGAAGTGGACACCCAGGACAAGGCCAGCGGGAACAGCCAACGTACTGTTTTCTCCGGCGACTTGGGCGCGCCCCACGCGCCGCTGCTGCCCGCGCCAAAGCCGCCGTACCGCGCCGACGTACTGGTGCTGGAAAGCACCTACGGCGACCGGCTGCATGAAGATCGCCTGCATCGCCGCGACCGGCTGAAAGCAGCAATCGACAGAGCACTGGAGAACGAAGGCACCGTGGTGATTCCCGCCTTCAGCGTGGGCCGCACCCAGGAGCTGCTCTACGAACTGGAAGGGCTGATATACAACGGCCGCAGCGAGCGATGGCGTGAGCTCGAGATCATCGTCGACTCGCCGCTGGCCGCACGCTTCACCGAGGTGTACCGCGAACTCAAGCCGTGGTGGGATACCGAAGCGCACAAGGCGCTACGCAGCGGCCGCCATCCGCTCAGCTTCGAGAACCTGTATACCGTCGATGACCACGCCGCCCACGAACGCACCGTGGCATACCTGGCCGAGAGCGGACGCCCGGCGGTGGTGATTGCCGCCAGTGGCATGGTCAGCGGCGGCAGAGTAGTGAACTACCTCAAGCGCATGCTTGGCGACGAACGTCACTGCGTATTGTTCACCGGCTACCAGGCTGCTGGCACACCGGGGCGGGATATCCAGCGCTTCGGCCCCAAGGGTGGCTGGGTAATGCTCGATGGCCAACGCATCGACATTCGCGCCTGGGTGGAGAACGTCAGCGGCTACTCGGCCCACGCCGACCAGCATGACCTGCTCAACTTCGTGCTCCGCATGCGTAAGCCGCCGCGCGAGGTACGCCTGGTACACGGCGACCACCACGCCCAGGCCGCGCTTAAGGCCAAGCTGCTGGAATGGGCCGAAAGGGCAGGGCATACCCTTAGGGTGACCCTGGGCGGTGAGGATTTCACAGCGCGCGATGGCACGTCATCAAGCGATACCAATAAACGCGCCGCCGCCGAGGTGTTGGCATGAGTATGTGCATACCCAGGCGAACCCCGGCGGGTGAAATAACCGCGATAAGTGACTGCATAAAGGGACGGCAATGAACGTTACCGTATTCGGAACCGGCTATGTGGGATTGGTACAGGGGGCCGTGCTGGCTGACGTGGGTCATCACGTGGTTTGCGTTGATGTAGATGCCGACAAGGTGGAGCGCCTGAAGCAAGGCGACATCCCCATCTACGAGCCCGGGCTGGAACCGCTGGTGAAGGAGAACTTCGCCGCCGGGCGGCTCCTGTTCACTACCGATGCCGCCGAAGGCGTGAAGCACGGCCAGATGCAGTTCATTGCTGTGGGTACCCCGCCGGACGAGGACGGCAGTGCCGATCTCAGGTACGTGCTGGCCGTGGCCGAGACCATCGCCCAGCACATGGAGCGCGACCAGGTCATCATCAACAAATCCACCGTGCCGGTAGGCACTGCCGACAAGGTGTTCGCCAAGGTGGACGGCGTGCTGGAGGCCCGCGGCCGCAAGGACCTGCGCTTCGATGTCGTCTCAAACCCCGAGTTCCTGAAAGAAGGCAGCGCGGTAAGCGATTGCCAGCGGCCCGACCGCATTATCATCGGTACCGAAAGTCGTATCGCCGAAGACATGCTGCGTGAGCTCTACGCCCCCTTCAGCCGCCAGCAGGACAAGATGATTGTCATGGACGTACGCAGCGCCGAGCTGACCAAGTACGCCGCCAACTGCATGCTGGCCACCAAGATCAGCTTCATGAACGAAATGGCCAACCTGGCGGAACGCCTGGGCGCGGATATCGAGATGGTGCGCCAGGGCATCGGCTCCGACCCACGCATCGGCTACCACTTCATCTACCCCGGCGTGGGCTATGGCGGCTCCTGCTTTCCCAAGGACGTGCAGGCGCTGATTAGCACTGCGGGGGAGATCGACTTCGACGCCAAGGTGCTCAAGGCGGTGGAAGCGCGCAATGAGGAACAGAAAACCACTCTGTTCCAGAAGATGTACACGCACTATCAGGGCAACCTGGCGGGCAAGACCTTCGCCATCTGGGGCCTGGCTTTCAAGCCCAATACCGACGATATGCGCGAAGCCCCCAGCCGCGTACTGATGGAAGCGCTGTGGAAAGCCGGCGCCAAGGTTCAAGCCTATGATCCGGAAGCCATGGAAGAAGCCCAGCGAATCTACGGCAACCGCGACGACCTTTCGCTGTGTGGCACCAAGGAGGCGACCCTGCGTGGCGCCGATGCCCTGGCGATCCTCACCGAATGGCAGAGCTTCCGTGCACCGGACTTCGAACTGATCAAGCAGCAGCTCGCCGAGCCGCTGATTTTCGACGGGCGCAATATGTTCGAGCCGAAGCGCATGGCAATCAAGGGCTTCACTTATCTTTCCGTTGGGCGATAAGCCCTGATCGAAAGCGAATCGTCGGCGGAACCCGGCGATTCGCAACTTGCTGGCTAATTTTTTGATGTCCATTGATGCACTGATGACATTGGGTGTCATCGGGGCAGTGCTGGCCTGCCTGGCCCTGACCCGAATCGCGCCCGATGTCATCCTCATGGCGGCTCTCGCCTTTCTTGTGGTGACAGGCATTCTTTCCCCCGGCGATGCGCTGGTAGGGTTCTCGAACCCCGGCGTCATGACCATTGCCGTACTCTATGTCGTCGCTGCCGGCCTCAAGGAGACAGGAGCTATCCAGTGGGTGGCGCATCGCCTGCTGGGCCAGCCGACAAAGCTTCGGCAAGCCCAACTGCGGGTACTGTTGCCTGCCTCCGGGCTCAGCGCCTTCATGAACAATACGACAGTGGTCGCAATGTTCATTCCCGCTATTCAAGAGTGGGCAGCGAGGCTGAAGCTGCCCCCTTCCAAGTTGCTGCTGCCGCTGAGCTACGCCGCCATAATTGGCGGCACGTGCACGCTGATTGGTACTAGCACCAACCTGGTGGTGAACGGCCTGTTGCAAACCGAGCGAGACATGAGCCTCTCCATGTTCTCCCTGGCTTGGGTCGGCGTGCCGCTGGTGCTGGTCGGCGGTACTTTTCTCTATCTTTTCGCCAGCCGCCTGCTGCCGGATCGGCAGGGGGTACTCGAACAGCTCGAGCAGGCCCGCGAGTATGCCGTCGAAGTCATCGTTGAAGAGAAGGGGCCGCTGGTGGGCAAGACCATCGCCGATGCCGGCTTGCGCCACCTGACCCATGGCTACCTGGCCGATATCGAGCGCCATGGCCGGTTGCTCACAGCCGTACCCCCGGATACCGAGCTGCTGGCGGGGGATATCCTGGTGTTCATCGGGGCGCCGGAATGCGCACGTGAACTGCGCCGCATCCACGGCCTGCGACCGGCGGGCGGTGACGTGCGAAAGCTGGATATCGCCCATCATCGCCGCTGCCTGGTGGAAGCTGTCATCGGCCCCGACTTCGCGGGCCTGAACCAAACCGTGCGTGAGTCTCGCTTTCGCTCCCGCTACCAGGCGGTCATCCTGTCGATCTCTCGCAACGGGAAACGTTTGCCGGGCAAGCTGGGCGACAAGCGCCTCGTGGTAGGCGATACCCTGCTGCTGGAAACCGCCCAGGACTTCGTCGACCAGTATCGCTACCGCAAGGATTTCCTTCTTGTGAGCGGCCTGAACGACTCCACACCGCCGGATTTTCGCAAGGCACCGGTGGCCTTGGGGATCCTGGGGGCCATGGTGGCCATTACTGCCGGTGGAATGTTCAGCATATTGGAAGCGGCCTTGCTGGCCGGAGGCGCCATGCTGTTGACCCGCTGTGTGCCGGCGAGCAAGGCACGCCGGTACGTCGATCTCTCGGTACTGATCGTGATAGCGGCTTCCTTCGCCTTGGGGGCCGCCATGACGAAAACCGGCGCCGCACAGCAGATCGCCAACTGGCTGTTACTGATCGATGGCCTGGCCCCATGGGCGGCTCTGGCGCTGGTGTACCTGATGACGGTGGTCTTCACCGAACTGATTACGAACAATGCCGCTGCGGTCTTGATGTTTCCCATCGCCATGGCGGTGGCCGACCAACTGGGCGTGAACTTCGTGCCGTTCGCCATCGCGATCATGTTTGCCGCCTCGGCCAGTTTCATGACCCCGCTGGGCTACCAGACCAACCTGATGGTGCTGGGCCCCGGTGGTTACCGCTTCACTGATTATCTGAGGCTTGGCGCCCCGCTGAGCCTGATCGTAGGTATCACCGCGGTGGGGTTGATCCCATTGGTTTGGGGGTTTTGAGAGACAAGACGCCGCTATGCGGCTGAATAAATCAGAGATAAGAGGTAAGAGGTAGGAAGACTTGCCTATCTTCCCTCTTCCCTCTTCCTTCTTCGATCTTTCGTCTATTTGCGAGAATTATCTTGACCGATTTTGTAACAGCCGATATGCGTGCCCGCCTTATCGAGGGCATTCATGCCGCGGGCCGTGACGTCATCTCGATCTACGAGCGTGATTTCAGTATCGAGACCAAGGATGACAAAAGCCCGCTCACCGAAGCGGATATGGCATCCCACCATGCCCTGGTGGACCTGCTGGAACGCATTGCGCCAGAGGTGCCGGTTCTCTCCGAGGAATCTGCGGAAGTTACATTCGCCACGCGCAAGGCCTGGCAGCGCTACTGGCTGATCGATCCGCTCGACGGCACCAAGGAGTTCATCAAGAAGAACGGGGAGTTCACTCTCAACGTGGCGTTGATCGAGGATGGTGTGCCCGTTTTCGGAATCGTCCATGCGCCGGTACTGCGCACCACCTGGATCGGGCAACAGGGGCAGGGCGCCTGGAAGCAGGAGGGCGAGGGTCCCTGCAAGGCCATTACCGTGCGCCAGCTGCCCGACCCCGGACAGCAAGCCTGGCAGGTAGTGGGCAGCCGCTCGCACGGCTCGGCAGAATTCGAAGCCTTCTGCGCCGATTTGCCCAATCATGAGCGCGTCTCGATGGGTAGCTCGCTCAAGCTCTGCCTGGTAGCTGAGGGCAAGGCCGATCTATATCCGCGCTTGGCCCCCACCAGTGAATGGGACACGGCGGCAGCCCAGGCTGTGGTTACCGCGGCGGGTGGCGAAGTGCTGAACGCTCACACCCTGGAGCCACTGCGTTGCAACCAGCAGGAAAGCGTACTCAACCCGTTCTTCATTGTTGTCGGCGAGCGTGACTCTCGTTGGGAGTCTGCCCTGCGGGCTAGTCTCAAGAGTTAAGAGAGAAGAGCTTCTTTCCTCTCCCTTCTTCCCTCTTCATTATTACCGAAGGTTTTTCTATGCCTGAAATTTCTCCCGAACGCCAGACACACCTCAAACAGCTCGAGGCTGAGTCGGTCCACATCATCCGCGAGGTGGCGGCCGAATTCCGCAACCCGGTGATGCTTTATTCCATCGGCAAGGACTCCTCGGTAATGCTGCATCTGGCGCGCAAGGCCTTCTTTCCCGGGCCGCCTCCGTTTCCGCTGATGCACATTAACACCACCTGGAAGTTCCGCGAGATGATCGCCTTCCGTGATCGCATGGCGGCCGATTCGGGGATGGAACTCATCGAGCACATCAACGAGGAGGGGCGTGCCGCCGGTATCAACCCCTTCGATCACGGCTCCAGCGGCTACACCGACGTAATGAAGACCCAGGCTCTTAAGCAGGCGCTGGACAAGTACGGTTTCGATGCCGCCTTTGGAGGCGCTCGTCGCGACGAAGAAGCCAGCCGTGCCAAGGAACGCGTGTTCTCGTTTCGCGACAGGTATCATCGCTGGGACCCCAAAACGCAGCGCCCGGAACTGTGGAATACCTATAACGCCCGGATCAACAAGGGCGAATCGATCCGCGCCTTCCCGCTTTCCAACTGGACCGAGCTGGATATCTGGCAGTACATCTATCTGGAGCAGATTCCTATCGTGCCGCTCTATCATGCTGCGCCACGCCCGGTAGTCGAGCGCGATGGCATGCTGATCATGGTCGACGACGAGCGCTTGCCGCTCGAGCCTGGCGAAGTGCCGGAAGAGCGCTGGGTGCGCTTCCGTACCCTGGGCTGCTACCCGCTGACCGGCGCGGTGGAATCGAAAGCCGCCACGCTACCCGAGATCATCCAGGAAATGCTGCTGACCCGCACCAGTGAACGCAGCGGCCGAGCCATCGATCACGACCAGGCGGGCTCGATGGAAAAGAAGAAGAGGGAAGGATACTTCTGAGCCTTCGGCTCATAAGTATCGAGAAGGAAGAGCGAAGAGAATGGACTTCGAGAAACTGGACGTATGGAAACGCTCGGCGCGCCTATCCGCCGATCTCTATCTTCACTTCGCTGATTCCAGAGACTTCGGCTTCAAGGATCAGATCACGCGGTCCGGTTTATCTGTACCCAGCAACATTGCCGAAGGTATGGCACGACCTACCGCAAATGACCGCATCAGGTTTCTCTATATCGCCAAGGGTTCCTGTGCCGAACTCAGGACCCAAGTCTATATCGGTATGGAAATTGGATACATTGAACGCGAGAAGGGGCAGCTATGGGTTGCCGAAACGAAGGAGATCGCTGCCATGCTGACTGGCCTGATTCGAAAGCAGCCAGCCTTCGAACCAGGCTGACCGGGTTTTCTTCAATCTTTCCTCTTCTCTCTTATCTCTAGGGTCCCCCATGTCACATCAATCGACACTGATCGCCGACGATATCGAGCAGTACCTCAAGGAACACGAGAATAAGGATCTCTTACGCTTCATCACCTGTGGCAGCGTGGACGACGGAAAGTCGACGTTGATCGGGCGACTGCTGCACGATTCCAAGATGATCTACGAAGATCAGCTGGCGGCGATCACGCGCGATTCGAAGAAAAGCGGCACCACCGGAGACGAGGTAGATCTGGCGTTGCTGGTGGATGGGCTGCAGTCGGAGCGGGAGCAGGGTATTACCATCGACGTGGCCTACCGCTTCTTCTCCACCGACAAGCGCAAGTTCATCATCGCCGATACCCCTGGGCACGAGCAGTACACCCGCAACATGGCGACGGGGGCTTCCACCGCTAGCTTGGCGATCATCCTGATCGATGCCCGCCACGGCGTGCAGACTCAAACCAGAAGGCACAGCTTCATTGCCGATCTGCTGGGTATCCAGCACTTGATCGTGGCGGTGAACAAGATGGACCTGGTGGGGTATTCCCAGGAGCGCTTCAACGAGATCGTGGCTGAGTACCAGGAGGTCGCCGAAAAGCTTCATGCCCACGATATTCGCTTCGTGCCGATGTCGGCGCTCAAGGGCGACAACGTCGTCAACAGAAGCGAGGTCATGGACTGGTATACCGTCGATGGCAAGCCTGGCCCGGCGATGCTCGAGCTGCTGGAAACCGTCGAGATCCGCCACGATCAGAATCTGCGCGACCTGCGCCTGCCGGTGCAGTACGTCAATCGGCCCAACCTCGACTTTCGCGGCTACGCCGGTACCCTGGCGGCGGGCATCCTCCACCCCGGCCAAGTCGTGCGGGCATTGCCTTCCGGCAAGACCTCCAGGGTCGAGCGCATCGTGACCTTCGACGGCGACCTGAAAGCCGCTTACCCAGGCCAGGCGATCACCGTCACCCTAGAGGACGAGATCGACATCTCCCGCGGTGACTGGTTGGTGGCCGAGGACGACAATGTACTGCTCGCCAGCGGCTTCGAGGCGGATATCGTATGGATGCACGAAACCCCCATGGAGCCCGGCAAGCTTTACGACCTGAAGCTTGCCACCCGCGACGTGGCGGGTAAGGTCACGGCCATTGATTACCAGGTGGACGTCAATACGATGGCCCATCGCCATGCGGAGTATCTCGACCTCAACGACATCGCGCGCTGTCACGTCGAACTCACGGCCCCCGTGCCGGTGGATGACTATCGCACCAGCCCGGGCACGGGCAGTTTCATCATCATCGATCGGCTGACCAACATCACCGTTGCCGCCGGCATGATCCACCAGCCGCTGGAAAGCGAGCTGCCCTACGAATACCGCGAGCATGACAGCAAGGCCAACGTGGTGTGGAACCGCACCAGTGTGACCCAGGTCATGCGCGAGCAGATCAAGGGCCACCGAGGGAAGTGCGTGTGGTTCACTGGCCTTTCCGGCTCAGGCAAATCGACTCTGGCCAATGCGCTGGAAGTGGAACTGAACCGCCGCGGCTATCACACCATGCTGCTGGATGGCGACAACATTCGCCATGGACTGTGCAAGGATCTCGGCATGAGCGAAGCGGACCGTGTTGAAAACATTCGCCGGGTGGGCGAGGTTGCACGCCTGTTCGCCGAGGCCGGCATCGTCGTGATCACCGCTTTCATTTCGCCGTTTCGCAGCGAACGAGACGACGCGCGAAAACTGTTCGGCGAAGGGGACTTCATCGAGGTTCACGTCGATACCCCGCTCGACGTTTGCGAGCAGCGCGACCCCAAAGGGCTATACCAGAAGGCGCGGGAAGGAACGATCAAGGACTTTACGGGCATCAGCAGTCCATATGAGGTACCGCGAGCCGCGGAGCTGACTGTCAATACAGCCGAACTGAGCCAACAAGAGGTCATCGGGATGTTGCTCAAGCAGCTTTGATACCGGTCTCGCCTCGCCAGTTTTCATTCATTCACTAATTTCTGACTCCCATATGCCCATCAAGACTCTTTGTGTGTTCGGCACGCGCCCTGAAGCCATCAAGATGGCACCCCTCGCACTCTCTCTTGCCGCCGACGAGCGCTTCGACGCCAAAGTATGCGTGACCGGACAGCACCGCGAGATGCTGGACCAGGTCCTCGAGCTATTCGAGCTAACGCCGGATCACGACTTGAACATCATGAAGCCCGGCCAGGATCTCACCGACGTGACCACGGCGATCTTGCAGGGCATGAAAGGCGTACTAGCAGAAGAGAAGCCCGATATCGTACTGGTGCATGGCGATACCTCGACCACGCTTTCCACAACGCTGGCGGCTTATTATCAGCAGATACCGGTAGGGCACGTGGAAGCGGGTCTTCGCACCGGCAATATCTACTCGCCGTGGCCGGAAGAGGCCAACCGCAAGCTGACCGGGGCGCTGGCGGAACTGCACTTTGCTCCTACCGATCGCTCGCGGCAGAACCTGCTCGAGGAAGGTGTGGCTCCCACTAAAGTACACGTGACCGGCAATACCGTGATCGACGCGTTGCTCGACGTGGTCAACAAGCTCGAGAACCACTCTACTTTCCAGCAGCAATTTGCCGAGCAGTTCGATTTCCTGGAAGCAGAGCGCAAGCTGATCTTGGTAACCGGCCACCGCCGCGAGAGCTTCGGTGGTGGCTTCGAGCGCATCTGCCAAGCGCTGCATGACGTGGCGGCGCGCCATCCTGATACACAGATTGTCTACCCGGTGCACCTCAACCCTAACGTGCGAGAGCCGGTCAATCGCCTGCTCTCCGATATCGACAACGTGCACCTGATCGAGCCGCTGGACTACCTGCCATTCGTCTTCTTGATGAACCGCGCCTATCTGATCCTGACCGACTCGGGCGGCGTGCAGGAAGAGGCCCCGTCACTCGGCAAGCCGGTACTGGTGATGCGAGATACCACGGAGCGGCCGGAAGCAGTGGATGCTGGCACCGTCAGGCTGGTGGGCACCGATGTGGAGCGCATCGTTAGAGAGATGCATACCCTGCTGACCGATACCGCTGCCTACGAGACGATGAGCTACGCCCACAACCCCTATGGGGATGGCAAGGCGTGTCGACGCATCCGTGATGCCTTAGCAACGCATCTAGAATAACGCCAGCACTCATTACTTCTCCGATTCTTCGCTTCGTTCTGCTTTGGATAGAACCATGAACTTCAATACCATCTCCGTTATTGGCCTGGGCTACATTGGCCTGCCGACTGCCGCCGTCATCGCTTCGCGCCGCAAGAAGGTGGTAGGCGTAGATATCAATCAGCACGCCGTGGATACCATCAACCGCGGTGAGATCCATATCGTCGAGCCCGAACTGGATATCGTGGTGCGTGCAGCGGTGAAGGAAGGCTACCTTCGCGCTACGACCACGCCGGAACCGGCGGATGCTTTCCTCATTGCTGTGCCCACTCCTTTCAAAGCCGAGAATGGCAACGATCACGTGCCGGACCTGACCTACATCCAGGCGGCCAGCAAGACGATCGCCCCCGTGTTGAAGCGAGGCGACCTGGTAATACTGGAATCCACCTCGCCGGTAGGCGCTACCGAGCAGATGGCGGCCTGGCTGGCTGAAGCCCGGCCGGACCTCAGCTTCCCGCAGACCCATGGGGAAGAGTCCGACATTCGCGTGGCCCACTGCCCGGAACGCGTACTGCCGGGCCATGTGGTGCGTGAGCTGGTAGAGAACGACCGTGTTATCGGCGGCATGACGGCCAGGTGCTCCCAAGCGGCGACCTCCCTCTACCGAATTTTCGTGGAAGGGGAGTGTATTACCACCACGGCTCGCACGGCTGAAATGGCCAAGCTCACCGAGAACAGCTTCCGTGATGTAAATATTGCCTTTGCCAATGAGCTTTCCATCATCTGCGACAAGCTGGATATCAATGTGTGGGAGCTGATTCGCCTGGCCAACCGACATCCGCGAGTGAATATTCTGCAGCCAGGGCCGGGTGTAGGTGGCCACTGCATCGCCGTGGACCCATGGTTCATCGTCAGCGAAACGCCGGAAGAGGCAAGGCTGATACGCACCGCACGCGAGGTGAACGATGGCAAGCCGCAGTGGGTAATCGACAAAGTCAACGAGGCCGTAGGCAAGTTCCTGAGCGACAACCCCGACAAGACGGCCAAAGATGTCACCATCGCCTGCTTTGGTTTGGCTTTCAAGCCGGATATTGATGATCTGCGTGAAAGTCCAGCCTTGTTTGTTGTAAATAAATTGGCCTCCCGCCATCCAGGCGAGTTGCTAGTGGTTGAACCAAATATAAGGCAACTTCCATTTGAGCTAATGAGTGCAAAGTTGGTTGCTCAAGACGCGGCGATTGAAAGCACTGATATTCTTGTCATGCTTGTAGACCATAAAGCTTTTTTTAAAGTTGATTTGGCATTTTATTCCAAAAAGTACATTGTTGATACGCGAGGGGTTTGGACGGCTTAAGTTTTAAAATTCCACAGCTCGACAATGGGAATAAGAGTGAATAGATACTTACTCAAGTTAGCAAATAAAATCAAAGGGAAAAAGAAAAGAGCGTTGCTAACTCCCTGCTCCGCCAAAGGTTCAGAGATAAAGGCTTTTCGTACAGATACGAAACCACATAGTCCTGCCTTCTTAAATACTATTTTTATGCCCCCAAGCGGGTTTCCTCATGTTCCTATCGAAGCTTTACCTGCAGGGAAAGAAAAAAAATATAAAATTAAATTAATGAGCTATGGCGGGGCCAGAGTTGATGTCTTTATAGATGTAAAAAACAAAAGTAAATTTAGCGTTGAAGTATTTGGGAGCATGATAAACGTTGAGAGCAATGGTCGAAAGATTGCACTTACATTCCAAAACGAATTGATAGAAACGCAAGTGCACAAGGGTTGCTTCTCTATCTCAGTTGTCAAATATCCGTCAAAAGGATATGCACAAGCATGGGCCACAGGCTTGTCGGATTTTATAAGAATTCCACTGCAGGAAGCGGAAGTGAAACTTGCTGTTGTGAGCGGGCTGATTGGATTTATCCAGTTTCAAGCTTGGGGTGATAGGTTCAGCTTGTTCGATGAAGCAGATCCAAATAATTTACTTAAAGAAATGCCATCATCCCCTTTTTGGGTCAGGGAATGGGAAGAAAGATCTAGGCGGTTATGGCATTATTTATTAGAAGCTCGTGTTAATCAAGATTTGAACATTATAAGTAATACGCGCTTAAGCAAAAATGTAAACGTAGAGGATCTGCTTGAGCTAATTATTTCTTCATTATCCGCATGGCCTTATTGGAGACCTTCTGCAAGTACGAGCCCTAGTGGGGGAATGTGGGAAAGAGGAAACTGGGCTAATGGATTTGTGCTTGGTTCCTATGGCTTATGCTTGGGCTTGAGGTATGACACTTCAAGCAAAATTGCTTCGGCAGAAGAAGTCAAGGCTGGCCTGGAAAAAGGATGGTCATGGCTCTCCCCTCCAGAAGATGGTATATACAAACAAGAACATTTTCCTTCTGTAGCACATTGGCTACGTAGAAGCACAAATCACGGCATAGTTATTTTGGCATCGGCATTAGTTGGTGCTCGTGAGCTAAATAGAAGCCAGGAAGAGCAAAAAATAAAGGTCGACATAATAGAAAAAAATTTTTGGCTGCTTGTTGAAAGTTCATTTGAAGGAGGAGTATATAGGGAAGGGATTCGTTACGCTCAATTCTCCCTGCAGGAAGCACTAGCATACTTCTTGTACGAATATATTAATATAAGGAAGAGGAATATTTCTTATATTAAAGAAAAGAATCGAACATTTGAAGAACTAGCCCTCTTTTTTTGGTTGTCAGGGGCACCAAATCGGCAATCACCTTACACAACGTGGGGTGATTGTGATGTGTTGCCTTGGAAAAAGTCAGTAGTGTATTTTTTAAACGCCTTTGGCTCATTAATTCCCAGCTCATCACCTCTTAAGGAACTTTTAATAGCGAATGGCGATAAAGGAAAAAAACTCGATCGCGAGCGACTTACCAGCGAGCCTTTAGAAATGCCAAGCAAGTGCCTGCCGATAACAAACGAAACTGCGAATACGCATAATGATACCATTTATCGATTCTATGATAAGTTTGGTTTAACCTTGGTTGCATCTAAGGCATGTAATTCTCCTAAGTACGATACAAGGCTATGCATATTGGGGACGCAGGTACACTTAACGCATAATAAAGATCATGATGTGGGTGCATTTAACTTTATCTGTAAAGGCCAAGAAGTTATCAAAGAAGCTAGGGGGCGGGGGTTAAGCTACCATAGTTCGCTAGGGTTGAAAAACATCGCTTTAGAATTTCCTGACGATGTGTACAGTTGTTTTGGTAGCTTCAATAAAGATAAGCTAGAAAATCGGAAGCAAAGCCCGATATTTAAAAGCAGAATTCTTGAGGGAAAGGTTATTTATTCAAGCATATATCTCAACAATAACTACATAACACTGAATGATGTGTCTCAGATAAATAACTACCACCGTGAGTTTTTCTTTCTTCCCAAGAAGGCAGCTATTATAATAGTGACGAGAGCTGATAATGCCCAAGTAAGTACTGTGCCATATCTAAATTTCATTCTCCCTGAAGAAGTAGAAGTAAAAATTAATACAAGAGAAAAAAATGCATCCACTCATATAGGTGGATCAAAAATTAGTATATTCGGAGATGAAAAAAGGAGAGGTAAATTTGGGCTTAGAAAACCTGCTTGGTGTCGCGGTGATTACCAACTTATTTACGAGTTGCCTCCTGGGGAAAAAATTTCATCAGTTGCAGTGGTTAGCCCTGTTGAATATTGCATTAAAGAGAGCAAAGCTGAACGCTATGTTAGCGATAATAAATTGTATTTCCTTTCCATAGATGATATGGAATTAGAACTGCATGTACCCGACGACAATAGTAGAGTAACGAGTATCTCTCAAAGCTAAGCTCTAATGGGATCAAATATGTTAAGTTTTAGAAAAAAGATCACAATGGATGATTTGGTAAAAATAAAACCTTGGGAAGATGTAGAGCTTAATACACACATTTCCCTCGGCAAAAGCTATATTTATTTTCAAGTTAGCAAGACGGCAAGCAGCACGATTAAATATTACTTGCAACAAGCAGAGTTGGAGCGTGCGCCTTGGAAGAAAGTTTTAAACGTTAACGATAAGCAAGTTTCCCCACACTTATCTCCTTATCAGCTTAGTGAGGAAATTTTCAATAGCACAATAAATTCACATAAAGTAAAAAAAGTCACTTTTGTGCGAAATCCATATTCAAGACTGCTATCATGCTACTTGCATCGAATTGTCGGGCAAAAAAATTCGAGATCAGCTAAATGGCTGGCCAGATACATGAAGAGATCTGATATCTCAAATTTAAGTTTTGAAGAGTTTATAACTGTCATTTGCTCGCAAAATAGTTTTGATATGGAGAGTCACTGGCGAGTTCAGTACGATGAGGCCTTGTGTTCTTACTTCAATTTCAACTTTATTGGTAAGCAGGAGACGCTAAAAAAAGACGTAAAATTAATGCTGGATCTTTTATACGAGGAGCATGAGAGACCGAAAGCATTTGAAGATATTAACGAATCACCTATGAGCACAGGAGCAACAAATAAGTTAAGAGAATATTACACAGATGCGTTAATGTCTAAAGTGGTGGATCGATATAAGAATGACTTTCATTTTTTTGGCTATGAGGAAGAACTGCCTTCTGGGTGATTTTATAAATAGGAGGAGTATGTATGAAGCGATTACTAGAAAAGATTAGGCGCCCCACACCAATTTTTTTTCTTGGAATAGGAGCTCAAAAATCAGGTTCTTCTTGGTTACACTGGCAACTCTATAACCATCCAGAGATTTGGGTTCCGCCACTTAAAGAAATTCGCTATTTTGATAATATTGATAATGAGAACAATGCTAAACAATGGCTGCGTGAAAGATATAAAAGGAATGCAAAGAAGCTACAGAGAGCTATTAAGGAAAAAGATTCACGCGCTCCCTATCTTGAAGAACTAACTGACTGGCTTAAATATGCTATTACACAAGCTGAAAAATATGAAGGGAGGGAGTTTTATGATAAAGTAATTACCCCAGTAGATAGCAAGCTCTACCGTGCTAAGGGTGAAGTTACTCCAAGCTACTCAGCGATGTCTGTTGAAAAAGTTGAAAAGCTTTATAACTACTATCCAGACGCTAAATTAATATTTATCATGAGAGATCCTGTGCAGCGGGCATGGTCTATGGCAAGACATATAGCAATACGCAACAGGCAGGATTACTCGTTACTTAAGTCAGAAGATTTTTTAAGGAAATTTATACGCGATAAACATTATTATAATTGTGGACGGTATGATAGAACCATTGAAAACTATGAAAAATTTTTTCCAAACAATCAGATCAATTACTCTTTTTTTGAAGAAATATTTCAAGGCGATAATTGCTGGGATTACCTAGAAGAGATTTGCGAATTTCTTAATATAAGCTATAATTCCAGTTATTTTCCTGAGGCACATAATCCTGTTTTAGCTACTGAAAAAGTGAACATGCCAAAGGAGGCCGAACTTGTTTTGTTGGAAGCTTTTCAGGATGTTTATGATTATATTAAAAAAAGGTTCGGTAGACTGCCTGAAGCTTGGATGGAGCACTCAAATTGAAATTCGTTATTAAAATTGATGACTATGTTTATGGCGAAAAGGAAACAATCTGGTGCGAATTGTTTTCAATGCTTGAAGATAAAGACATTTATGCTTCCATTGGAGTAATAGGCCATCTAAGTCTAGTTAACTTTAAAGTTAACCAAGATTTGAAAATGAAGTCGCTTCCAAGGAAAGTAGAAATTTGGAATCATGGATATGAGCATGAACGTGGTGAGTTTTTAGGCCAGGATCTAAGCAGGCAGTTGACCCAGATTGCTAAGTGTCATAATGCAATAAAAGAGATATTCGGATATGAGCCACTTGCGTTTGGCGCGCCATTTAATGATTATGATGAGAATACGGTAAACGCCTGCTGTGAGTTAGGGTATAAATATTTTTTCGGGGCGGAATATACAAAGAGTGTTAATGCTATAAAGCTCGATAATTTGCTAACCTTTGAAACCAGTAAATTTTACGAAGAGGATGAATTTTATGTGAATCCAGTAATGAGTAGATTTAAAAAAAGGTATGCAACTGCGGTACAGAACGGAAATCCTTGTGTAATACAGATTCATCCAAGAAGATGGAATCTCTCGGGGATAAAAACATTTTCAATGATCTTAGATTATATAATAAATGATGGTGGTGATTTTGTAAGTTTAAGCAAAGCTCAGAGCAATAAATAATTAAATAATATGTCATCGTTAAGAGAAAAGCTAAGTGGCTGGCTCCGAATTCTGGATGGGGCATCGAGCATTACTCAACAATTCGAGCATCGCGCCGAAAACTACAATAAGATTTAGTTGCCAATAGACTTTGGCGGATTGAGTGGCAGTTTCTTTGTCTCCGTCGCTGGGCTGGCCTTTCGGCGAATCACTTCTCAGTAGGAATGCTCGATTTCCGTCAAAACCATTTCTTTAATATGGTTTGACTTGATCGGTTCCGACTACACTGATTAACTCTACAGCATGAGTGGTGATCGGGGGAGAAGATGAAAGCAACTTATCATATCAAGGAGCTATCTGTACATGACTCGAGTTATCTGCTGACGACGAAGTGTAATAATTCTCTAGCTTCAGCGCGCTTAGTATTAATTCAAACAAATATTAATAATTGTCACCATGCAAACTTTGAGTTAAATAAAAGTACTGTCTAACATACTTTCATCGATACGAGTTGGCAATGCTAAAAAATCCAATTGACTTCTGGGATGAGCGACATAAACATGTCGACGAATGGGCTTCAGGTGGGGATCGTGCATTAACGATTCGTCGCAATAAGGCTTTTTATTTACATAGATTGGGTCTTATCCTTGGTTTGCTAGATAGTTATGCAGGCAGTGAACAGGTTGATATATTAGATGCCGGATGTGGAAAGGGGTGGCTAACGGATCAACTCGTTAACCTTGGTCACAATGTGATCGGTATAGATAGTTCGGAAACAGCAGTTCGCGTCTGTAAGGAACATCGGAAGGGCGAATTCTTTGTTAGCACTTTAAGAGATTTTTCTTTCGATTCACTTTTTGATGTTGTTCTATGCATGGATGTTTTGTTTCATATTCTAGATGATGAAGAATGGGAAAAGTCATTATTAAATTTAGCCTCATTAGTAACGGCTAATGGTATTCTCATAGTCGCTGACGATCCTCAAGAGCATCGGTATATTCTCGGAGACTATATAGTACACCGCTCAATGAATGAATACCTCGCTCCCCTTCATAGAGTTGGTTTTAAACTTATAGAAAAAATTCCCTATAGATTCGCTGGGAACCCGAATGAGTTCTTGCTCTTTCAGAGGGTCTAAAATGATTTTAGAAGATTTGCTTTCACGCTTAACAGTGGCGTATGGCGAAATAAAATTTATTTATTTCGTTGAAGACCAGGCCCGGCTGTCAAATGCTCACTTGGAGCTATACGATAATTTAAATGAGCTGCACTGGGATGAGATAACAAAAGAAAATGAACCAGCGAATGCGATCTATATTCTATCTATACCTCATGGAAGATGGCCAAATTTTTTAGAGATAAAAAAATTTTTGTCAGGTAGGAGGAAGAAGGTTTATCTTTTATGCTCAAAAGATTTGTTCAATAGATCGAATGAAATTATTTTAAACTCATCGGTTCCCGGCCATTTCATCGAAAGAGTAGTGCCGTTTCACTCGTTAAGTCAGGATTATTGTATCGAGGTATCAAGATCTGATTCAGTTGGCACAGGGTATTTAGAGAGAGCAGCAAGTGAAGGTTTGATTGAGAGGAATATACGTAAACAGCTAAGGGAAGAAATTTTACTTGTTAAGGCGGAATTAATCAGAGCCAACTTAGAGCGAGACACGCTAGCTACGGAACGGAAGAAGCTAGCGGAAGAGCAGAACAGGATGGAGGCGGAGCTCGCGAGACTTACAGCAGAAGCAAATAAAAGCAAAGATCTCCAGGCTTTACTAACTAATACCGAGGCAGAGCTCACTTATCATCGAGATCGAAGTCGGTCCATTAAAGCTACAGCTAGTTATCAATTCGGTAATTTATTTGTCGAAGCCGCTCGATCACCTAAAAAATTACTGCTCCTTCCATATACAGTCACACGCTTTATATCAGTAGGTCTTGTCAAGAAAATAAAAACGCAGAGGAACAGAAAAAGAAACATTTCAAAAATCGAGCATGTCAATAAAGAAAAAAAAAGTTTATATGAACTTGTAAAGCGCACTGCCGATTCGGATGAAGAGAAGTTGGCAGCCTACCTGACTGGTATTGAGCCAGGAAAAGACTGGGTGGGTATCATTGGCAGTTCTTGGTTTTCGTCACAATTCGCTGCAGATGAAATTATCCAGCTACATCCAAACACTTGGTTATCCTTATTTAAGAAAGAAGCACCATCTAAAATTTTAATTGAGACTAGCTTCATGGACACTGGAGGTGGAAGTTGGGCTTCATGCCTCGAAGGCGGGGCGTATGGCTATCCTTATCATTTAATCGAACTATTAAGTTTTTGTCGAGAAAATGCAATACCTACTACTCTTTGGCACACTTCTGAGTCAGGAGACGGCAGCCTCGCTTTAGACATTTTTCCTTTTTTAGATAAAATCCTTGTAACAAGTGAGAAAGACAAACAAAGATTCAAAGAGCTTTGTGGGGGCTGCGAGCATCGTATAGAAATATTACCTAGCAACAAAGGAAATAATAGTCAATTTGAATCGATACGTAATATGCTCTTAACTACTTGATGCCGCAAGTGCTTTTTTTGTTTATCTCTGAACGGTTGCCACATGTCTACAATACCTAATTCGCTGCGTATTGCCCTGTATGGTGATGTTAATGCCAATATTATGGATGGTTCGGCTATATGGCTTCGGAACATAGCAAAACTTTGTGCAGCTGTGCCGAATGCAGAAGTGGATCTCTTCCTGAAAGCGGTTATTGAGCGGGGGCAGATTATAGATGAACTATCTGAAATTAGCAATTTAGTCATTCATGAGCCAGGGGAAGAGGAACTGAGTGATCAAAAGACCTTAACACAAAAAGCAGCGATAAATAAAATTGAGAAAGAAGATAGGAAGAAAAAATATAAAGCAGTAATACTCAGGGGGGCGGAGCTATGTTTATGCGCCTCCCAGAGTTCAGTGCTTATAGGAAGAGTCTGGTCCTACTTAACGGATATTCCCCAGTCCTATATAAATGTAAGTCAAGAAAACTTGGCCAGCCTGAACGAGATCACCAGAGCATCTCGATACGTGCTTTGCCAAACGGAAGAAATGCGCAATTTTTTAAGCAATATTATAAGTGAGGGTCACCATAAGCTGGTGCTGCTACCTCCTATGGTTCCTGATGAAGCATTTGCCGAGACTCAGTGCAATCGAGATTTTAAGATTTTTTATTCTGGTAAATTTGCTCCGGCGTGGGCTGTTGAAACTCTTGTCGATATAACCCGCTCAGTAGATATACCTGTAGTGGTTGCTGGCGATAAATTTCATCGCGTTCCGGAGGATAAAAAATTTAAGCCAAGATTGGAAGAGAAGCTAACAAAATATCACAACATAAAATGGCTGGGAGCAATTAGCCCTATCCAAGTGTTCGAGCAACTGCGTACTGCTCGGTTGGGTTACGCATGGCGACAGCCTATAATGAATAGCAGCCTTGAGTTATCAACCAAGCTCTTGGAATATGGCGCTGCTGGTTTGGCTGTAATTACAAATCCAACACCGGCCCATCAAGCATTACTCGGTAGTAATTATCCCTTCTTTGCCTCTAATGAGGAAGAGCTAAAGGTCCTTGTAAAATCACTTCCTGAACGTTTCGATGAAATAACAGCTGCAGGAAAATTATGTCGAAAAATAGCGGAAAGATTTAGCTTTAGTTCACTGCAGAATGATTTTAATGTTTTGTTTAAAAAAGTTAATCGGAAACCATTAACTACTACCAGGGAGAGTCCGCTAAAGGTTGTTTTGGCTGGGCATGATTTGAAGTTTGCAAGGGAGCTAATTGAGTACTTAGAATCAAGAAGCGATGTGGTACTTGAAGTGGATTTATGGAAGAGCCTTCGTGAAAACAATCCTTCGCAAAGCAAAAAATTGGCAGAATGGGCGGATATTGTTTTCTGTGAATGGTGTGCTGGTAATGCTGTGTGGTATTCCGAGAATATCGACCCAAATAAGACGAAGCTGTTCATTCGATTCCATCGAATTGAAATTCTCATGGAGTTTGCGCCTAAAGTGCGCATGGATGCTGTTCATAGTGTGTTCTTTGTAGGGCCTCACCTTCTTCGGCAAGCAAAGGAGAAGTTTGACTGGGAAGAAAACAAGTTACATTTGCTACCAAATTTTGTCGATGTGGAACTTTACGACCGTGAGAAGTTTAGAGGGTCTGAATTTAACATTGGCTTGATTGGCTTCGTTCCTAAATTAAAAAGACTCGATCGTGCTTTGGATATTTTGTCTGAACTTCGGAAGCACGATAAGCGTTACACATTGTTTGTTAAAGGCCGCTTTCCTTGGGAGTACCCCTGGATATGGAGAAAACCAGAAGAAAGGGAATTTTATGAGGCTTGCTTTAAACGGATCAAAGAAGAAGAAAGCCTGAGAGATGCTGTTGTATTCGATCCATTTGGTAGTGATGTTGCTGCATGGCTAAGAAAAATTGGTATAATCCTCTCGGTAAGCGACCTAGAAAGCTTCCATATGGCTCTGGCAGAAGGAATTGCTTCTGGCGCTTATCCTCTGCTCTGGGATCGTGAAGGGGCAACCGAAATCTTTCCATGGCTCCCCTGCTCTGATTCGGCTAAAGAACTGGCAAACAATATCTTAAAGGAAAGAAAGTCGGGTGATATGTTTTTTAAGGAAAAATTAAAAGAAAGCTATGATGTTAACAAAACTATGAAGGTTTTGGATAAATTTATCACATGAATTAAGTGCTATTATCGATGGGGTAACGGACCTTTTACATAAGAGAAGTTTGGCTGGAGGCGGACATTGCTTAAGCAAATATTGGCTACCATGCGGTGGTCATTTTCTATTGGCAATAAATTTTTTCGGGTCGTGCCGGGGGCTACACTTGCAATAGTTTTAGCTACATTGGTATCGCAGTTGTCGGTACTGCTAGCCTTCCTGTTACCTCTGAAGATACTTATGCTGCTTGGATCAACTGGTATTCCTCGCTATTTTCCTGCGGCATTTTCTAGTGTGAATCGTGAGTTTTTAGTTTTAACCCTTAGCTTGTCAGCTGTCGGGTTTTATATCCTGTTTATTATGGCTGAAAAA
Source organism: Halomonas sp. LR3S48 (assembly GCF_025725665.1). Lineage (NCBI taxonomy): Bacteria > Pseudomonadati > Pseudomonadota > Gammaproteobacteria > Oceanospirillales > Halomonadaceae > Halomonas > Halomonas sp. LR3S48. Next base: position 2,578,226 of record NZ_CP107009.1, on the reverse strand, counting down.
GTTATCTCATTTCTTTCAAAACGTGGTGCAGATTTGCTTTTGGAGCGAAGCAAAAAAATCGCTCTTTTTGAAAATCAAGAGGAGATTGCCAGCCGGGGCTATCAACGATATGCGCGCAGCCTGGCCGGTAGTGTGTTTTTGTTCTTGGTAGCTTTTGTCATGGCATGGCTATATCCTGAATTATTAATGGCATTGGCAGTATATATATCAGCAGCTTTTGTTTTTTTCGCTATTGCATTTTCAAAGCAAGGAAAGCTGGCGGCAGCACTAAATGAAGCTCCGGGGCACGTAGTGAGCACCGCAACCAGTATCGGGTTTTTGTTAATTTTTGGTTTCATGGTGTCGCATTTCCTACTCGGCGACCCTCCAGGACTTTTGATTGCAATCATTTCCTTGATATTGATGCGCCAAGGCTTCTCGCGGATAACAGGTTTGGTCAGTGATTTGAAGGGGTTGTATTCTCAACGGTTCAAACTCAATGCGCTATTTTTTCACGGGCATGTTTTGGTCAATGAGTCAAAAAAGCATGAAACAAATTTTTGGTCTTTTTTAAAGCCTCCTCAACGCGATGAGTGGATGATACAACTCATTAGAAAAATAGCTCCGCGGCCGATTGCTAATTTAAACATTCGATGGTGGCAGCTAGGCGGGCAGGATGTGGCCACATTTCGCGTAATGGGCTTTGATGATGAAGGCTTAAAAAATGCTGAGTATCTGGTGAAGTTGTTCAATACTAACCGGAGCTCGCTAGCTAAGCATGAGGCCACTCTGCTTTTGGGGAGTACAGTATTGCCAGCATTCCCGCTTATAGATATTGATCAAGTTGGAGGGTTTCACTGCCATATATTTGAATGGTTGCCGGCAAATAAAATTTCTCAGAAACGTCTAAAGGCAGCCAGGCGACAAATGTTAAGAGATCTTCTAGTCGTCGAGCCTGATGAGAAGCTGGTTTCTCAATTCAAGCGTTCTCGACCACCTATTTGGCAGCGCATCGATAGTCGTATGTTAGATCGTTTATGTACTGTGGCTGAAATACTCGATAGCGAATATGTTAGCTATGTGGAGGGTTTGAGAAATAAACAACCTGTTATCAACAAGCGGCTGAGTGATCTACCATTGAACATTGTCAATCCTGAGTCAGGGCCAGACGCCTTTCACAGGACGGATCAGGGCGAGATTCTTGTGGCTCATTGGGGACGTTGGACCTTGGAGCCTGTGGGGGCTGGTTGGCCAACGCAGCCAGAGGACCTTGTACGTTTGTCCAACTCTTTGAAAGAGGCGATAGAAAAGCGTCAAGCATTGTGTGATGTCCATGTTGAAGATGTCAGTATAGCTGCCTTGATGTATGCTCTGGAAAAATTGTATATCCGACAGGATTTTATCGGAGCTTTGAGATTGATTCCAAGGATACTGCAATGCCTGGAGGCGACACCTGAGGCGTCCAAGGCTTCGGCCTGACGAATACAAGGAGAATGATTTGGCAACCGTTTCCATGATTGTTTGGAACGAATTTCTTAACGACGCACGAGTTCTGAAGGAAGCACAGACGCTCCAGGCGAACGGTCATCAGGTTGTGGTGCATGCACTACATACGCCGGGAGTGACTCAGGAAAGGGAAACATTGGTATCTGGTGTACGAATATCGCGAGTGGCGCGAAGTCCGATGTGGAAACTTCGCAAGCGCAATGCCAACGAAGGGGAGGGCTCAGCTGAATCGCAGCCTCGCAATGCGGTATCTCCGCCACCAGAAACGCTCGTTCGGCAGCTGTTTAAGCTAGTGGCTAGGTTATGGACTCATGCGGCGCTCGTTAACCAGCTCGTGCGTTCGCGGCCTTATGTAATTCATGCCCATGACGTGAATGTGCTACCTACGGCTTGGTTAGCAGCAAAAATTGCCCGTGTGCCTCTAGTCTACGATGCCCACGAGATCAGTACCGACCGAGAGGGGTACAAGGCGTTTCGTGGTTTGGTGGGGTGGCTGGAAAAGAAGCTAATGCCCAAGGCTGCAGGTACCATCACCACCACCGAGGCACGCGCCAAGTTTTTCGCTCGCGCCTATGGCATACCTCGCCCTCTAGTGCTGCAGAACCGGCCACGATTGGTCAAGGTGGGGGGGGGCAACCGAATCCGTGAGGAATTGGGGCTCACCGAGTCGTGGCCCATCGTGCTCTACCAGGGTGGGTTGCAGCCGGGCAGAGGGCTTCCTCGGTTGGTGGAGGCTGCCGCCAGCGTGCCGAATGCCTATTTCGTCTTCATCGGTGGTGGGCGCCAGGCCGCTGAGTTGCATGAGCTGGCCGCCAAGCTGGAACTGGGCGAACGCGTGCGCTTCATTCCCACCGTGCCACTATCTGAGTTGCCGTCCTATACCGCTTCGGCGGATATCGGCGTGCAGCCCATCGAGAACACCTGCCTGAACCACTTCACCACCGATTCCAACAAGCTGTTCGAGTACGTAATCGCAGGGCTGCCGGTCGTGGCCAGCCAACTCCCCGAGATTGGCAAGGTGGTTCGTCGTCATGATCTCGGTTTGCTGGTGCCGCCGGGCGACACGGCGGCCTTGGTAGAGGCGATACAGCGCCTGGTAGATGACGTTGAGCTACGGGCCCATTATCGCACCCGGGCGGAACAGGCGGCCCTGTCGCTCAACTGGGAGACCCAGGAGCAGGCCTTGGTGGAACTCTACGAGCGGGTTCTGTCACCCTCCAAGGCCGGTATCTCGCCGCAGTGAGTCGAATGCGTATCCTGTTGCTGGGTTTTTATTACCCGCCGGATATCAGCGCCGGCGCTTTTCGTGCTGAAGCGCTGGTAACTGCGCTGGAGCGTCGCCTGCCACAAGGCAGCGAGCTGCATGTGATCACCACGATGCCCAACCGCCACAGGCATGAAGAGAATTTGCTCAGCGAGGAGGAGGCTCTGCCAGGCGGTAAGGTGCGCATCACCCGGCTGCCGGTTCCTGGCGGTGGGCGGGGTATGGCCTCGCAGGTGCGAGCCTTCGCTTCGTTTGCGTATCAGGTACGCAAGCGGGTTCGTGAGGAGCCTTACGATCTGGTCGTCTCGACCTCGTCCCGCCTGATGACGGCGGTACTCGGCGCTTGGGTTGCGCGCAGGAAGAACGCGCGGCTCTATCAGGACATACGCGACAACTTCGTCGAGAACCTGCCCTTCGTGTTGCCCGGGGGCACCGGCAGGCTTGTGGCACCATTTTTTGGCATACTTGAGCGTTGGGCACTGGGTCGAGCTGACAGAATCAACCTGGTATCGCGAGGGTTCGAGCCCTATTTCCGGCCACGCTATCCCCGTCAACGCTTTGCTTGGCACACCAACGGTATCGACCACCCTTTTGTCGAGGCGGCGGAATCTGGTTTCTTTGATCAGAAAATTCATGCCGATGAAAGCCAACCCCTGCATGTACTCTATGCTGGCAACCTGGGGGCCGGCCAGGGAATGGAGCTCATCCTGCCGAACCTGGCGGAGCGTTTGAGTACGCGGGTTGCTTTTACCGTTATTGGTGCGGGGGCGGGGCGGGAAGCTTTATGCCGCGCACTGTCGGAACGAGGCATTGAGAACGTGCAGGTGCGAGATCCCGTGCCACGCGAGGCGCTGCTCGAGGCTTATTACGCTGCCGATGTGCTTTTCCTGCATTTGAACACCTTGCCTTCGCTGGAGAGTGTTCTTCCCTCCAAGCTGTTCGAGTATGCCACGACGGGCCGGCCCATCTGGGCTGGATTGGCTGGCTTTCCCGCTCAATTCGTCAAGGAGGAGATAGAAAACGCAGCGGTGTTCGCACCGGGCAATGTCGAAGCGGCTGTCGCTGCCTTGGATCGACTTGAGTTACACTGCCGCCCGCGACCGGCATTCGTAGCGAAATGGCGGCGTGACAAGATCATGGCGGACATGGCAGATCAAGTTTTGGCTCTGGTGACGAATGAAGCGTAAGTACGAGCGCCGCCATTCCCGGTGGTATGAAATGTTATTGCTGGGGTTGGGCATCCATGTCCTGATGGGATTGCCGCTGGTGATCATGCTGCCGAGCCTGGAGCGTTGGGGGTGGGGCTTTTGGCACTATCTGCCGGATGTGCGCAGCAACACCTTGATCGCCATCGGCCTGGCCTTCATGGCCACGGCGCTGACGCTGCGCCGTATGTCGCGCTTTCCCGGCGCGCAGCTCGCCGCCAATATCATGCCGACGGTGACCTTCGCTTTCCTCATCGCGGTGGCGCTACTGCTGTTCACCCGTGAGGGCTATACGCGCCAGGTGCTGTTCGGCGGTTACCTGGTCAGCCTCGCCTGGTTCTATCTCGGGTATTTCATCAGTCGACGCTTCCGCAAGCCCAAGCTGGCACTGGTGCCGTTCGGGGAGGTGCGTCAATTGATAGGGACGCGCCGCGCCGATATTCGTCTGCTCGAGCGGCCCGACCTGGAAAAGATGAGAGTGGATGGCGTAGTGGCGGACCTGCGTGCCCAGGATTTGCCGGCTGAATGGGAGATGTTTCTGGCCCGCTGCACACTCAGCCATATTCCCGTCTATCACGTGCGGCAGGTGGCCGAATCAATTTCCGGCCGGGTCAAGATCGATCACTTGTCGGAGAACGAGTTCGGTAGCCTGCTGCCGTCTCTCTTTTATGTCGGCTTCAAGCGAGTGATCGACTATATCGGCGCTCTGCTGCTCTTGCCCATTCTGCTGCCGGTCATGCTCATCATTGCCGCCGCCATCAAGCTGGATAGTAAGGGCCCGGTGTTCTTTCTGCAGCCGCGCATGGGCTACCGCGCTCGACCATTCCTGATGTACAAGTTCCGCAGTATGTACCACGACATGAGCGGTGAGGATTTCACCATCTCAGAGGACGACCCCCGTATTACGCGAGTGGGTCGTGTGATCCGCAAGTACCGCCTCGATGAGCTGCCCCAGATTTTCAATATCCTCAAGAGCGAGATGAGCTTCATTGGCCCGCGGCCTGAATCGGTAGCCCTTTCGGAATGGTATGAAGTCGACGTGCCTTTCTTCAGCTATCGCCATGTTGTACGGCCGGGCATCACCGGTTGGGCGCAGGTCGAACAGGGCTATGCTGCCCAGGTAAAAGGCATGGTCAAGAAGCTGCAGTACGATTTCTATTACATCAAGCACTTCTCTTTGTGGCTGGATGTATTGATCATATTGAAAACCGTTCGTATCTTGTTCACGGGATTCGGCGCACGCTGAATTCGGTATGTGCCGTAGTCGCCTTCGTTGCCGCGCCTCTGCGCGGCAACGTCGTTTTAGCGGAGCGGAATCTGCTACCATGCCCGCTTCCCTAATGATGCAAAGAGTGGCGCAGCAGTGAGGCACCCCCTATCCCTACTTGAGCCGGGCGAACCCGATCCCGCCTGGCGTTCTCCCCTTTGGTTGTGCTGGTTGGGTCTGCTGTGCGTGCTGCTCTACGCCGGGTTGCGCCTGATCGAGCACGGTCTCGCTGAGCAGGCCGGTACCCTCATGGCCCTGACGGGGCTCTTTGCCGTCCTGCGCTGGGGGCGGGGCATCCGTGGCAGCGGTCCGCTATGGCTGCTGTTGGCCGTCGTGGTGGTGCAACTGATTTCCTGGAGTGCCGGTTACCTCAATCATCCTGAGTGGGTGCCGGACAATCCCAGGCTCGATCGGCTTGCCAAGTGGTTTCTGTTCATTGGCCTGGCCTGGTGGCTGTGGGGAAGTACGCGCGCCACCCTGCTGGTCTGGAGTTTGGGTCTGGCAGGCCTGCTGGGGGCCGTCTTCTTGCTCGAAGGGAGCCTTTTGCAATGGCAATTGGGTCTGCAAGGGGTTCGGGCCGAGTTCCCTATAAGGAACTCCCAGCATGACGCCATGCTGTTCGGCACCGGCCTGATCGGATTGGTGTGCTTTGCCGGTCGCTGCTGGCGTGGGGATGGTGCTCTAGTATGGGGGCGGCGCCTGCTGTGGTCGCTGGCCCTGCTGGTATGTCTGGCGGGGATCGTGATCACCCAGACCCGGGCCGTGTGGCTCGCGGTGCTGGTGGTAATGGTGCTATTGCCGGCCTTGGTGTGGTGGGGGAGTCGTAAATCCTCGCATCGCTCCTGGTGGGGCCTCGCCATCATGGCGTTGGTCATACTGGCCGGGGCAATTGCCTTGCATGAGCCGGTGACCAAGCGGCTGACCAATGAGGAGCACATTATCGCTCAGGCGATGGAAGGCGACTGGAAGTCGATTCCCTACAGCAGCATCGGTAACCGGTTGCTGACCTGGCGCGCCGCGGTAGAGTGGATTGCCGAACGTCCGCTGGTCGGCTGGGGCGAAGAGGGCCGAAGCCTTGTCATCGAGCACACGGACTGGCTGCCGGACAAGACCAAGGAGCTTTACGGGCACCTGCATAACACGCTTCTCGAGATTCTGGTGAGCTATGGCCTGCTGGGCTTGTCCGTGGTGCTCGCGCTGATAGCCTGGATCGGCCTCGGTACCTGGCGGGCGTGGCGTGCAGATGTGATGCCCGGCGACATGGCGCTGTTCGGGGCCGGGTTCTTCGTCTTTTATGCGATCGTCAGTCAGTTCGAATCCTATGGCAGCTTCTGGACCGGGGCTTATGTCCAGAATTTGATCGCCGGTGGGCTGGTAACGCATATCTGGCGTTGGCAGGTCGCCACGGGGCGACGTGTCTTTCCTTCTTTGCAACGTAAGGCAATCTCCTGATGCGTACCCTGGTGGTGGTTCGTTCGCTGAAGATGGGCGGTATGGAGCGCGTGGCCGTGAACCTGGCGGATGCGTTTGCCCAGGCCGGGCACGAGAGCCATCTGCTCAGTTTCCGGCGTGTGAAGAAGCCGCTGGCGCCGGAACACGAGCAGGTGAGTCAGCATCATCTTGCGCTGCGTTGGTGGACTCGGGCCACCGGGGTGGGGCTGCTGCTCGAGCTGATGGCTCGGCTGTTCCTGAATCCCTTTGTGAAGCGCTCGTTGTTCCTGGGCTCGGGCATCATGGGGGGCGTGGTGTTCCGGGTGTGGCTCAGGGCCTTCGAACGTCGCTATGGGAAAGTGGATTGCATCGTCTTTCGCGGGATAGGGACATTCGAGCTGGTCTGGACGTTCCGTGATGGGAAAGCCTGCTATGTGCTCGAAAACATCCTGCACGTGCGGGAGGATAGTTGGCGCCGACGTCTCTTTGCTCGCTGCTTGTACCAGGGCCGCCACTTGGTGACCGTCTCCGATGGAGTCGCTGATAGCGTGCGCCGGGCCATGGGCGTGTGGCGTTTCAAACCGGTTTCCCTGCGGGTGGTTTATAACCCCTGCCCGGTGGGAAGTATCCGGCGGCAGATGCAGCAGCCCGAGCCGGATCTTCCCGAAGGACCCTATATCGTCAATGTGGCCCGGCTGGTGCCGGCCAAGGATCAGGCGCTGTTGCTGAGAGCCTATGCCCGGTCGGGCGTCACGCTGCCCCTGGTGCTGGTGGGGGACGGCCAGGAGCGAAGCCGGCTCGAGGTCTTGGCGAAGGAGCTGGGTATCGCCGAGCGCGTCATGTTCGCGGGGCAGCGCGACAATCCGTATCCCTGGATGCATCATGCGCGCCTGTTCGTGCTGAGCTCGCGCTTCGAGGGTATGGGAATCGTGCTGTTCGAGGCGCTGGCCTGCGGCACGCCGGTTCTCAGCGTGGATTGCCCGGGAGGCATTCGCTCGGTGCTGAAGGGGGAACTCGAGACGAGTATCGTCCCCCATGACGAGAACAGTTTGGCGACAGGCATACACGTAGCCATTCAGGGCGAGAAGCCGTCGATCAAGGAGGCCTGGCTGGATGATTTCAGGCCTGAGGGCGTGGCCAATCGATTCCTGGCATCGGCTCGGCAAGGCGAATCATGAGAAGAACGTTACCTCACCCGCCCGGCGGGGACCCGGCATTTGCACCACTGACGGATGCGCGGATGTACTGGCCGGTACAGCGTACGAGACTGCAATGGGCGGTGCGTCAGGGTTTCCAATCGACCGTGGGCGCCCCCATTGAGCGGCTGGCGTTTGGGCTATGGAAGCATCAATTGCCTGGGGGCGCCCGGGTGGAGCGGCTCGGCCTGCCGCGGCGAGCGGTCGAGCGGGAGCTGGGGAGCGGGTTGATCCTGCATGTAGACCCCCGTGAGCTGATTCGATGTCGGGATTGGCGCGGCTATGCCAAGCGGCAGCGCCCCTCCTCGATTACCTTCATTTGGGGCGGGAGCTGGGACCTGCGCCGCGGCGATCTGCGTCATGGTTCACGATATCGTTTCATCTGTGATCTGGATATGCATCGGAGCGACCTGACCAAGAGCGAGGCGTTTCGGTCGCTGCAGGCAAGGCTGGAGGCGGGCAGGCCGTGGCGGTCGCATCAGAAGGGGGTGTGGCTGGATAGTGAGGCGCGAATTCTGGCTTATCTCAACATTTACTTGAGCTTTATGGACGATATGGCCAAGCGAGGCTTCGATGATTCGCTCGGCAAGGATGAGTTGGGCGTGGCCATCACACGTGAGGGGCGGTTACTCAAGATCAACCGCGGTCTGCATCGCCTCGCCATGGCGCAGCGGGTGGGGCTGAATACGGTGCCCGTCAGCGTCAAGGCCGTGCATAGGGAGTGGTGGGAGCGAGTCACCGCCGGCGTTAGCGGCCAGGCGGCGCTGGAGCGACTTACGGCAGCGCTACTTGGGTGCAAGCCGGAAACCGAGCCGGGGCCGCTGGATCCGGCTGCGAGTGATAACCAAGACTGAGGTCGCGGTGAAAAATTGCAAAGTGCTATTTATTATTGATCATTTGGATTCCGGCGGAGCCCCCGTAGTCATCAGAGATCTGATAAAAGGAATGGCCAGGCTCGGTAACAACATAGACGTGCTGGTACTAAGCAATCGCGTTTCCCACGTTCTGCCCGAGCACGTTTCGTTATATAAGTTACCATTCGTACCTGTGGGTAAATGTCAGAAGCTGAATCGTTATCGGCTCCATGCGCAAAGACTGAATGAATGGTTGCTGTCACATCAAGGGAAGGGATACGATCTAGTTCTGGCTCACCTGCATCACGCTCATCAAGTCGTCAGTCGTTGCTTCCTACAGAACAAAGCTTGGTATTGCCTTCATTCGGATCCAGTAGAGGAATTTCTGGGTAATAAAAATAAATTTGGACGCTGGGTGAAAAAGAATAAGGTCAGGAAGCTATACAACAACAAGAAGGTGGTAGGGGTTTCTAAGGGGATCGTTGAGCGCTTGGTTGGAACTATTGGCTGTCAAGTAGATCAGGCCGTACACATCCATAATCCGATAGATATTGCATCCATTCGGGAGCTCTCCGAAGAACCAGTCTCGGATGTGCCTGATGATTACCTCTTGTTTGTGGGTCGTTTGGACCAGCGGGCCAAGCGGTTTGATCGCTTATTAAAAGGCTATCGAGATAGTGGCGTTAGGCTGCCCCTGGTCATTATCGGTGACGGAGAAGGGCGTAAACTGATCGAAACGATGATAACTAATAATGGCCTCGAAGGCGACATCATATTAATGGGGCATCGGAAAAATCCATACCCTTACATGAAGAAGGCCAAGGGCTTGATACTAAGTTCCGATTATGAGGGCTTTTCGCTTGTGTTGGCGGAGGCCTTGGCATGCGGTACCCCTGTCGTTAGCACTGATTGTCCTTCAGGCCCTGCGGAAATTCTGGTGGGTGAACTTCGTCATTTCCTTATCGAAGTTGGGGATGAAAAAGGTTTCGCATGCGCAATACGAAAAATGGTCGAAAAACCCCCTATTGTTCATGATGAGTGTATGAATGGCTTCGATATGGAGTCGGTGGCGAATCGCTACTTGTCATTGGTGTCTAGTTGAGGTGCTATCAGTATTGAATACTAAGGAGCGGTTCTACTCTGCTATGTTCTGAGTATTTTTGCATTATCGCTGCCAGAGGCTTCGCAACTGCATTTCTGCATGCTCGTGATATATGGAACCCCTTAATTTACTCACCGACAGTGAGCGTGCAAGCGCCGACCATTGGTCGGTGCGTTTTGTCGGCAGGCGGCGAACATGAGCGTCTATCCAATAGATTTTGCCTGCGTTATTAACGAGAAGATTGTTATAGTGAAGATCACGATGTACATAACCTGCGCGGGCGAGAAGAGCGACCTCCTGACATAAACGTGTGAGGAACGCGAGCCTTCCGGCTTCGTCCAGGTTATCGAAAACTTCGCCGCCAGGCCGAGCGTCATTGATATGCTCCATCAGCAATAGCGATGCATTTCTGTTGGCGGGGTTCACCGATAACCCCCAACCATGGCAGCGAGGCGTATTCAGGCCGGCGCGACGCAGCACCTGCAGGCTCAAATACTCCATGCGGCCATCGGATTGGGCGAGCCATCGCCTTTCAATATAATCCTGCAGCAGCCATTTGAGCGGCGTTTGGCGGTGGTTGAACTTGTCCGGTACCACCTTGGCCAGGATGCGATGGTCGGTAGAAAGAAAGAAGCGGCTACTGCCTATCGACTCGAAAGCCTCGGTGGTCGTGGTACTGAGTAGCGCAAGCTCGTCCGGCAGGTCCCGATTATGGAAAACCAGGTAATGCCGCCGTCGGTCATTAAAAGGGATGTGGAGCAGCTTCACGTCATGTCCTAATAATCGCGCTTGGAGATGATTATACTTAGAATGCCTAGTGTTTGATATTGTGCTTCGAAATTTATAGCGCCTCGAATTGGGGCAGCACCGTTTCCTTGAGGAACTGCCGGTAGTGGCCTTCTTCGATCACGACAGGGGCTTGGTCCATGCGCTTGAACGCATCGGTCAGGCCTTTTTCGTCTTCAGGTGCCACCAGGAAGTCGGCAAGCGTTCCTGTCAGTATCTCCCGCGGCCCGCTGGGGCAATCGGTGCTGATCACAGGCGTATGGAGCAGTAGAGCCTCGATGAGTACCCGTGGCAAGCCCTCGGCATCGGATGTCAGGACCAACGCCTTGGCTTGATCGATCCAGGGGTAGGGGTTGCGGTGGTAGCCGGCCAGGATGACGCGATTCTCGAGCCCTAGGTCAACGATCTGCTGGCGAATGGCGGTTTCGTGTTCCGGCTTGCCCTTGCCCATGATGACCAAGGGTGTCTCGACGCCGCTTTCGGCGTAGGCGCGCAGCAAGCGGTCATGACGCTTGCGAGGCTCCAGCGCCGCCACGCACAGGAAGTATTCGCCCTTCGGCAAGTCAGCCGGTTCGGCGGCCATTGCCACGAAGGGCTCGCGCTCGTAGGGGTTGTAGATGGGGATGATTCTCTCGGCTTGGAGACCCACTACATTCGCGAGGTTCTCTTTGACCCCTTGGGAGACGGCAATGACTTGTCTCCCGTTGTAAAAGCGCCGTGCTTTGTCAAAAGCGCGTTCTCGCTTCTTGGCGTCATTGAACTTGGCCGTAATGTCGGATTTCACCCAGAAATAGAGGTTCGGCTGGTGCAGGTGACGCGTAATCTTGTCGCAGGAGCAGGAGATCACGACGTCGGGCTTCCACTTTCTTAACGCCTTGTCGATCCGCTTCGCCTGCCACTTCTCGGTGATTACCGTGGAGGTGGCCTTGGTGAACTGCGTGACCACGCCCAGGTTTTCGATGTGGAGCCCTTCGGGAATACGGTGCTCGATCAGCTCACGCAGGGTGAAGACGATCACCTCGTGGCCCCGCTGGCGTAGCTGGTCGGCGGTATAGAGCAGCGACTTCTGGGCGCCGCCACCGTAGAGATCCTCGATGACGAAGGCGAAGCGTTTATAGGCCACTGACGTTCCTTTGGCTGTCGGTTGGTACACAGGCGAGAGGCTACCACAGAGAAAGGGACATTGGTGGAACTGCGCACCCACGACCCTGTCTCAGGTAGGTCCGTCTGGGGTCGACCCGGGTGGGCCTTGTTGCTGTACGACTCGAGAGAGTAGGCCGATTGGCGCAGCGCATCTTGTGTGACGTTTCGTTTAGGGGAACCCGATGAGGAAGCTGGTTGTGCTGGCCTTTGCCAGAATCGTCAAACTGCTGGCCAATGTGACCAAGCTAGGCGCCTACGCCTTTCATGCACTCTTCCCCGACAAGCGATTCACCATCCCCGAGCGTGCCGCACCCTGGTGGCGGTCCCGCCAATCGTCCGCAGTGCCCCGCATCATCTGGCAGACCAACTTCACCGACAAGGCGACGCTGCCGGTCTATCTCAATTATCTGTTCAACCGGCTTATGGCGCCGGACTTCGAGCATCGCTTCATGATTACTGAGGCAAGGGCGGACTTCATTCGGGAAAATTACACTCCGGAGATCTTCGAGGCCTACTCCCGATTGCAGGTCGGAGCGGCCCAGGCCGATTTCTGGCGTGTGCTGGTGCTGCACAAGCATGGCGGAGTCTACCTGGATATCGATGCACACGTGGTCTGGCCGCTGGGGCGCATTGTCAAGCCGGCTATGGGGGAGTTGTATCTCACCACCCGGCGAGGGAAGCTTACCAACTACTTCATTGCCAGCAAGCCAAACAACCCGAATATCAAGCGGATCGCCGAAGCCATCTACACGAACATCGAGAGCGACGCCGACAAGAAGGTGTTCGACATGACGGGGCCGGGGGTGTTCAACGAGGTGCTGTCGGTCCACGAGGTTCCCACGGTTTCCTACCGCACCACCTGCAACCAGGGCAATTTCACCAACGAATACTTCCAGTACATCGACAAGCCTCAGGGCAAATGGACGAAGGTGCAGCACAAGATCGACGTGGTACGCAAGCGCGAAGTGGTGGAGTAGGGTGAGGGTGGAAGACCGCCACGCCGACGGCCATCCAAACGATGTTCGTATTGAGTAGAACGAAGTGAGCGATCAGGCCCTACTGCTCGAGCGCCCGCTCCAGCAGCGCCCGCTGACGCGGCAGCAAGCCCACCCTCAAGCCCAGCGGGCGGTAGACGCGGTTCATGGCGTCCAGCGTCATATTGGCGCGGTTGCGTTCCAGGTCGGACAGGGTGCGGCGGCTGATGCCGACCAGCTTGGCATAGGCGTCCTGGGATAGCCCCAGCACGTCCCGCCTCAAGATGCGCAGGGCTTGGCCCTCGCTGATCTCCTCGGTAAGCAGCTGGCGCGCCACGTCGAGGAGCTTCTGCTCGCGTTCGTCCGGCGTCAGCTCGCGCTTCTTCATGGCGTGCTCCAGGTCATAGCAGGCTCCAGCGTTTCAGGCGATCTTCCAATGTGTTCAGGCCGACCGCGGGCATGGTCAGGATGCGCTCGGGAACGCCACGCTCACGCAGCCGCTCCTGTAGCCCCACCAGTTGGCCGGCCAAGGTTCGCAGCTCCTGCATGAGTTGCGGTGCAGGTGCCAGATCGTTCAGTTGTTCGGCAATGGCCTGCCAGTCGAACTCGCCCCCTTCTTCGAAAGGCGAGCCCCAGCGCGTGGTGCGGGTGACTCCTTCCGGGTCGGCCTTCATCGGGGCGAAGTCGTAAACCGGTGCGTGCCAGATGCCTTCAGGCCGCTTGAGCAGGGCGGCATTGCGGCCATGGTTGTCGGAGTTGCCGAAGGCCACGTTGAGCAGGTCGCGCTTGACCCACTCGCTGACGAAGGCAGCGGTATCGAAGGGCTGCTTGCCTTGTGTGACGCGATTCTGCCGTTCGAGCCTTTCGACCAGGCCGCGGATCACCTGGAAATGGTTGAGATGCGCACCGGGTGCAGCACCGAAGATGGCGTAGATGGATTCCAGTCCAAAGCGTGCCTGGCCGTTTTCATGCATCGAAATATCGAAACGCGGTAGCCACAGCGAAGGATAGCGCTCGCCCTCGATCAGTTGCATGGCGCCGGTATCGATGGTGTCGATGCCCAGCGCAGCCAGCTCCTGGTAGTAGTGGTATTCCGCCCGCAGGATGTCGCAGTCGTCCTGGCTACGCTGGCCGCGGGGAAACTTCACCAGATAGGCGCGATCGTGGTTGCCAGGGTCGTCCTGCCAGGTGTCGATCCAGACTTTGTTATCAGTGGTACGACGCAGCAACAGCTTGGGCGCTTCGCCGCCGGCACCGGTGGCACCGCCGCTCGCCGCGCCCATCTGTTGAGCGTATTCCAGGAAGTCGGCGTGGCGTTCCACCACGTCTTGCAGGGTGAAACGATGCGCTTCCAGGCGTGAGCCGGCGAGGCGCTGGGGTAGGGCCTCCTTGATGCGTAGGTTGCCTACCGGGGCAATGGTGCCATGCCGCAGCAGGGCGCTGTCTTGCTCGCCGGCAGAGGTACCCTGCATTCCCAGGTGGGTTACCCAGTAACGGCGGCTGGCGCCGGCGGGCATGATGTCCTCGAGGAAACCGAACCAGCGCTCGGCGCGATGTTTCATCATCAGCTCGACTGGCAGTGTCAGGCTGCAGGCGTGCTCGTCGTCGTGAAACAGCCAGTCGATGGCGTAATCCTGCAGGTAGCTCAATTCGGCGGCACCATGAACGCCCCGTTCGGGATCGGGGATGTCCAACAGGGCGGCATCTTGCCAGCGCTGGTCATGGTAAATCTGAATCGTGAGCTGCATGTCCGGGATCGTATGAGCAGTATGATGCTCAATTATAACTGATTAATTAAAAAATGAGTATTGCATTGCTCATTTTTTAATTCGTTGCGCGAAAGTGAGCATCTTAGTGCCTATTTGAGTCAATAAACGTAGGTGAGGGAGCTTGCTACTCGCCTACACGTCGAACTCGTCGATCTGGCTGCTGGCCTGTTGTCTGACGAGGTGCGGAAAGGCTCGCTCGACGGCTTGTGTCGTCGAAAGTTCACGCAGTTCATCGCGAAGCAGAGTGGCGACCAGGCGGGCCTGTGCTTCATCCCGATATCTCTTGAGAGGTTCTCTATCCGGTTGCTGGCTCACATGCCACTTGTGCAGTACGAAGGCACGTGGATCAACGGTAGACAGTCGCAACGGCATGCCCCGCTCATCGAAGACGGTGGCTTCGAAGCGCGGTGATGCGATGGCCCACTTCAGGGAATCGATGCCCACCGGCTTCAGGTCGCCCGCTTCCAGGTGGCGTTCGAAGTCGCTCATTGCCAGGGGGGCCGCAGCCTGGGTGATCAGGTCGATCATGTAACCTCGGGCATTGGCGGCTCGAAACTCGTAGGGAGTGTCTGTGAGCGGCGCGAAAGAGCGGTCGCTGGATTGAATGACGGAAAGCAGGGTTTCCCCCTCCAGGGCCGTGACGATTCTCAAGCCCTGCCGGGCGTCCATCAGAACGTCGATATCGGCAGTGGCAAGATGTTCCGGTTCGATCAGCACGCCGGCACGGGCTTCATAGGCGTAGAGGGCGTTGGTACCGATCACGCGAAAGGGGATGCTCTTGCGCTGCAGTGCCCTGATCACCCTGGCGCCAGCCACAGGAAAGCGGTTCAGACGGTTGGCTCGGATGTAGGCCGAGTGCACCTGGAGCTGTTCCTTGAGCGATTGCTCCCGGGCTTGGAATTCTGCCTTGCGCGCCTCAAAGGCTTTCTGGATGGCCTCTGTCTCGGCGGAGCGAGGGCCCAGCGAGTGGTTCTTGCCGCCGGTGTAGGCACGATAGAGGTACTCTCGCCCATGGATGCGCTTCCAATGCATCGAACCCTTGACCTGACGGGCCTGGGCACGGTGCTGCTCGAGCGCTTCGAAAAGCTGGATCGCGTTGACCGCAACCCGTACCTGTTCAGGCTGGAGGCGCTGGTATGACATTGAGGACACTCAGTTGGATTTAACTAACATTGAACAAATTATGATAAAAAATTAGTTAAAGTCCAGTGTGCTGCACAGAATTTTCCCTAACGGGAAAGAAGCGCTTTTGGCACTGGCTGATCGCAAAGATTTTCCCGAGCGGGAAAAATTGCGCTCTCAGGACACCTCTAGAGCTACCCTGTTGGCACGTTCGGTCTCTCTGAGCGGGAATTAGGAAATAAATGCACCAAAACGGCTATGGAAGCATTTTCCATGCGCTTGATCGGTGCAGAGACGAGAATCATGACATACAGTGGTGTATCTTTGCGCCAAGGGGGCAAACTGTCGGAAAGCTGATGAAATGTCGACAAAGCTGCGGCATGATGATTCTCGATGTCACACAGGAGAAACCTCATGTCTACACAACTGAACACGGGTATCGCGTGCGAAGTGCTGAATCACTGGGTCTCCCACGCATTGGCCCAACAGGCCGCTCACAACGCTCTCATTGCCTACATTCCCTGATCTCATTCGTTCTGCCTATTGGACCAGGGAGGGTCCAGACCCAATCTCCTGTTAGTCGTTGCGCCGCTTTCCTCTCGTTCCGTTCTTGTTCTTCTATTTATTACCAGCTTCTCGCTTCCGCGTATCGCTACGCTGCTCCTTCTCATCTTTCTGCACTGGCGTGATACGCCCGATAGGCATGTGTTTATCGAGGGCGTGCGAACACCTGCGTCCAGAAGGGTGAATAGCGCGACTCTTCGGCCTCGACCGAAGCGGCACCCATCTCAGTGAATTTATCGCTCATGATGTTGGCGCAGTGCCCTGGGCTGTCCAGCCAACCGGCCATGACGGCCTCCATATCAGCCTGGCCGGCAGCGATGTTCTCGCCCACGACCCTCCATTCGTAACCCGCTTCGCTCACTCGCGTGGCAACCCCTTCGTCATCCTCTCCGGTATGGCCGAAGAATTCCTCTTCGGCCATCGCTTGGGAATGGGCCTGGGCCGCCACGGCCAGGCGACAGTTCCACTCCAGCGGTTCGGCCGCTTCATATTCGTCATCGCCGCACTGGCGAGCCTCACTGCGGGCTTCGTTGACGCGTTCGAGCATGGCCTGCTGCTGCTCGTTCGGCTCGCACTCGGCGAGTGCCGGCTGGGAGTGGCAGGCAACGCCAAGTGTCAGGAGTGCCGCCGGCAATATTGCGTTGGGCAATTTCATCGACCTTCCTCTGGTCATGGGATCCATATCGCAATGTAGTCGCGGGGCGGGCCTCGTGCAGGCTCTCAGTGCCGTGGTGGCAGGATGCGCCCCGGGTTCATCAATCCATCCGGGTCGAACAGCGCCTTGATGCCTTCGGCCAGTTCGCGCTCCACCGGCGAGAGGCGGGCCAGGTAGGCGGGTTGCTTGGTACGGCCGATGCCGTGCTCGGCGCTGATGCTGCCGCCAAAGCCGTCGAGCACCTCGAACAGGCGTTCCTCCAGGGCATGCAGGTGGCCGTGCTTCTCGGCCTCGGGCATGGCTTGCGGCGGCAGGATGTTGAAGTGCAGGTTGCCATCGCCTACATGGCCGTAGGCGATGATCTCGCATTCCGGCGAAGCCTCCATCACGATTCGGCTGGCCTCGTCGACGAAGGCAGGGATCGCCGAGATGGGCACCGAGATGTCGGTGCGCAGGTGCTCGCCGCGGCGCCGCTGGCCTTCCAGCATGCTCTCGCGGAACTGCCACAGCTGGCGCGATTGGGCTTCGCTGGCGGCCAGCGCGCCGTCGAGCACCAGGCCGTGGGCCATGCCTTGTTCCAACAGGAGTTCGAGCATGGCGCCGAGGTCCAGTGGCCCGCTGGCGCTGACTTCCAGCAGCACGTACCAGGGGTAGCTGCGGTCCATGGGGTCGCTGAGTGACGACGTGGCCTCCATGGCGAGTTCGATGCAGCGGCGCGGAATCAGCTCGAAGGCGCTGAGCAGGTCGCTGCAGTCGCGCCGGGCGAGGCCGTAGAGTTCGATCACCGCTTCCAGGGAGCCCAGCCCGAGCAGCGCCGTGCGGGCCTGGGTGCCGCGGGGCGTGAGCTTGAGCACGGCGCCGGTGACGATCCCAAGCGTGCCTTCGCTTCCGAGGAACAGCTGCTTGAGCGCGTAGCCGCGGTTGTCCTTGTGCAGCTCGGTCATGCCGTTCCACAGGCGGCCGTCCGGCAGCACGACCTCGAGCCCCAGTACCAGCTGGCGCATCATGCCGTGGCGCAGCACGTTGAGCCCGCCGGCATTGGTGGCGATGTTGCCGCCGATCTGGCAGCTACCCTGGGCGCCGAGGGCCAGCGGAAACTCGCATTCATGCTCGGCTGCGGCCTGCTTGACGCTTTCCAGAATGCAGCCGGCGTCCACGGCCATGGTGAAGTTGATCGGGTCGATGGCACGGACCCGATTCATGCGCTCCAGGCTAATCACCAGTTCGCCGCCGTCGGCGGCGGGCAGGGCGCCTGCCACCAGGCCGCTGTGACCGCCCTGGGGCACCATGGGGACACCGTACTCACGACACGAACGAACCGTGGCGACGACCTCCTCGGTGGAGGCGGGGCGGGCCACCGCCAGCGGCAAGCCGAGCCGGTCGCCGGCCCAGTCCGCCACGTAACGGGCCATGTCGTCGGGCTCGCGCAGCAGGCCGCGCTCGCCCAGGCGTGCGGCGAGTGCTTCGAGAAATGCCTCTTGCTGCATGTCAGCTCTCCTCCTGCCAGGCAGCGCCGTCCGGGAAACGATGCCGGGCCAGCGACTCGGGATGCATGGTGATGCTGTAGCCAGGGGCCTCGGGTACGCGGTAGCGCCCGCGCTCGATGACTACCGGGTCGACGAAGTGCTCATGTAGATGGTCGACGTATTCCAGCACGCGCCCCTCCAGGCTTCCCGAAACGGCGATGTAGTCGAACAGCGAGACGTGCTGGACGTATTCGCACAGCCCGACGCCGCCGGCATGGGGGCAGACCGGCACGCCGAACTTGGCGGCCATCAGTGTCACCAGGATCACCTCGTTGAGCCCGCCCAGGCGTGCTGCGTCGAGCTGGCAGTAGTCGAGGGCCTCGGCCTGGAAGAACTGCTTGAACATCACCTTGTTGTGGCAGTGCTCGCCGCTGGCCACGCCGATGGGGGCGACGCGGTGACGGATCTCGGCGTGGCCGAGAATGTCGTCGGGACTGGTGGGCTCCTCGATCCACAGCGGATCGAACTCGGCCAGGCGGCGCATCTTGGCGATCGTCTCGTCGACTTCCCACACCTGGTTGGCATCCATCATCAATATGTTGTCCCAGCCGATCTCCTCGCGCAGCAGGGCGGCGCGGCGAACGTCCTCCTCCTGGTCGCCACCGATCTTCTGCTTGAAGTGGGTCCAGCCCTCGGCGAGCGCTTCCCGCGCCAGGCGGCGCACCTTGTCGTCGGTGTAGCCGAGCCAGCCGGCCGAGGTGGTGTAGGCGGGGAAGCCGTCGCGCTTCATCTCGGCTTCACGCTCGGCCTTGCCAGCCTCCCGCCTGCGTAACAGGGCGATGGCTTCCTCGGGAGTGAGGGCGTCCGTGACGAAGCGGAAGTCGAGGCAGCGCACCAACTGCTCGGGGGGCATGTCCACCAGCAGCTTCCAGATGGGCTTGCCTTCGCGCTTGGCCCACAGGTCCCATACCGCATTGACCAGGGCCGCGGTGGCCAGGTGGATCGCTCCCTTGTCGGGGCCGATCCAGCGCAGTTGGCTGTCGCCGGTGATCTCGCGCCAGAAGCCACCCATGTCGGCAGTGATCGAGGCCAGCGTGCGGCCTTCGACCAGGTGGGCCAGGGCATTGACAGCGGCGACGACGATCTCGTTGCCGCGGCCGATGGTGAAGGTGAGGCCGTGACCTTCGGCACCGTCGTCGTCGACGCGCAGGATGACGTAGGTGGCGGAGTAGTCCGGCGCGGCGTTCATGGCGTCCGAGCCGTCGAGGTTGCGCGAGGTGGGAAAGCGGATGTCCTGTACGTCGACTTGGGTAATGGTGGTCATGCTGCCTCCTTGCGAGGATTGCCTGGCGTTGCGAGGGGTCTGGCGTCAAGGAGTCTATCGAGCTTAACGCTGATCTACTGCGAGATCCGGTCTTCCGGCCAATTTCATTCGATCTGATTCGTTGAATAGCTCGCTATTCGCCTTATCAGATAGATGAACTTGTCTCGAAATCCGAATCTCTCGCGACGATCGGTCAAGCCCGACAGACTCCTAGCCGGGAGTCGTCTAACATGCTATCTGTGTCGTGTTGTATGACAGGTATGCCAAACCAATCTCACTCTAGCGCAAGGTGCCGAGTCGGGTCGACAGCCGGTCGCATCGGCATGAGTGAACGGATCCAATCGACAGGGGAATTCAGCAATGCTCGAGGAGTGGAAAGGCAAGCGGGTACTGATCACCGGGGCCAGCCGCGGTATCGGCGCCGCCGTGGCGCGGCAACTGGGCACACTGGGTGCCCGGGTAGCGGTGCACTACCACGCCAGCGCCGACAAGGCCCAGGCAGTGGCCGAGGACATCCGGGCGGCAGGCGGCGAGGCCGTGGTCGTTCAGGGCGACGTGAGCCGTTCCGAGCAGGCCCGGCGCGTGGTCGACGAGGCCGCCGCGCAGTTGGATGGGCTGGACCTGCTGATCAACAACGCCGGCGACATGCTGGGTCGCGTCGCGCTGGGCGAGATCGACGACGAGCACTACGACCGCGTGCTGGACCTCAACGTGCGCTCGGTGGTGATGGTCTCCCAGGCCGCGCTGCCACACTTCAAGCGCGCCGGTGGCGGCAACATCATTCATACCAGCTCGATCGCAGCGCGTAATGGCGGCGGCCCGGGCGCGGGCCTGTATGCCTCGGCCAAAGGCTTCGTCAGCACGCTGACACGCAACATGGCCAAGGAGCTGATGAACGACCACGTCCGCGTCAACGCCGTGGCGCCGGGCGTCATCGCCACCGATTTCCACGTTCGCCACTCCTCCGAGGAGCAGCTGGCCGCCATGTCCGCTTCCATTCCCATGGGGCGCACGGGGACCGCGGATGAGTGCGTAGGCGCCTATGTGTTCCTGGGCACCGATAGCATGAGCGGCTACATGACGGGCCAGATCATCGAGGTCAACGGGGGCTTGCTGATGCCATGAGCGAGGTGGGGGGATGCCAGACTTTGGTCGAAAGCCTGGCCGCTCGGTTGCAGCACATCAGACGAGGGACTAGGTTTCCTTATGATGGTATGACACGTATACAAGAAGCCATCGGCCGAAGACGGCAAACGACCGTCATCGCACCGCTTCACTTACGAGGAGAACAACAAGATGGTCAAGCAGAGCAACCGCCAGTGGAATCGTTGGCTGTCGATCCCGCTGCTGATAACGGGGTTGGGCGCGGCGGGCGCCGCCAGCGCCGAATCGCTCACCTTCGCTCATGTCTACGAGACCTCCGAGCCCTATCACGAGTGGGCGCTGTGGGCGGCCGACGAGATCGAGGACCGTACCGACGGGCGCTACACCATCGAGGTGCATCCCGCCTCGTCGCTGGGCAAGGAGGAAGACATCAACGAGGGCCTGACCCTGGGTACCGTGGACATCATCTATACCGGAAGCCAGTTCGCCGGCCGCGCCTATGGGCCGATCGGCATTGCCGGCGCTCCCTACATGTTCCGCGACTTCGACCACTGGCAGGCCTACGCCGAAAGCGACCTGTTCCAGGAGATCGCCCAGGGCTACCAGGATGCGACCGGTAACGTGCCGGTGGCGCTCAACTACTATGGCGAGCGTCACGTGACCTCCAACAAGCCCATCACGGCGCCCGAGGACATGCAGAACCTGAAGATCCGCACGCCCAACGCGCCGATGTACATGATGTTCCCCGAGGCGGTAGGGGCCAACCCGTCGCCCATCGCCTTCGATGAGGTCTACCTGGCCCTGCAGCAGGGCGTGGTCGATGCCCAGGAGAACCCGCTGCCGACCATTCGTGCCAAGGCGTTCTACGAGGTGCAGGAGCACATCAACCTCACCGGCCATATCACCGACTCGCTGCTGACGATCATCGGCGGGCCGCTGTGGGATCGCCTCTCCGAGGAGGACCGCGAGATCTTCCGCGAGGTGTACCAGGAGGCGGGCGAGAAGATAACCGCCGACATCCAGCAACAGGAGCGTGAGCTCGTTGCCTGGTTCGAGGAGCAGGGCGTGACGGTCAACGAGGTCGATCGCGAGCCGTTCCGCGAGGCGGTGATGCCCGAGCACAACGGTGACGATGCCACCTGGGACCAGGAAACCTACGATCGACTGCAGGAAATCGGTCAGTAACCGTCGAGGCGTGCCGTCCCGGGCGGGACGGCACGCCGGGAGGGCAATCATGTCTCACGATATCCTGCCGCCTGAGGCCGTACCTGAGGCCGTCGGCATCGATCCGGTTGGCGAGGACGACTTCGATTTCAAGGCGTATGGCTGGGAGGACTGGCCGACGCTTGTCGTCTTCTGGGTGCTGGCCGCGGTGGTGTTCCTGCAATTCTTCAGCCGTTACGTACTTGGCAGCTCGGTGGGCTGGACCGAGGAGATCGCCCGTTACCTGCTGATCGTCGTGGGCTTTTTGGGCAGCGCCATGGCGGCACGCAAGAATTCGCACATCGCCGTGGAGTTCTTCTATCGCTACATGCCGGGCGGGGTCGGCCGGGCGATGTCGATGATGGTGGATATCGGTCGCACCGTCTTCTACGCCGCGGGCGTATGGATCAGCTACGGCCTGGCGGCCAAGACCAACGCGATGATGGTATCGATCGACGTGCCCAAGGACGTCATCTACTACATCGTGATGGTCGGTTTCCTGCTGATGCTGGTGCGTTCGGTCCAGGTGACGATTCGCCACTGGCGCGAAGGGGAGAGCGAGCTGACCACGGCGAAGGATCGATGATGACAACGACAATCAACCGGAGAGCTCGCCATGCCTGAGGTATCGATCCCCCGGCGCAAGGGTTCTGTCGTCCCGCCGCTGATCGCCGCCCTGGCGGTCGCTTTCTGCGTGCTCATGGCCGTCATGGGCTACTACCTGACGTTCCTGTTTGCCTCGATGTTCACCCTGCTGGTGATGGGATTTCCCATTGCCGTGAGTCTCGCGGGCTCGTGCCTGATGTACGTCTACCTGACCGGCCGGGTGCCCGACATCGTGGTCGCGCATCGCATGATCAATGG
Source organism: Halomonas sp. LR3S48 (assembly GCF_025725665.1). Classification (NCBI taxonomy): domain Bacteria; kingdom Pseudomonadati; phylum Pseudomonadota; class Gammaproteobacteria; order Oceanospirillales; family Halomonadaceae; genus Halomonas; species Halomonas sp. LR3S48. Next base: position 2,555,448 of record NZ_CP107009.1, on the reverse strand, counting down.
CATCGACAGCTTTCCGCTGCTGGCGATCCCGTTCTTCATCCTGGCCGGCAACCTGATGAACCATGGCGGTATCACCACGCGGATCTTCGATTTCGCCCGCGCCTTGATGGGCTGGATGCGCGGTGGACTGGGGCACGTCAACGTCGGCGCCAGCATCGTGTTCTCCGGCATGTCCGGGGCGGCGGTGGCCGATGCAGGCGGGCTCGGCACCATCGAGATCAAGGCCATGCGCGATGCCGGCTACGATCAGGAGTTCGCGGTGGGTATTACCGCGGCTTCGTCGACCATCGGTCCGATCATCCCGCCCAGCCTGCCGATGGTGATCTACGGCGTGATGGCCGGTGCCTCGGTGGGCCAGCTGTTCGCCGCAGGGCTCATCCCGGGGCTGCTGATGGGTGCGAGCCTGATGATCATGATCGCCATCCTCGCGCGGCGGCGCGGCTATCCCCGGGATGCCTCGTTCTCCGTGCCGCTGGTGTGGCAGACATTCAAGCGCGCTTTCCTGTCGCTGCTGACTCCGGTGATCATCGTTGGCGGCATCATCACGGGTGCCTTCACCCCGACCGAGTCGGCGATCGCCGCGGTGGTCTATGCGCTGATCCTCGGTACCGTGGTCTACCGCATCCTGACCTGGCGGCGGTTGCTCAAGGTGAGCATGGAGACCATCGAGACCACCGCCGTTATCCTGCTGATCGTCGCTGCCGCGTCGATCTTCGCCTGGATCCTGACCAGCAACCAGGTCACCCGCCACGTGATGGAGCTGCTGGGGCCGTTTTCGGACAACCCGATTGCCATCCTGCTGCTGATCAACCTGGTGCTGATCGTGGTCGGCTGCTTCATGGAAACCATCGCCGCCATCACCATCCTGGTGCCGGTGCTGCTGCCACTGGCCGTCAATGCCGGGGTCGACCCGGTGCACTTCGGCGTGATCATGGTGCTCAACCTGATGATCGGCCTGTTGACCCCACCGGTGGGCATGGTGCTCTACGTACTCTCACGGGTGTCGAACATCTCCTTCGAGAAGTGCATGCGCGGCACGCTGCCGTTCCTGGTGCCGCTGGTGATCGCGCTGCTGTTGGTGACCTTCGTGCCGGCCATCTCCATGTGGCTGCCCACGCTCGTTTATCGTTGAGGAGCGTCGATGTCTGGATCCCACGAGCCCGCCTTCCGGGTGGCGAGAACTGAACTGCAAGCCTTCATGCAGCGCGCCCTGGCGCGTTGCGATGTCGACGAGGCCTCGCGTAATGCGGTTGCCCGTGCCCTGGTCGCCGCCTCGCGGATGGGTACCGACAGCCATGGGCTGCGCCTGTTGCCGCACTATGTCGAGGCAGTGCAGGGCGGGCGTATCAACCCGCGTCCCGCCATGCGTTTCACCCGGCGCCTGCCGGGAACCGGCTATCTCGACGCCGACGACGGCTTCGGCCACTTGGCCGGTTACACCGCCATCGAGCACGCCATCGCCATGGCCGACGAGATCGGTACCGGCGCGGTGGCCGTCGGTGGCTCCTCACATTTCGGGGCGGCGGGTTGCTATGCCCTGGAGGCGGCCAGGCGTGGTTACGTCGGGCTGTCGTTCAGCAACGCCGATGCCCTGGTCAGCCTGCATCACGGGCAGGGGCCGTTCCATGGCACCAACCCCATCGCGTTCGCCGCGCCGGTGCCCGGCCAGTCACCCTACCTGCTCGACATGGCGACCAGTTCGATTCCCTGGAACCGGGTCAAGCAGTATGCCGCCATTGGGCGTGAGCTACCTCCTGGCGTGGTCGTCGACGCCCAGGGAGAGCTGACCGTCGATGCCGCCCAGGCCACGTCATTATTGCCGCTGGGCGGTGCCGACTTCGGTTTCAAGGGAGCGGGGCTCGCCGGCGTGGCGGAAGTGCTCAGCGCAACCCTGACCGGCATGGTCCACGGCTTCCGCATGATACCGATGAGCGGCGAGGACATGAGTACTCCCCGGGGGGTGGGGCATTTCTTCCTGGTCATGCGCCCCGACGCCTTCGTCGAACGCGACGTCTTCGATCGTGGCATGTTGGATTACCTGGCGGACCTGCGTGCGCAGCCCGCGCTGGAGGGCAGGGAGGTGTTGGCGCCCGGCGACCGGGAGTGGCGCTGTCAGGCGCATCGCGACGCCGAGGGCATCCCGCTCGATTCGGCCAATGTGATGGCCTATGCCGAACTGGCCAAGGCGTTATCGATAGCCGCGTTAATAGAGTGGCCGTAAGAAAGTGCACGGATGCAGTAACATAGTAGCCGGGTTCGCATGGGGTCCGGATTGGCTGGCCAGGAGTTGCATTGCATGAGTCGATACAAGGTGGAGCGCAAGACGCTGTCCGAGCAGGTGGCCGAGCAGCTCGAGGCGGAGATCCTCGAGGGGCGTTTGAAGGAGAACGACCAACTGCCCTCGGAGCGCGAGCTGATGGAACAGTTCGGCGTCGGCCGCCCGGCGGTGCGTGAAGCGTTGTTCTACTTGCAGCAACTGGGCCTGATCGCCATCAATAGCGGTACCCGCGCGCGAGTGATTCGCCCCACTGCCGAGTCGGTCATGGCGCGCCTCTCCGGGGTGACCCGCCAACTACTGTCAAAGCCGGAAGGTCAGCAGTACTTCCAGGAAGCGCGGGCCATGTTCGAGATCTCGCTGGCGCGCTACGCGGCCCGTCATGCCAGCGATGAGGATCTCCAGCGCCTGCGCGACGCCCTGGCGGACAACCGCGATGCCGTGGGCGACGAGGCGCGCTTCAAGCGTTCCGATAACGACTTCCATGGCGTGCTGGCTAGCATCGGTCGCAACCCCATCTTTGACGCCATTCACGTGGCGCTTTCCGAGTGGCTCGACGATCGCCGCGCCCAGGTGTTGCAGCAGAAGGACGAGGACAAGGCGGCGCTTTCCGCGCATACCGAGATCGTCGAGGCAATCGAGTCGCGCGACCCCGATGCCGCCGAGGCGGCGATGCGCCGCCACCTCGACCGGCATTATGGGACCTATATGAAGCTCAAGAAGCGCCTTACGGAGTAGCCAGCCACGTTATTCTACAAGGAAACGCCGCGCTTCCAGGGAATGAAATCATACTGCGCCAACCCCACGGCCTTGGGCGTATAGCGCCCCGAGGCAGCATCGATGCACAGTTGCAGGAGTTCATCGGCCAGCGCCTCGATCTGCGCTTCCCCGCGAATGATCGGTCCGGCATCGAAGTCGATGACGTCGCCCATGCGGCTGGCCAACTCGCTGTTGCTGGAGATCTTCAGCACCGGAGTGACGGGGTTGCCGGTGGGCGTGCCGAGACCGGTGGTGAACAGGATCAGGTTGGCGCCGGAACCGGCCAGGGCGGTGGTCGATTCGACGTCGTTGCCCGGGGTGCAGAGCAGGTTGAGGCCCTTGTGGCGTAGTGGCTCGGTGTAGTCGAGTACATCCATCACCGGGCTGTCGCCGCCTTTCTTGGCTGCGCCCGCCGACTTCATGGCGTCGGTGATCAGGCCGTCGCGGATATTTCCCGGCGAGGGGTTCATCGAGAAGTCCGCTCCAACCCGGGCGGCGTGCTCCTGGTAGGCCGCCATCAATGACTGGAAGCGCTCGGCCACGCCGTCGTCGCGGCAGCGGGCCAGCAGTTCGTGCTCGACACCGCAAAGTTCGGGAAATTCGCTCAGTATGCCGCTGCCGCCCAGGGCGACCAGGCGGTCGACCACGGCGCCCACCAGCGGGTTGGCCGAAAGCCCCGAGAAGCCGTCGGAGCCGCCACACTCCACCCCCAGGGAGAGCGCCGAGAGCGGGGCAGGGGAGCGTTCGACGCGATTGGCCGTGGCCAGGCCGTCGAAGATGGTGGTCAAGGCCTCGCGAATCAGCGCTTCCTCACTGGTACTTGCCTGTTGCTCGAGGTAGTGAACGGGACGCAGCCCCTGGGGATCGCGCGCCGCCACGGCGGCCTTGAGCATCTCGATCTGTGCTTTCTGGCAGCCCAGGCTGAGCACGGTGGCACCGGCTACATTGGGGTGGCAGACGTAGCCCGCCAGCAGTTGGCAGAGCGCCTGGGCGTCGTCGTCGGTGCCGCCGCAGCCCAACGTGTGGGTGAGAAAGCGCACGCCGTCGACATTGGGGAACAGTCGTTCGCGGGCCGGCGTGTCGCGCTCGGTGGCGTTCTCTCCGAGCAGCAGGGTACGGGCCATGCGCTTGTAGTCGCGGTAGGGGTCTTCGCCCAGGGCGTCGGCGACGCACTGGCGCAGCACCTCGATGTTGCGGTTCTCGCAGAATACCAGCGGTACCACCAGCCAGACGTTGGCCGTGCCGACCTTGCCGTCGGGGCGGTGGTAGCCCTGGAAGGTGGCACCGGCAAAGGCCGAAACATCCGGGGCTTGCCACTCGCCGCGCTTCGCCTGCGGTGTGGAGGAGGCAGTGCTGTGTTCGGTGTTGTCGACCGTGATGGCCGTGCCCGCCGGAATGGGACGCGTCGCTCGCCCCACGGTGACGCCGTACATGATCACGGCGTCGCCGAGGGCCAGGTTTTCGAGGCTGAACTTGTGCTTGTGACGGATCGGCTCCGCCAGCGTCAATTCACGACCGGAGTCGACGACCCGGGTGCCGGCCGGCAGATCCTTGAGTGCCACACGAACGTTGTCGGCGGCGTGAACGCGCAGGCTCTCCAGTTGGCCGCTGTCGCTGGCAATGGTTTCGCTCATCGGCTGAGGCTCCAAGTACAGGGTGCTATACGTTGCCCGCAGGTTCGGCGATCACGCCCTGGGTCTGGGTGCCCAGGCCTTCTATGCCCAGGCGCATCCGCTGGCCCGGCCGCAGGTAGACCGGCGGCTTCTGGCCCATGCCAACTCCCGGTGGGGTGCCGGTCGAGATGACGTCGCCGGGCGCGAGCGTCATGAAGCGGCTCAGGTAGCTGATCAGGAAGGGGATACGGTAGACCATGGTGCGGGTGGAGCCATCCTGGTAGCGGTGGCCATCCACCTCCAGCCACATCGACAGGTCGTGAGGGTCGGCCACTTCATCCGGCGTCACCAGCCACGGGCCCAGCGGGCCGAAGGTGTCGCAGCCCTTGCCCTTGTCCCAGGTGCCGCTGCGTTCGAGCTGGAACTCACGCTCGGAGACGTCGTTGACTATGCAGTAGCCGGCCACGTGGTCCATGGCATCGGTTTCGGCAACGTAGCGCGCCTGCTTGCCGATGACTACGCCGAGTTCGACTTCCCAGTCGGTCTTGCTGGAGCCGCGGGGGATGATGACGTCATCGTCGGGCCCGCAGATGGCGCTGGTCCACTTGTTGAAGACCACCGGCTCGGGCGGCACTTCGGCGCCGGTTTCGGCAGCATGATCGGAATAGTTGAGTCCGATGCAGATGAACTTGCCGACGCGGCCCACGCAGGGGCCGAGCCGGGTGTCGGCGGCGACCTCCGGCAGGCGTGAGGTATCGAGCCGGGCCAGCTCCGCCAGGCTGTTTCGCCCCAGGCGTTGGCCGTGGAGATCGTCGATATGCGCCGAGAGGTCGCGAATCACGCCGTCGGCGTCGAGCAGGCCAGGTTTCTCATGGCCCTTGGGGCCGAAGCGCAGCAGTTTCATGTCGTCTCCTCTCTACAAGTTCTGCTCGGGTTCAGATCAGCCAGCCGCCGTCTATGACCTGGGCGGTGCCGGTGGTATAGGCGGATTCGTCCGCGGCGAGATAAGTGGCCAGGGCGGCAATCTCCTCCGCCGTGCCGAACCGGGCCAGCGGCTGGCGGGCAAGGAATTCCGCATGCACTTCGGCCTCGGGACGCCCTTGCTGGCGAGCCTGTTCGTGAATGCGTTGGCGCAGCGAAGGGGAGTCCACGGTGCCGGGGCAAATGGCGTTGCAGCGGATGCCCCGGTCGATGTAATCGGCGGCGATCGACTTGGTCAGGCCGAGCACGGCGGCCTTGGTGGTCCCATAGGCGCAGCGGTTGGGCACGCCCTTGAGGCTGGAGGCCACCGACGCCATGTTGATGATACTGCCACCGCCATGCGCGATCATGGCCGGCAGCAGGGCTCGTGTCAGGCGCATCATGGCGGTGACGTTGAGGGCCAGGGAAAGTTCCCAGTCGTCATCGCTACCGGTCAGCAGCGAGCCGCTGGCGACGAAACCGGCGCAGTTGAACAACACGTTAACGGGAGGCAGCTCGCTGGCGAGGAGGTCGATGGCCGCTGAATCGAGTACGTCCAGCCGGCGTATCTCGATGCCATCGATGGTCGCCAGGTCGCCGAGTTTCTCCCTATCGATATCGGTGGCGATGACCCGAGCCCCCTCGGCGGCGAAGCTCAGGGCGGTCGCACGCCCGATTCCTTGCCCCGCGGCCGTGATCAGCGCTGTCTTGTCGCGCAGTCGCATAGCAGTTCCTCGTTGCGGTTCTCGTTGTGGTTATCCGCGGCGGAGCCTGTGTCAAAACGGGTGGTATGACAGGATACTAGCCTGACATTTGTCCCGAGTATGGCGCAGTCCGGAGGAAATGCAACTCGGCGCCCGGGCATGCCTGATTCAGCGGGCGAGCCAACCGCCATCCACCGCAAGGGCGTGGCCGTTGACGTAGCTGGCGGCATCGGAGCAGAGGAAAATCACGGCACCAGCGAGGTCTTCGGGGGTGCCCCAGCGCCCGGCAGGAATCCGGCCGAGGATTTCGGCGTTGCGGAACTCGTCCTCGCGCAGCGCCTGGGTGTTGTCCGTGGCCATGTAGCCGGGAGCGATGGCGTTGACCGTGATCCCATGAGCGGCCCATTCGTTGGCCATCAGGCGTGTCAGCCCGAGGATGCCGCTCTTGCTGGCGGTGTAGGAGGGCACTCGGATGCCGCCCTGGAATGATAACACCGAGGCGATGTTGACGATCCGCCCCGGCGCCTGGCGATTCACCAGATGACGTGCCACGTGCTGGCTGAGGAAGAAGGCGGCCTTGAGGTTGACGTCCATCACCTCGTCCCAATCCTCCTCGGTGAACTCCAGTGCCGGGGCGCGCCGGATCGTGCCCGCATTGTTGACGAGGATGTCGATGCGCCCCAGCTCATCGACGGCCCGGGCGAGGATCTCCTCCTCCCGGTCTTGGCCCAGTCGGGCTTCGAGGTTGACGTAGCGCCGGCCGAGCGACTCGATGCGCTCACGAGTGTCGTCGGCGTCGCGGCGATTGACCCCGACGACTTCGGCACCCGCTTCGGCCAGGGCCACGGCGATACCTTGCCCGAGCCCCTTGTTGCAGCCGGTTACCATGGCGACTCGTCCGTCCAGACGAAAGCGAGACATGCGACTCCTCCTTCCTGTGGTGGCGGTTGTGCGTGCAGGGTGAAGATAGCGCCTATTGCCTCTGGCAGGAGAATTCACAGCAATGGATCGATGCATCGGCAAGCGTGATGGAGCTGGATCCCACCTGCCGCACAAAGGCAACCAACTGAAAGGAAAGTACAAAAGAGGCTTTCCATTTGCGCGCTAACGCGCTAGTATACGCCTCGTTCTCGGGGCGCCGGCAAGGTCGGTCAGACCCGAATCACGGGGTTTCGGCATATGCCCGGTGTGAAGAACAGTCGGAGCGTGGCGCAGCTTGGTAGCGCGCTGCAATGGGGTTGCAGAGGTCGCAGGTTCGAATCCTGTCGCTCCGACCATTAGATTCATGAAAAACCGCCACTGACGGGTTCTCCCGGGTGGCGGTTTTTCGTTTTGGCGGCCGTACGTTTGCTCTGCTCCTCCCACTGGCTCGTTCAGAGCTCTTCCCAGATGCGCCGCCTGAATTCATGGGGCAGGGTGGCTACCTGCTTGAGTCGCTGCATGTGTTGGTCGGCGACCTCGCGGGCGATTTCCTCGTAGCACTCCTTCATTTTCTCCGGATCGGTTCCGTGGGTCTCGTAGCACTTGCCGAGTTGCTCCCCGGCGGCGGAGAGGGCGGCGAAGAAGCGCGCCTCCTGCTGCATCATGTCGGTCAGGCTCTCCATCCAGGCAAGCTGCAGGCGTGTCATCGGCGTAATGCCCTGGACCCATTGTTGCGCCCACCACTCCATGAGCGGCTGTGAGAGGCCGATAGCCGGGTTCGGGTTCGGGGTGGTGCTGGCGCTGGCCATGTCTGACTCCTTTGGTGGAAGGGTGTCGTAGGTGAAGGCTAATTATCCTCTTGAGTGTAGCCCAGCCATGGTGTGGTCCCAGGTTTTTTGCTGCGCTGCGTTATGAATATTTTGCGTTTTCCTGGCATGTTTCTTTACGCCCGGTTCATGGCATGCTTCCCTTGTGTGGGCTGGCTGGGGTGAGCTGACTGTGGTGAATGGTTGGGTCAGCCTTTGGTATGTGGCCCTTGGCTTTGAGAGGGAACCCTTGCATGTGGGAAGTCATCAAGTCCGTGCTTGCCGCCTTCCTCGGCGTGCAGCGGGAACAGCAGCGACTCAAGGACTTCGAGAAAGGCAATCCGATCGCCTTCATCGTCACGGGCATCGTGCTGGGCGCGGTGCTGGTGGGGCTGATTGCGCTGGTGGCGGTTCTTGCGGCAGGCTGAAAGAGCCACGTTGCGTTGATTGGCGCGTTAGCCAGAAGGCGTAGGCGAAGGCAGTGACTTTCAAGATGAGATCTCTATACTCGATGAAGAAGCGGCTAATGTTCTCCATGGATGAGGACCCCCGACCCCTGACACTCGGGGCTGCCGTTATCTACAACTACAAATTTCGGGAGGCGTCGATGCGGACTCTGCTCGTATGGCTGGCAGGGGTCTTGATTCTTGCTGGCTCGAGCCAGGTGGCTCTGGCTAACGGCTGGAACATGCCCGTTGGGGTTTCGACCCTCAGTGGCGAAATCTACAGCCTGCACATGATCATCTTCTGGATCTGTGTGGTCATCGGGGTGGTCGTGTTCGGGGCGATGTTCTATTCCCTGTTCCGCTATCGCCATTCGAAGGGCGCCAAGTCTGCCAACTTCCACGAGAACACCACCGTCGAGATCATCTGGACGGTGATTCCCTTGCTGATCCTGATCGGCATGGCGGTGCCGGCCACGGCGACGCTGCAGAAAATCTACGACCCTTCCGATGCCGAACTCGATGTCATGGTCACGGGGCAGCAGTGGCGCTGGCGCTACGAGTATCTCGGCGAGGATGTTTCCTTCAATTCGAATCTGGCCACGCCCAGGGCACAGATCAATGGGGATGAAGAGCGGGGCGAACACTATCTGCTCGAAGTCGACGAGCCGCTCGTACTCCCGGTCAATCGCAAGGTTCGTTTCCTCTTCACCTCCGATGATGTGATTCACGCCTGGTGGGTACCGCAACTGGCCGTCAAGCAGGATACGGTGCCGGGTTTCGTGACCGAGAACTGGGTGCAGATCAACGAGCCTGGAATCTACCGCGGGCAGTGTGCCGAGCTGTGTGGCGTCGATCACGGCTTCATGCCCATCGTCGTGCGCGCCGTGGAGGAGGAGGAGTTCGATACCTGGCTTGCCGAGCGCAAGGAGGCGGCCGCCGAGGAGGCCATGGGCATCGATCGCGAATGGGAAATGGATGAGCTGATGGAGCGTGGCGAAGGCGTCTTCGGCAGCATCTGCGCTTCCTGTCACCAGCCCGAGGGCCAGGGCTCGCCGCCCGCCTTCCCGGCTCTGGCCGGCAACCAGCAGTTGATCGAGGATGCCGATTGGCACATCGAGACCGTCATCAACGGGGTTTCAGGCAGTGCCATGCCGGCGTTCCGCAGCACGCTCAACCCCGTCGAGCTGGCTTCGGTCATCACCTATACGCGTAACGCCTGGGGCAACGAGACCGGCGACGTGATCCAGCCTTCCGAAATAGCCGAGCGGCTGGAAGAGTGATCGCGGGCACGGCCCCGAGGGCCGTGCCCCCTGACGTGACGCGCGATAACAAGACATTGTTTATGGAGTTTTCCGATGGCCCCAAAGGTACCTCCTCAACCGATTCTCGAGCAGAGCAGCACCGCCGCGGAAGCCGGACATGGACATGCTCATGACACCCCACCGAAGGGCATTCTGCGCTGGCTGCTGACCACCAATCACAAGGAGATCGGGACCCTTTACCTGATCTTCTCGCTTACGATGTTCTTCATCGGTGGCATCTTTGCCCTGGTGGTTCGGCTCGAACTCTTCCAGCCTGGCTTGCAGTTCGTCAGGCCCGAGTTCTTCAACCAGATGACCACCATGCATGGCCTGATCATGGTGTTCGGGGCGATCATGCCGGCGTTCACCGGCTTGGCCAACTGGATGATCCCGCTGCAGATCGGCGCCCCCGACATGGCCTTGCCACGCCTCAATAACTTCAGCTTCTGGTTGCTGCCGGTGGCCTTCGGCCTGCTGCTTTCCACGCTGCTGATGCCCGGTGGTGGGCCCAACTTCGGCTGGACCTTCTATGCGCCGTTGTCGACCGTCTACTCGCCGCCGTCGACGACTTTCTTCATTCTGTCGCTGCATATTGCCGGCATCAGCTCGATCCTGGGTGCGATCAATATCATCGCCACCATTCTCAACATGCGTGCGCCGGGCATGCGCTTGATGGACATGCCGTTGTTCGTCTGGACCTGGCTGATCACTTCCTTCCTGCTGATCGCGGTGATGCCGGTGCTCGCGGGGGTGGTCACGATGATGCTGATGGACATCAATTTCGGCACCAATTTCTTCAATGCCGCGGGTGGCGGTGACCCGGTACTGTTCCAGCATTTGTTCTGGTTCTTTGGGCACCCCGAGGTCTACATCATGATCCTGCCGGCGTTCGGTATCGTTTCGGCGATCATTCCGACCTTCGCCCGCAAACGCCTGTTCGGCTATGCCTCCATGGTGTACGCCACCGCCGCAATCGCGATTCTCTCGTTCGTGGTGTGGGGACACCACATGTTCGCCGTGGGGATGCCGCTGGTCGGTCAGCTGTTCTTCATGTACGCCACCATGCTCATCGCCGTGCCCACCGGGGTGAAGGTCTTCAACTGGGTGGCGACCATGTTCCGCGGTTCGATCAGCTTCGAGCCGCCGATGCTGTTCGCTCTGGCCTTCGTGGTGCAGTTCACCATCGGTGGCTTCTCAGGCTTGATGCTGGCCATCGCACCGGCCGACTTCCAGTACCACGACACTTATTTCGTGGTGGCGCACTTCCACTACGTGCTGGTGCCGGGGGCTCTCTTCGCCATCCTGGCGGGGGCCTACTACTGGTTGCCCAAGTGGACCGGACACTATCCCAACCTGCGCCTTTCCCAGTGGCACTTCTGGCTCTCGGTGATCGGCGTCAACCTGACCTTCTTCCCCATGCATTTCTCGGGGCTGGCCGGCATGCCGCGGCGGATACCCGACTACGCGCTGCAGTTCGCTGACTTCAACGTGGCTTCCTCGATTGGGTCGTTCGTCTTCGGCTTTTCCCAGCTGCTGTTCATTGCAGTGATCGTGCTCTGCGTGCGGGGTGGCCAGAAGGCACCGGCGAAGGCCTGGGGCGAGCACACGGACGATCTCGAGTGGAGCGTGCCGAGCCCGGCCCCGCTGCACACCTTCGAGACACCGCCGACGTTCCATCGTCCGGCGCATTGAGCGTGGGTTTCCGGTCGAGTGCGCCATGGTCGGAGACGAGAGCAGGAGTAACGCATGATGCGTAACGAGTCGGATGAGCGTCAGGCAGGGGTCAAGCGTACGGTCTGGCGTAGCGTGGCGGCGCTGGCCGGCATGTTCGCCTTCGCTTTCGCCCTGGTGCCATTGTATGACGTCTTCTGCAAGGTGACGGGCCTCAACGGCAAGGTCGACACCACGGCGCAGGCGCTCGTTCACGAGAACGTCGATGAATCTCGCACGGTCACCGTGCAGTTCATCACGCGCAGTGGGTCGGGGCTGCCATGGCGAATGGAGGTGGAGACCCGCCAGGTTCGCCTGCACCCGGGGCAGACCTCGGAGGTGAACTTCACTTTCGTCAATCAGAGCGATGCGGTGAGCTGGGGGCGTGCGGTTCCCAGCGTCTCGCCTTCCAAGGCCACGCGCCACGTGCGCAAGGCAAGCTGTTTCTGTTTCGAGGAACAGCAGTTGCAGGCGGGGGAGCGGCTGGAGCTACCGTTGGTATTCCAGCTGGACCGCGACCTGCCCCCCGAGGTCGGTACCGTCACCCTGGTCTATACCCTCTATCCGATCGAGGGCAAGAATGAACCGCTTCAGGCGGCTGTCCAGACCATACAAGGAGAAGAGGCATGAGTGGCAGTTACTATGTCCCGGCAACCAGCAAGTGGCCCGCGCTAGGCTCTCTGGCCCTTGGGGTGATGATGATCGGCGCCGGCATGATGCTGGTTCATGACCGCGGCAGCATCGTCATGCTGCTTGGCCTGGCGGGGGTCCTGGCGGTAATGGCCCTGTGGTTCCGCGACGTTATCGCCGAGTCGCGGAGAGGCCTCTACGACACCCAGATGGACCGCTCCTTCCGTTGGGGAATGGGCTGGTTCATCTTCTCCGAAGTGATGTTCTTCGCCGCCTTCTTCGGAGCCTTGTTCTACATTCGCTTCTTTGCCATTCCCTGGTTGGGTGGCGAGGGGACCAAGGGTGCCACGGCGCTGCTTTGGCCCGAGTTCACCGCTCACTGGCCCCTGCTCAGTCCGCCTGACGCCTCCATTACCGGCCCGGCTCAGGTGTTCAGCCCCTGGCAGCTTCCGCTGGTCAACACGTTGATCCTGATCTCCTCCAGCATCACCTTGACCGTTGCCCACGAGGCGCTCAAGGAGGGGCATCGCCAGGTCTGCCGTAACTGGCTCGCCGGCACCGTGCTGCTGGGTCTGTGCTTCATCGTCATACAGGGTGTGGAGTATTACGAAGCCTATACCCACTACGGCATTACGCTGGAAGCCGGTATCTACGGCGCGACTTTCTTCATCCTGACCGGCTTCCACGGGCTTCACGTGATCGTCGGCACGATCATTCTGATCGTGATGCTGGCGCGGATCGTGCGCCGGCATTTTACCCCTGAAGAGCATTTCGGCTTCGAGGCGGCCAGCTGGTACTGGCATTTCGTCGACGTGGTCTGGGTGGGTCTGTTCATCACCGTTTACGTATTCTGATGGCTGGCGCCATGCCGTGTCCGGCAGGCGCTAGCCGTGGTGGCCTGGGGTCATGCTTCACCCAGGCTGCCGAAGAAGAAGCCGTAGAACAACAGGGCGAGAAGCAGTGCGGCGAGCGTGACGCGGATTTTCAGCGACACCAGCAGCCGACGTGATTGGCTGTCGTCGCGCAACAGGAAGCCGACGCCAGCTGCCAGGCTGGCCAACATGGCCAGGAACACGACGGCTATCAAGGTCTTGAGAAACATGGGTTACTCCGTTGGGGGTCAGGGGGCGAGGCGTGACAGGCGTCTGCTCGGCTGGCGGTTGAGTATATGGTACCTGCTCTGGTCGCTGCTGACGGTGTTGGGGTTGTTCCTTGGACTATGGCAGTGGGAACGGGCCGACGACAAGCGCGACTATCTGGCCCGGCTGGATGCAGCGCCAACGCTGGAGTCGCCCCGTGAGACACCGCCGGAGGGAGCCCGTCTGACCTTGCATGGCGAGTACCTGGCGGACGAGACCCTGTTCCTCGACAACCGCACCCATGAAGGGCAACTGGGGGTGGCCGTGCTTACTCCTCTACGCGACGAGGAGGGCCGGCTGTGGCTGGTGCAGCGCGGCTTTCTGTCGACAGGGCCGACCCGTGCGACACCCGAGGTGGAGACACCGTCGGGCGAGGTCAGGCTGCGGGGGCGTTGGCAAGCTGCCGGTGATGCTCCTCCGCTCTTTGGGCCCAATCGGGAGGGGATGCGCCTGCAGCGCATCGATCTCTCCGCCTGGGAGCTGCCAGGCGGCTTCGCTCACGATGGATGGTTGCATCTCGAGCAGGGCCCCGGGCATTTGGACTCGTGGTGGAAACCCAGTGTGGTGCCGCCCAGCCGCCATGTCGGCTATGCCGTCCAATGGTGGGGGTTGGCTCTGGCGGCCTTGGCGGTGATGATCATCGGGGGGCGCCGGCTGGCCAGTGACAGACGGCACGCGCCAGGCGGCTCCCCTGATGCAGGTGACGAATGACGAGTGAGACTCACGGGGGATTGCAGTGCAGGAAGCCATGAACGCCCGCTATCAGCGCTTGAAGCTGCTGGCCTTGATCGCCGTCTTCGCCCTGCCGATGCTCTCGGCTTGGGTCATGCTGCATTGGCGCATCGGTATCCCCGACCAGCACACCGCCCATGGTGAGTTGGCCCCCCCCGTACCATCGCTGATGGAATGGCCGCTGACCGAGCGGCAGGCCTCGTTTGATGGCGGCGACTGGGTGCTGGCCTTCGACTGTACCCGCGACTGCGAGGCCCACGCCGACCGCTGGTGGCGCATGCATCGGGCGCTGGGCCGCGAGGCGCCGCGTGTCACGCGCTTGCGAATCGGCGGCGACGCCGAAGCCCTGCCCGGAGAGGCGGTCACTCATTGGCGGGAGAGGCCCGAGTGGCAGTCGGCGGGCGCAGTCTGGCTGCTCGACCCGCAGGGGCGGGTGGTGTTGCGCTACGATGGTAGCGTCGCGGAGCGCGACGTGATGGACGACCTGAGTCGTCTGCTGAAACGGAATCCCGATCCGCGCGAGGCCGAGGAGTTCGACGGCGCCTAGCGTTGAAGCCGTCCCACCCCGGCCATCTCGCGGTTAGACGAGCGATATGACATGGTCGATTAAGACATGACAGGATCAAGGACGCCATTCATGCAGGGTTTGTCGATGCCAACTCTTCACGGCCAGGCGCATGTGCGCCGGTTACGTCTGCTGTTGACCCTCAGCCTGGTGGGTGTCGTCTTTACCAGTGTCGTGATCCTCATTGGCGCCTGGACACGACTGGTCGATGCCGGCCTCGGGTGTCCGGATTGGCCAGGCTGCTACGGTGCGCTGGTGGTGCCGGATGTCGAGCGTGCGTCGCTCCATTCTCCTCATGTACCGCTGGAGGCTTTCAAGGCTTGGGTCGAGATGATCCACCGCTACCTGGCGTCGACGCTTGGGCTGCTGGTGATCGGTATGTTGTTGTTGGGGGCAGGGCTGCGCCGCAAGCCCGGTTATCCGTGGAAAACCAGTGTGGCCCTGTTGGGCGTGATCCTGCTGCAGGGCGCCTTTGGCGCCTTTACCGTGACGCTCAAGCTATGGCCACAGGTCGTGACCCTGCACTTGCTGGGAGGGCTCTCGGTGCTGGTGCTGTTCCTGTGGCTGCATCTCGGGCTGCGCCGTTTCGCCAAGGGTGCCGAAACTGCTGTGCCGAAAAGGCGGCTGACGCCGCTGTGGTTGGCGGCCGTGGCATTGCTGGTTCTGCAGTTGGCGCTGGGGGGATGGGTATCGAGCAACTACGCCGGTATCGCCTGCCAGGGTTTCCCTACGTGCAATGCGCAGTGGTGGCCCGAGATGGACTGGAGCGAGGGGTTCCACTTGACCCAGACGGTCGGCCCCAATTATCTGCATGGACAGCTGCACGCCGATGCGCGCACTGCCATTCATCAAGGGCATCGCATCGGCGCGCTGCTGCTGGGTATGGCGCTGCTGGCGCTGGCGGCGTGCTACTGGAGCCAGGCGCGCATGCGCCTCTGGCTCGGTGGGTTGGTCATCGCTTATGGTGTTCAGCTCGGGTTGGGAATCGCCAATGTACTGATGTGGCTTCCCTTGTGGCTGGCGCTCCTGCATACGGCCGGGGCCTTGTCGCTCGTGCTGTTGCTGGCGTTGGCCGTGTGGCATTGGCGTGAGCCGGCTACGGAAGTCGATGATCCGACACGAAGGGAGAAGGAGTGGGTGCATGTCTAACGCACTGACCAAGCGTGAGGGGAGCAAGGGCGCGCTGTTGATGCAGCTGGGCTTGCACGAGTCGGCCACCTGGACGTGGCAGGACCTGCTCACGCTATGCAAGCCCAGGGTGGTCGTGGTGATGCTGGTATGCGCCCTGGTGGGAATGGCGCTGGCGACACCGACCCTGCCATCGCTAGCCACGGTAGTGTTCGGCCTGGCCGGGATCGGCATGGCGGCGGGCGGAGCCGCGGCCTTCAATCATGTGGTCGACCGCAGGCTCGATGCGATGATGCTGCGTACCTCGCAGCGCCCGCTGGCGACCCGGCGAATGCCCACGGTTCTGGCGCTGGGCTGGGCGTCGTTGCTCTCCATTGCCGGCATTGTCCTGCTGCTGTGGCAGGTCAACGCGCTAACGGCGTGGCTGACGCTGGCGTCGTTGATCGGTTATGCCCTCATCTATACGGCGTTCCTCAAGCGCGCGACGCCGCAGAACATTGTCATCGGCGGTGTGGCCGGGGCCGCTCCCCCCATGCTCGGCTGGACGGCGGTGACCGGACAGCTGGGGCCGGAGCCGCTGCTGCTGGTGCTGATCGTCTTCGCCTGGACGCCACCGCATTTCTGGGCGCTGGCGATTCACAAGCGTGACGAGTACGCGCGGGCCGGCGTGCCGATGCTGCCCGTGACCCATGGCGAGGCGTTCACTCGGCTGCAGGTATGGCTGTATGGCTGGCTGACCGTTGCCGTGACGCTGCTGCCGTTCGTCATCGGCATGAGCGGTGCCGTCTACCTGCTCGGTGTCATGGCGTTGAACCTGCGCTTCATGTACTGGAACTGGAAGGTATGGCGCGGCGCGGACCCCAAGGCGCCCCTGGCGGCCTTCTGGTTCTCGATCCGTTATATCCTGGGGGTGTTCGGCGTACTGTTGCTGGATCACTATGCGGGACTCTGGGCAATGTAGCTCTGGCGTGCCTATCATGTTCTTCATGCTTGCAAGCGCCGGTATCTCATGCCGGGCGCTTGTCGTTGCGCCAACAGCAACGGTCAGCAGGCTCATCCAACGCATCGTGTCGGTCCGATCGATATTTCCTTGCTCAACAACCGCTTCCTGGCTGCAGCGCTGCGGATCTTGCGTGCTGAATCGTCCGGGGCCTGTGCCAGCGCCCGGCCTGCGTTACAATTCCGGGGCTCATTCGTCAGCCTGGAGATTCGATGACAACGACAACGGCATTGATCCTGCTCGCCGTGGGCCTGGCCGTCGTGGCCGGCCTGGCGGCTTATGCCTTTACCCTGTGGCAGGAGGTAAAGCGTCGCAGCGCCTTTCGCGAGGAGGAGCTTCGGCGTGCCCACGAGAATTGCCTGTCCAACCTGGAGATTGTCGCCTCATCGCTGCTTCAGGAGCAGGTGGACATCACGGAGGGCGCCTGGCGCTGCAAGCTGTTGCTCGATATCCTTGACCCCGACTTGATCGAAAGGCCCGGTTTCCAGGCCATCGGTGAGGTTTACGCCCGCACTCAGCATCTGCATACTCATTCCGCGCGCAAGCAATTGGCGCCGCGCGACCGGATGCGCGAGGACCGCGAGCGCCTCAAGGTAGAGGCGGAGTGGCGTCAGCCGGTGCTGGAGGCGGCGGAGGAGATATTGAGGTTTCGTCGCAGCTGGCCGGATGGCCTGCATTAAAGCTATACAAATACTTTACGCCAAGGTATGTTGGCGACGCTTATCACACTCCCAAAAAGCTAATCAATGATCATTCCTCGGGTTTTTTCTGGCAAAATTCGGCACAATGGTCCACGAATGGAGTGTGAAGGCGCTTTGAGCGAGGCCGATAACGGCCTACACTTGGAGCCGTTGGGTCAATGAGTGTCCTGACCTTCGGGGAGTTCGCTTTGCATAGCCCCGAGATGAAATCAAGAAGGAGTCTTGCAATGAAAAAATCAACGACTGGCTTGCTGTTGGGTTCTGCACTGGTAATCGGCCTTTCCGGCTGTGCCTCGGATTTCCAGCGGGGCGGTGAGAGGGCTGGTGGCGCCACGACGGCATCGTCTGGCAATGCCTGGTATCAGCAGCCCCTGGTGTGCGGTATCGCTGGCGGCCTGATCGGTGGCAGCATCGGCTATGCAACCAGCGGTGAATCCGATGAGGAAAGCGGTGCCGCAACGGGTGCTGTCGCAGGTTCCGCGATCGGTGCTCTGCTGTGTGCCGACCGTACGCCGGAACCGCAAGTCGAGCCCGAGCCGATGCCCGAGCCCGCACCCGAGCCCGCTCCGGTGACCGAGTTCGAGCCGGTGACGCTGGATAGCGAAGTCACCTTCGCCTTCGACTCCGCCGAGATCCGTCCCGGCGCGCACCAGACCCTGGATCAGGTGGCCACCACTCTGCGTGAAAACCAGAACCTGCGGGTGCGCATCGAAGGTCATACCGACTCCGTGGGCTCCGATCAGTACAATGAGGGGCTGTCCCAGCGTCGTGCCGACTCCGTTCGCGACTTCCTGGTTTCTCGCGGTATCGCCGAGCAGCGCATGACCACGCGTGGTTTCGGTGAGTCGCAGCCGATCGCGACCAACGACACTGACGCAGGCCGTGCGCAGAACCGTCGTGTCGAGATCCTGAACTGGGATTGAGGAAGCGTTTCGGGCAATTCGCCCGCTAGCGTCTTCGGCAGGGGCACCTTCGAGTGCCCCTGTTGCTTTCTTGGAGCCTGCCTGGCGTGGCGCAGAAGGGCTCGATTCTGTTAGTCTTGTCGGCTGCCGCGACGTGCAGCGAGGCCGTTTGGCACGGTACTCGTATCGCCCAGGGTAATGGGTGGGCTGCACTCCGGATTGATCACCTATTTTCGAATCTGCTATTAACCGCGACATGTGATCCCTGGTATGGATCACCACTGCGCAAAGGACGCTTAGATGCCCATCGTGACCCTGCCGGACGGCAGCCAGAGAACTTTCGACGAACCCATCAGCGTTATGCTGCTTGCCGAGTCCATCGGACCTGGGCTGGCCAAGGCCTGCGTGGCCGGCAAGATCGACGGCGAACTGGTGGACGCCGCCGACCTCATCGACCGTGACGCCGAAGTGGCGATCATCACCGCTCGTGATTCCGAGGGGCTGGAGGTCATTCGCCACTCCTGCGCTCACCTGATCGGGCACGCCGTCAAGCAGCTCTACCCCGATGCCAAGATGGCCATCGGCCCGGTGATCGACGACGGTTTCTATTACGATATCGACTTCGGCCGTTCGGTGACGCCGGACGACCTGGCCGCCATCGAAGCGCGCATGAAGGAGCTGATCGACAGCGAATACGACGTGGTGCGCGAGTACGTCGATCGTGACAAGGCAATGGCTACCTTCGCGGAGCGCGATGAGCCCTACAAGCAGGAGATCATCGGCGACATCCCGCAAGGCGAGACCATTCGCCTCTATTACCACAAGGAATACACCGACATGTGCCGGGGCCCCCACGTGCCCAACACCCGGCACCTGAAGGCCTTCAAGCTGACCAAGCTGGCCGGCGCCTACTGGCGCGGCGATGCCAGCAAGCCGATGCTGACCCGCATCTACGGCACTGCCTGGGGCGACAAGAAGCAGCTCAAGGCTCACCTGCAGCGGCTCGAAGAGGCCGAGAAGCGCGACCACCGCAAGCTGGCCAAGCGCATGGACCTCTTCCACCTGCAGGAAGAGGCCCCGGGCATGGTCTTCTGGCATCCCAATGGCTGGACTCTCTACCAGGCACTGGAGCAGTACATGCGCCGTGTCCAGATCGAGCACGGCTATCAGGAGATTCGCACACCACAGGTCGTCGACTTGTCGCTGTGGAAGAAGTCAGGTCACTGGGGGCACTACAGCGAGTTGATGTTCACCACCGAGTCGGAGAAGCGTGAGTACGCGATCAAGCCGATGAACTGTCCCTGCCACGTCCAGGTGTTCAACCAGGGGCTCAAGAGTTACCGTGACCTGCCGCTGCGCCTGGCCGAGTTCGGTAGCTGCCACCGCAACGAACCTTCCGGCTCGCTGCACGGCCTGATGCGGGTGCGCGGTTTCACCCAGGACGATGCCCACATTTTCTGCACCGAGAAGCAGATCCAGAGCGAGGCCGAGGCTTTTATCGCGCTGACCTTGAAGGTCTACAAGGAACTCGGCTTCGATGACGTCGAGCTCAAGCTCTCGACCCGCCCCGAGGACTTCATGGGCGAGCCGGAACTGTGGGACCGTGCCGAAGCCGGCCTCGAGGCGGCGTTGAACGCCACCGGTCTCGATTGGGAGCTGCAGCCGGGCGAGGGGGCCTTCTATGGACCCAAGATCGAATTTGCCCTACGTGACTGTCTCAATCGCGTGTGGCAGTGTGGTACTCTGCAGCTTGATTTCAACCTGCCGGGTCGCCTGGGTGCCCAGTTCGTCGATGAGGATGGCGAACGCAAGACACCGGTAATGCTGCATCGGGCGATCCTGGGCTCCTTCGAGCGCTTCATCGGAATCCTGATCGAGCACTATGCCGGAGCCATGCCGCTGTGGCTGGCGCCGGAGCAGGCGGTGGTATTGACCATCACCGACTCCCAGCGCGATTATGCGGTCGAACTCGAGCGTCGCTTGCAGAAAATTGGCCTTCGCGTCAAGGCGGACTTGAGGAACGAGAAGATCGGCTTTAAAATCCGCGAACATACGTTGCAGAAGGTTCCCTATCTCCTGGTCGTAGGAGATAAGGAAGTTGAAGCCGACTCGGTTGCCGTGCGCACGCGCACCGGCGAAAACCTGGGCACCATGACCGTTGACGCCTTCATTGAGCGGATACGGGCAGAAGGTTGGTGAGCACAGGTTGGTAAAGACAGGTTGGTAACGACATCGTCAATTACCGGAACGGAGACGGAACGATCAAGCGAAGCAGCCAGCGCGCACGTCCTCAGGACAAGCGCCCCCCAATGAACGAGCGGATAACCGAGGATCAGGTTCGCCTGATCGACAGCGACGGCGAGCAGCTGGGTGTCGTACCTACCAGCGAAGCGCTCGAGCGTGCCGAAGCGGCCGGTCTTGACCTCGTCCAGATTTCCAATGCCGATCCGATCGTCTGCAAGATCATGGATTACGGCAAGTTCGTCTTCGAGCAGAAAAAGCAGAAGGCTGCCCAGAAGAAGAAGACGAAGCAGATTCAGGTCAAGGAAGTCAAATTCCGGCCTGGCACCGACGAGGGCGATTATCAGGTGAAGTTGAAGAACCTGATCCGCTTCCTCGAAGGTGGCGACAAGGGCAAGGTCACGCTGCGGTTTCGCGGTCGTGAAATGGCGCACCAGGACCTCGGCCGCAAGCTGATGGAGCGGATCGCCGCGGATCTCGATGAGATCGGGACCGTGGAGGCCTTCCCCAAGATGGAAGGGCGCCAGATGATCATGATCATTGCCCCCAAGAAGAAGTGATCCGAAGGCCAGTCCAACGGATGGTCGGCGCAAGCCGACCATCGGCCCCGGATTTTCTGAAAAATCTCGAGCGGAGTTATTCTCATGCCGAAAATCAAGAGCAACAGCGGCGCTGCCAAGCGCTTCAAGAAGACGGCCAACGGCTTCAAGCACAAGCAGTCGTTCCGTAGCCACATCCTGACCAAGAAGTCGACCAAGCGGAAGCGTCAGCTGCGCGGTATGAAGCAGATCCACGACGCCGACAAGGCACTGATCCAGCGCATGCTGCCGAATCTGTAAGCCTTTGGTTGCCCAATTTAACGTCAGGAGAAAGCTATGACTCGTGTCAAGCGTGGTGTCGTCGCTCGTCGTCGTCACAAGAAAGTCCTCAAGCTGGCCAAAGGCTACTACGGTGCCCGTTCGCGCGTCTTTCGCGTGGCCAAGCAAGCTGTCATCAAGGCCGGTCAGTATGCCTATCGCGACCGTCGTCAGCGCAAGCGTCAGTTCCGCGCCCTGTGGATCCAGCGTATCAACGCCGGTGCCCGTCAGCACGGTCTGTCCTACAGCCGCTTCGTCGGCGGCCTGAAGAAGGCGGGTATCGAGATCGATCGTAAGGTGCTGGCCGACCTGGCCGTTCACGAGAAGGCTGCCTTTGCCGCCATCGTCGAGAAGGCCAAGGCTGCCCAGTAAGTGACATCGGCCGGTGGCGTCGGGCCGGCCCAGGCCGGTCCGCCACGATGCCAGACCGTCGCAGGGGAAGAGCAGCCGCTCTTCCCCTGTTTTTTTGTGGCCAACCTCCATGGCGGCCACTCTAGGGGCCGTCGCTGGCGCGACGCCAAAAATCGCTCCTGGCGTTTTTTGGCCTCATGCCACTGACGCGTTAACCGTAGAATCAACGATTTCGGAGCTCAGCGGATGGACCATCTACCGACATTGGTCACCGAGGCCCGTCAGGCCATACAGGCCGCCGAGAGCATCGCGGCGCTCGATGAGCTGCGGGTGCGCTACCTCGGCAAGAAAGGCGAGATCACCGCCCAGCTCAAGGGGTTGGGCAAGCTGCCGGCGGATGAGCGCCCGGCAGCGGGGGAGCGCATCAACCAGGCCAAGCAGGCCCTGGCCGAAGAGCTGGACGCTCGCCGCCAATCGCTTTCCAAGGCTGCCCTCGAGGCACAACTGGCGGCGGAGCGCATCGACGTGACCCTGCCGGGGCGCGGCCAGGCCAGCGGAGGCCTGCATCCGGTCACCTTGACCCTGGAGCGCATCGAGGGACTGTTCAGCCGCATCGGCTATGATGTGGCCGTGGGGCCGGAAGTCGAAGACGACTACCATAATTTCGAGGCTCTCAACATCCCGGCGCACCACCCGGCACGCGGCATGGCCGATACCTTCTATTTCGACGCCACGCGCCTGCTGCGTACTCACACCTCGCCGGTGCAGGTGCGCACGATGAAGGAGCAGGCGCCGCCGATCCGCATCGTCTGCCCGGGACGCGTCTATCGCAGCGACTCCGACCTGACCCACACGCCGATGTTCCATCAGGTCGAAGGGCTGTTGGTGGACGAGGACGTGAGCTTTGCCGACCTAAAGGGCACCATCGAGGACTTCCTGCACGCCTTCTTCGAGCGTGACGATCTCTCGGTGCGTTTCCGCCCCTCCTATTTCCCCTTCACCGAGCCTTCTGCCGAGGTCGATATCCAGTGCGTGATGTGTTCGGGCGAGGGCTGTCGGGTCTGCTCCCACAGCGGCTGGCTGGAGGTCATGGGCTGCGGCATGGTGCATCCGGAGGTCTTCCGTCACTCCGGCATCGATTCGGAGCGCTACAAGGGCTTCGCCTTCGGCATGGGCGCCGAGCGCCTGGCCATGCTGCGCTATGGCGTCAACGACCTGCGCATGTTCTTCGACAACGACCTGCGCTTTCTGCGCCAGTTCGCCTGATGCGGGTTCCGTACGAAC
Source organism: Halomonas sp. LR3S48 (assembly GCF_025725665.1). Classification (NCBI taxonomy): domain Bacteria; kingdom Pseudomonadati; phylum Pseudomonadota; class Gammaproteobacteria; order Oceanospirillales; family Halomonadaceae; genus Halomonas; species Halomonas sp. LR3S48. Next base: position 2,532,423 of record NZ_CP107009.1, on the reverse strand, counting down.
CCGGGCGGCGTGACATGAACTTCGGCCGAACACAGGATTGATCATGAAATTTTCCGAACAGTGGCTGCGTGAATGGGTCTCCCCGCAGCTTGGCGTACAGGGGTTGGCCGACCAGATCACCATGGCCGGCCTGGAGGTGGATGCCGTCGAGCCCGTGGCGTCGGCCTTCAGCGGCGTCGTGGTGGCCGAGGTCGTCGACAAGCAGCAGCATCCCGATGCTGACAAGCTCAACGTCTGCCAGGTGGTCGATGGTAGTGGCGAGTCGGTGCAGGTGGTGTGCGGTGCTGCCAACGTGGCGGTAGGGCAGAAGGTGCCTTTCGCCCGAGTCGGTGCCTTGCTGCCCGGCGACTTCAAGATCAAACAGGCCAAGCTGCGCGGCGTCGAGTCGCGCGGCATGATCTGCTCTGCCTCCGAATTGGGACTGGCCGAGGAGACCTCTGGGGGCATCCTGGTGCTACCCGCTGATGCCCCGACCGGAGAGGATTTCCGCACCTGGATGGGGCTCGACGATCATACCGTCGAGGTGGATCTGACCCCCAACCGCGGTGACTGCCTGAGCCTCAAGGGGCTGGCGCGGGAAGTCGGCGTACTCAATCGATTGGCGCTGACGCCGCCTGCCATCGAGCCGGTAACCGCCAGCCACGACGAGACCTTCCCGGTGCGTGTCGAGGACGCCGAGCGCTGCCCGCGCTATATCGGCCGGCTGATCAAGGGCGTCGACGTCACCGCGACGACACCGTTGTGGATGGTCGAGCGACTGCGGCGCAGCGGGATCCGTTCGATCGACCCGGTGGTCGACGTGACCAACTACGTGATGCTCGAGCTGGGTCAGCCCCTGCATGCCTTCGACCGTGAGAATCTGCACGGCGCGGTGGTGGTACGGCTGGCGCGGGAGGGCGAGCAACTGACCCTGCTCGATGGCCAGGAGATCACCCTGGAGGCTTCTACCCTGGTGATCGCTGACGAGCGCGGTCCGTTGGCGATTGCCGGCGTGATGGGCGGCGAGCATTCCGGGGTGAGCCCCGCGACCCGCGATATCTTCCTCGAGTCGGCTTTCTTCTCGCCGCTGGCGGTGGCCGGGCAGGCGCGCTCCTACGGCTTGCATACCGATGCCTCCCATCGCTTTGAGCGCGGTGTCGACCCGCAGCTCACTCGTGACGCGGTGGAGCGTGCCACGGCGCTGCTGCTGCAGATCACCGGCGGTGAGCCGGGGCCGCTGGTGGAAGCGGCAAGCGAAGCGCACCTGCCGGGCGAGCGTGAGGTCACCCTTCGCAGCGCGCGTTTGGAACAGGCGCTGTGCAAGGCGCTGCCCGGCGAGGAGGTGCAGGAGATCCTCGAGCGACTGGGCATGCAGGTGCGTGCCGTCGAGGCTGGGTGGCAGGCACGGGTGCCGAGCTGGCGCTTCGACATCTCCATCGAGGAAGACCTGATCGAGGAGGTGGCGCGCATCCACGGCTACAACCGCTTGCCGGTGCGTCGCCCAGCGGCGCGCCTGGCGCTGCGCCCTGACCACGAGGCGCGTACGCCCCTGGCGCGCCTGCGTCGCCAGATGGTGGCGCGCGGCTACCAGGAAGCCGTCACTTACAGTTTCGTTGCCCCCGAGCTGCAGCAGACGCTGCTGCCGGATGCGGTATCGCCGCGCTTGGCCAATCCCATTTCCAGCGACCTCGCGGTAATGCGGGCGAGCCTGTTCCCGGGACTGGTGCGCGCCCTCGAGTACAACCTCAACCGTCAGCAGACCCGTGTGCGCTTGTTCGAAACGGGCCTGATCTTCCGCGGCGACCTGGATGAGCTGGAGCAGACGCCGATGGTCGGCGCGCTGGCCTGCGGCGAGCGCTTTCCCGAAGGCTGGACCGGTAGCCGTGAGAAGGTCGATTTCTTCGATCTCAAGGGCGATCTGGAGAGTCTGATCGCGCTGGGTGGCGAGGAGGGCGCGTGGCGCTTCGAGCCCGGTGAGCACTCCGCGCTCCATCCGGGGCAGAGCGCCCGGATCCTATACCGTGGCGAGCCGGTGGGCTGGATCGGTGCGCTGCACCCTGGCGTGAAGGCCGAGCTGGGGCTCAAGGTCGAGGTGTTCCTGTTCGAAGTGCGCCAGGATGCGCTGACCCACGGCGTCTTGCCCAAGTTCGAGCCGCTGTCACGCTATCCGGAAGTGCGTCGGGACCTGGCCTTCCTGCTGGGAGAGGATCGTCCCGTGCAGGCGCTGCTGGATTGCGTTCGCGAGCAGGCGGGGGAGTGGCTGCAGGAACTGAGCTTGTTCGATGTCTACCAGGGCAAAGGCGTACCCGACGGCAGCAAGAGTGTTGCCTTGGGCTTGACCTGGCAGCATCCTTCGCGCACGCTGAATGACGATGAAATCAATCAGTTGGTCGATGCCATCGTCGCCGAGTCGCATCAGCATTTGGGGGCCGAGCTGCGCGGATGAGCGCACGAGAGGCGGATGCCATCAAGGCGGCGGGCTGGACCGCCATTCTGAGGAGGTGACATGGGAGCGTTGACCAAGGCGGAACTGGCCGAACATCTTCACGCCGAGCTGGGGCTGACCAAGCGCGAAGCCAAGGCCATGGTAGAGTCGTTCTTCGAGGAGATCAGGGCGTGCCTGCGTGAGAACGAACAGGTGAAATTGTCTGGATTCGGCAATTTCGACCTGCGCGACAAGCGTGAGCGCCCCGGCCGCAACCCGAAGACCGGCGAGGAGATTCCCATCTCGGCACGTCGTGTCGTGACGTTCCGCCCCGGGCAGAAGCTCAAGAGCCAAGTGGAGCGCTACGAAGGTTCGGCGCCCAGCTAGGGTTCGCACCAACTGACGGGCAGGGTGCCGCTCAGGGGGCATCCTGTACGCTACACGCCTCCGCCACTCTCCATCAGCCAGGTGACGACCACCTTGAGGATGTAGCCCATCATGCCCGCTCCGAGCACCACGAAGAGCATGATGGTGCCAAAGCGACCGGCCTGGGATTTTCTGGCCAGGTCCCAGATGATGAAGCTCATGAAGAGGATCAGCCCGCCGATGAGCAGCGGAGTGATCCAGGCTTCGAACGTCTGCGTCTGCAGCATGTCGCCTCCTCGAACGAAAGGCCGACTATTATACTCGGGCATGACCCGAGCTGCATGCGACACCTCGCCGCCCTGCGGCGGGGCTTGCTGCCGAACTGCGTCAGCAGCCTGCGTCGTGATATTATCTCGTTGAATAGTTCAGGTTTATCCCCGACATGCCAATGCTGAAGATCTTCGTAGGAACCATGTATGGCGGTGCTCTCGATGTCGCCGAACAGGTCGCACCGCTGTTCGAAGCGGCCGGCTACGACACCGCCATCTTCGAGCAGTCGACGCTCGAGGACCTGACCGAGGAGTGGCCCGATCTGGCGCTGTTCTGCGTGTCTACCACCGGTAGCGGTGATTTCCCCGGCAACTTCGTCCCCTTCGCTCGGGCGCTCGACGAGAAGAGCCCCTCGCTAGTGGGGTTGCGTTACGGTGTGATCGCTCTGGGCGACAGCTCCTATGGCGATACCTTCTGTGGGGCGGGGCGCCGCCTCGACGAAATGCTCGAGGGGCTTGGTGCCACTCGCCTGGGGGAGCGGCTGGAAGTCGACGCCATGGAGACCTTCATGGCCGATGATGCCGCGCTGCCTTGGGCCGAGGAGTGGATCGAAACCCAGCAGCTCAAGGTGGCCTGAGATGAATGCCGCGCCGACTGCGGAACGGCTGAGCCTGATGGCGGGCCTGCTGGTGCTGATGTTCGCCACCGTGCCGCGTTACCTGGCCGGCGGGCACGACAACCGCCTCACTCTGATCGTCATCGCCATTGCAGTGGTGGCGGTGGTGGCGGCCATGAACTGGCGTATGCTGCAAGCCGGTGAGCGTGCCCGGCTGCCCCGGCTGGGCAAGCGGTTGGCGGCGTCGCTCGTGGCCGGCCTGGCGTTGATGGGGCTGTGGCACGCGCTGTTCACCGCCTGGATCAGCTGGCAGCTGCTGATCGCCCATGGCGCTACCCTGGGGCTGCTGCTGCATGCCCTGTGGCTATGGTGGCGTCCCGTCAGTCCGCAGGATTGACGAAAATAGCCGGGCGCGGTTGCGCCCGGCCATTTGCCGGTACTTTCTTTCTTTACTTTCTGCCTTCCGATCACACCAGTCGATAGCAGGGCTCGTACTCGCGCCCCGGCAGCTTCATGCGCCCCTGGGCGACGAAGGAGCCGAGCAGGTCGTCCAGGCGACGCATCAGCTCCGACTCGGCGTGCAGCTGGAAGGGACCGTGCGCCTCGATGGCACGCAGCCCATGCTCCTTGACGTTGCCGGCCACGATACCCGAGAACGCACGGCGCAGGTTGGCAGCCAGTTCATGGACCGGCTGGTTGCGGTGAAGGGCCAGTCCCGCCATCGCCGCGTGGGTCGGTTCGAAGGTTTCCTGGAAGTTGCGCGCGATGGTCAGCCGCCAGTTGTAATGGAAGGCGTCCTGCTGGGCGCGACGGAACTCGGTGACACTGTCGATACCTTGGCGCATGGTGCGGGCGACCTCGACGGGGTCGTCGACGATGATGCGATACTTGCTGCGTGCCGCCTCGCCGAGGGTATAGACCAGGAACTCGTCGATGCGCTGGAAGTAGTCGGCCGAGTTGGCGGGGCCGGTGAAGATGACCGGCAGTTCCATGTCGTGGTTGTCGGGGTGCAGCAGAATGCCCAGGAGATAGAGGATTTCCTCGGCCGTGCCGACCCCGCCGGGGAAGACCACGATGCCGTGCCCGAGGCGCACGAAAGCCTCGAGACGCTTCTCGATGTCGGGCATGACCACCAGTTCGTTGACCAGCGGGTTGGGCGCTTCTGCGGCGATGATGCCGGGTTCGGAAATACCCAGGTAACGGCCATCGCCGATGCGCTGCTTGGCATGCGCCAGGTTGGCCCCCTTCATCGGCCCCTTCATGGCGCCGGGTCCGCAGCCGGTGCAGATGTCCAGTTCACGTAGGCCAAGCTGGTAGCCGACGTCCTTGGTGTACTCGTACTCCTCGCGGGTGATCGAGTGTCCGCCCCAGCACACCACGATGCCGGGGTCGCGGCCGGGTTTCAGCGTGCCGGCCTTGCGCAGGATGTGGAACACCGCGTTGGTGGTACCCTCGCCGGTGCTGAGGTCGAAGCGCTGATGGTGCTGGATCTCGTTGTAGACGTAAACGATATCGCGCAGTACTGAAGAGAGGTGCTCGCGAATGCCGCGAATCATCTTGCCGTCGACGAAGGCCTCGGCCGGTGCATTGCTGACCTTGAGCCGAATGCCGCGGTCCTGCTGGATCACTTCGATATCGAAATCGTGATAGGTCTCCATCAGCACCAGGCTGTCGTCAGTCACGCTGCCGGAGCTGAGCACGGCCAGCGAGCAGCGACGCAGCAGGTCGTGCAGGCCGGCCTTGGAGGTGTCGCGCAAGCGGTTCACCTCGTGCTGAGAGAGCACTTCCAGGCTTCGCAGGGGGGAAATGGTGGCGGAGATGGTGTCGGGCATGAAACGATCCTTGTGGAGTCGGCTTGCGGCCCTGTCGAACGCTGGACAGGGGATCGTGCAATGTTCATCGAGTCGTGGTCATCGAGTCGTGAACCGATGCTATCATGCCGGCCGCCATGGCGCAGCGCTGCGCCGCCGGGCTTGCAGTGGTAGGATGACAGCAACCGGTCGCGACCTCGACCGCACCTGCAAGCGATGCGCCATGTTCAACGCCCAGTACTTCCGCACCTTCATTACCCTGGTCGAAACCGGCAGTTTCACGCGTACCGCACATCACCTCGACATGACTCAGCCGGGGGTCAGTCAGCACGTGCGCAAGCTCGAGCAGTACCTCGACAAGCCGCTGCTGGAGCGGCAGGGGCGGCGCTTCACGCTCACTGAGGCCGGGCGTCGGGCCTACGACTATGGCCTGCGCCTGTTCGCCGAGCATGAACAGTTCCGCCATTCGCTCGATGACGATGCGCTCGATACCGGTGAGTGTCGCATTGCGTCGCCAGGCAGCGTCGGCCTGATGTTCTATCCCTACATTCTCGGCCAGCAGCAGATGTCGCCGGGGTTGACGGTCAACTACAGCTTCGCCTTCAGCCATGAAATCGTCTCGGACGTATTGGCCGGCCGCCATGACCTGGGAATCGTCACCGAGCCGATTCGCCACCCAGAGCTGGATTGCAGGCTCTGGCACCAGGAACCGCTGTGCCTGGTGGTGCCGGCCGACTTCGCCGGTACCTCGCTGGCCGAGCTGATGGGCATCGGTTTTCTCAATTATTCCGATGGGGTCAACCATGCCGGAGCTCTGCTGCGCAGCAACTTTCCCGACGAGTTTCGCTCCATGAGCCAGTTCCGGCGCCAGGGCTTCACCAACGAGGTGGGCATGGTGATGGATGCCGTGGCCCGCGGGCTCGGCTTCACCGTGGTGTCGCGGCTGGTGCTGGAAACCTCCCCCTGGCAGCGCCAGGTCAAGGAGCTCGACCTGGCGGTAACGGAGCACGAGACGCTGCATCTGGTCACCCGCTCTGGCGCCAAGATGCCGCGCCGTTATGCGCGGTTGCTGGATGGCTTCCGCGAGCAGCGCATGCGCGAGCGCTTCGGCTACGGGGAAGTCGTTTCGCCGCTGTAGCTGCCGGCTAGTTGTCGGCTCGATATCCGCCAAGCAAACGGCCCGCCGAAAGGCGGGCCGTTTGCGCTGAGGCAAGACGCTGCACGAATCAGTCGCGGTACTCGTCGATGCTGGGGCAGGAGCAGATCAGTTGCCGGTCGCCGAAGACGTTGTCGACGCGGTTGACCGCCGGCCAGTACTTGGCGGCCTTGACCGCTGCCGAGGGGAAGGCGCCGGTCTCGCGGGAGTAGGAGCGCTCCCAGGCAGGGTCCATCAGGTCGGCCATGGTGTGCGGCGCGTTGACCAGCGGGTTGTCGTCGGCCGGCCACTCGCCGCCTTCGACCCGGGCGATCTCCTTGCGAATGGCGATCATGGCGTCGCAGAAGCGGTCGATCTCGTAGCGCGACTCCGACTCGGTGGGTTCCACCATCAGCGTGCCGGGCACCGGGAAGGACATGGTCGGGGCGTGGAAGCCGTAGTCCATCAGGCGCTTGGCGATGTCCTCCTCGCTGATGCCCGAGGCCGCCTTGAGCGGGCGGATGTCGATGATGCACTCATGCGCCACGGTGCCGTTGACGCCGCGATAGAGCACCGGGTAATGGTCCTCCAGGCGCTTGGCGATGTAGTTGGCGTTGAGGATGGCGAGCTCCGTCGCCTGGCGCAGCCCGCGCGCGCCCATCATCTTGATGTAGGCCCAGGAGATCGGCAGGATCGAGGCGCTGCCGAAGGCCGCCGCGGAGACGGCGCCGCAGTGCTCCTTCACGCCTGCAATCGGCGTCACCACGTGGTTGGAGACGTAGGGCGCCAGGTGTGCCTTGACGCCGATGGGGCCCATGCCCGGGCCGCCGCCGCCGTGGGGGATACAGAAGGTCTTGTGCAGGTTGAGGTGCGATACGTCGCCGCCGAAGTCGCCGGGGCGTGACAGGCCCACCTGGGCGTTCATGTTGGCGCCGTCGATGTAGACCTGGCCACCGTGGCGATGGACGATGGCGCACGCCTCACGCACGCCCTCTTCGAACACGCCATGGGTGGAGGGGTAGGTCAGCATGATCGCGGAGAGCGCGTCGCTGTGCTGTTCGGCTTTGGCGCGCAGGTCGTCGAGGTCGATGTTGCCCATCTCGTCGCATTCGACCACCACCACCTTCATCTGGGCCATGGCGGCGGAGGCGGGGTTGGTGCCGTGGGCGGAGCTGGGAATCAGGCAGACGTCGCGGTGGCCCTGGCCCTGGGCGGCCTGATAGCGGCGGATCGCCACCAGGCCGGCATACTCGCCCTGGGCCCCGGAGTTGGGCTGCATCGAGATATGGTCGTAACCGGTGATCTCGACCAGGAACGCTGCCAGCTCGTCGATCATCTGCTTGTAGCCGACCGCCTGCTCCTGCGGCACGAAGGGGTGCAACTGACCGAACTCGGGCCAGGTTATCGGGATCATCTCGCTGGTGGCGTTGAGCTTCATGGTGCACGAGCCCAGCGGGATCATTGCGTGGGTGAGCGAGAGGTCCTTGTTCTCGAGGCGCTTGAGGTAGCGCAGCATCTCGGTCTCGCTGCGGAAGCGCTCGAAGGTGGGGTGGGTCAGGAATACGGAGTCGCGACGGCAGGCGGCGGGAATGCCGTTGATGCCATCGGCTGCAATCCTCTCGTCCAGCGTGGTGACCGAGAGCCCGTGCTCTTCGCCGAGCAGCACGTCGAACAGGGCGTCGAGGTCGTGGGCCGTGGTGGTTTCGTCCAGGCTGACACCGATGTCGCCATCGTCGAAGTAGCGCAGATTGATTTCATGCGTCAGTGCCCGGCCGTGGATCTTGCCGGCATCGACGCCGGTCAGGCGCAGAGTATCGAACCAGCTGTCATGCACCAGTGACACGCCCTTGGCCTTGAGCCCTTCGGCCAGGATAGTGGTCAGGCGGTGGATGCGGCTGGCGATGTTGGTGAGGCCCTCGGCGCCGTGGTAGACGGCATAGAAGCCGGCGATGTTGGCCAGCAGCGCCTGGGCGGTACAGATGTTGGAAGTGGCCTTCTCGCGGCGTATGTGCTGCTCGCGGGTCTGCATGGCCATGCGCAGGGCGGTGTTGCCGCGGGCATCCTTGGACACGCCGATGATGCGTCCGGGAATGGAACGCTTGAGCTTGTCGGTGGTGGCGAAGTAGGCGGCATGGGGGCCGCCATATCCCATGGGCACGCCGAAGCGCTGGGTGTTGCCGACGACGATGTCGGCGCCGAGCGCACCCGGCTCCTTCAATAGCACCAGGCTCATGATGTCGGCGGCGACACAGGTCATCACGTTGTTCTCGCGGGCGGTCGCCAGCAATGGGGCGAGATCGTGCACGCGGCCGCTCTCGCCGGGGTACTGCAGCAGGGCGCCGAAGACGTCATGCTCGGCCAGGCTCTCGGCCGGACCGACGATCAGCTCGAAACCGAAATAGTGGGCGCGGGTGCGTACCACGTCCAGCGTCTGCGGCAGCACGTCGTCGGCCACGAAGAAGGCGTTGCTCTTCGACTTCTTGTTGGCGCGCTGGCACAGCGCCATGCCCTCGGCGGCGGCGGTGGCTTCGTCGAGCAGCGAGGCGTTGGCCAGCTCCATGCCGGTCAGGTCCATGACCATCTGCTGGAAGTTGAGCAGGCCCTCGAGGCGACCCTGGGCGATCTCCGGCTGATAAGGCGTATAGGCGGTATACCAGCCTGGGTTCTCCAGCACGTTGCGCTGGATCACGGCCGGCACGTGGGTGTTGTAGTAACCCTGGCCGATATAGGTCTTGAACACCTTGTTCTGGCGCGCCAGGCGCCTGAGGTAGTCGAGCGCCTCGGCTTCGCTACGCGGCGGGTCGAGATCGAGCTCGCGGCCCAGGCGAATTTCCGCCGGTACCGTGCGTTCGATCAGGGTATCGAGGCTATCCATGTCCAGCGCCGCCAGCATGGCGGCTACATCTTCGGCTCCGGGGCCGTTGTGGCGACGGATGAAGGCGTCATGATCGGCCAGTTCGGCCAGGCGGCGGTTGTCGTAAACCATGGAGAACCCTGTAAGTCGATGTGGAATGCCCGGCGATGCCGAATGCGGTCACCGGGCCGGGGAGCGTCGCTGTGTCGTGATCAGGAGTCGCTGTCGACCACGGCCTGGTATGCCTCGGCATTCAGCAGGGCTTCCACGGCGGCCGCATCTTCGACGCGAACCTTCATGATCCAGCCACCCTCGTAGGGCGCTTCGTTGACGGTCTCTGGGGCGTTCTCGAGGATTTCGTTGACCTCGACGATCTCGCCGGCCAGCGGCGCGTAGAGATCGGAGGCGGCCTTGACCGATTCGATCACGCCGAACTCCTCGCCTTTCTCCAGGGTGCGACCCACTTCGGGAAGCTCGACGAACACGACGTCCCCAAGGGCTTCCTGGGCATGGTCGGTGATGCCGATGGTGACGGTACCGTCGCCGTTGTCGAGCACCCATTCGTGGCTGTCGTTGTAGCGCAGGTTGGCAGGAATCGAGCTCATGATGTTTTCCTATAAGAAAAAGGTTTTCTGACTGGGCGAATGCTAACGCCATTGACGGCTTTTGGCGAGCCCGAGGGGCCGCCTTCGATGGATGGGATCAGGCCTGTCGCATCGATAGCGTGGCGCGCAGGGCGGCAGGCGTCCAGTGCAACTTGCTCATATGGGGTAGGCCTCCCACGGTCAAGGCCTCATTCGACACCGTCGGCTCGGCTCACTAACCTGTGAGGCATGCCGCTTGGCGGTGACGCTGTGTCCGGGGCGTGTCGCCAAATTGGAAGTCAGCGGTGTCGTGACGTTTGTTTCCGATACGAAACACGCGCTAAGCTTGCGCGGTTGAAAGCAGGACGAACGAATCGCAGCAGGCATTACGACCCAGGTGGCGCCTTTCTGGAGTTTTCCGCTATGGTACGCCGTCTGGTCGTGTAGATCTCTCGAGAATGTCCTTAAAAACAGTCCATACAACAGAGGGAAACGTTCGTGGAAACATTGACAGCAATATTCAGCGCTATCAACGGTGTGGTCTGGGGGCCGTTGATGCTCATCCTGCTGTTGGGGGTGGGTCTCTACCTGCAGATCGGCTTGAAGCTGATGCCCATCCGCAAGCTGGGCACCGGCTTCAAGCTGATGTGGCAGGGTCGTGATGCCAAGCCGGCACCTGGCGAGGCGAAGAAGCTCGAAGACGAAGGTGAGATTTCCCCCTTCAACGCCCTGATGACGGCACTGTCGGCCACCATCGGTACCGGGAACATCGCCGGCGTAGCAACGGCCATCGCCCTGGGCGGTCCGGGTGCGGTGTTCTGGATGTGGATCACAGCACTCGTCGGCATGGCGACGAAGTTCGCCGAGGCGGTTCTCGCGGTGCGTTTCCGGGAAACCGACAGTACCGGGTATCACGTCGGCGGGCCGATGTTCTATATCAAGAACGGCCTGGGCAGGAAGTGGCTGTGGCTGGGTGGCGCCTTTGCCTTCTTCGGCGCCGTGGCTGCCTTCGGCATCGGCAACACCGTGCAGTCGAACTCCGTGGCCGACGCGCTCGATTCGACCTTCGGTATTCCCCATTGGCTGACGGGTGTGGTGATCATGGTCCTGGCGGGCGCCGTGATCCTGGGAGGTATCAAGCGTATCGCCAAGGTGGCCGGCAAGCTGGTGCCGATCATGGGTATCGCCTACGTGGCGGCGGGGCTGGTGGTGCTGATCGTCAACGCCGGCGAAATCGGTGAGGCCTTCCGTCTGATCTTCTACTATGCCTTCAACCCCGTGGCGGCAGCAGGGGGCTTTGCCGGGGCCGCGGTGATGGCGGCGATTCGCTTCGGCGTGGCACGCGGTATCTTTTCCAACGAGGCGGGCCTGGGCAGTGCGCCCATTGCCCACGCTGCCGCCAAGACGCGCAACCCGGTGCGCCAGGGCCTGATCGCCATGCTCGGCACCTTCATCGATACCATCATCGTGTGTACCATCACCGCGCTGGTCATCCTGACTTCCACCGTGTGGGTGCAGGGGGAGCAGGGTGCTTCGCTGACCGCGCTCTCCTTCGATGCGGCGCTGCCCGGCTGGGGCAATCAGATCGTATCGCTGGCGCTGGCGGTATTCGCCTTCACCACCATCCTGGGCTGGTCGTTCTACGGCGAGAAGTGCTTCCAGTTCCTGTTCGGCACGCGTTCGATCATGCTCTATCGGGTGCTGTTCGTGCTGGCGATTCCCTTGGGTGCCATGGCTCAGCTCGGCTTCATCTGGCTGATGGCCGACACCTTCAACGCCCTGATGGCGATTCCCAACCTGATTGCGCTGGCGCTGCTGTCGCCCGTGGTGTTCAAGGTGACGCGCGACTACTTCGACGGCAAGGAGGTGCTACCGGGCGAGGATCTGGACCACGACAAGTCCTGATCGACCCTGCCTGGTGGCTCGAGGCGCCCTTGGGAGCGCCTCGTCTTCTCCTGATCGAGCCTCCCTTGCCTACACATGCCACGAGGAAACCTCATGAGCCAACTCAAGCACACACCGCTGTACGACTTGCATCTGGAGCTGGGGGGCAAGATGGTGCCCTTCGCCGGTTACGAGATGCCGGTGCAGTTCCCGCTCGGCGTCAAGAAGGAGCACGAGCATACCCGTGCCGCCTGCGGCCTGTTCGATGTCTCCCATATGGGCCAGATTCTGCTGCATGGCCCACGTCCTGCCGAAGCGCTGGAAACGCTGGTGTGCGCCGATATCGTCGGCCTGCCCGAGGGCATGCAGCGCTATGCGCTGTTCACCGGTCAGGAGGGCGGTATCCTCGATGACCTGATGGTGGTCAATCCGGGGGGTGGGTTTCTCTATCTGGTGGTCAACGCCGCTTGCAAGGAGCAGGACGTGGCGCTGCTCGAGACCGGGCTCGTCGACGATGAGCATCGGGTCGAGGTGCTGGATCGTGGCTTGCTTGCCCTGCAGGGGCCCAAGGCGGCGGAGGTCATGCGCCGGCATTGCCCCGAGGCCTGCGAGATGGTGTTCATGCAGCATGGTCGTTTCGAGATCGATGGCATGCCTGTCTGGATCAGCCGAAGCGGCTATACCGGCGAGGATGGCTTCGAAATCTCGGTGGCGGCCGACCAGGCAGAGGAGCTGGCCCGCCGCCTGCTGGCCGATGAGGAGGTCGAGCCCATCGGCCTGGGGGCGCGGGATTCCCTGCGCCTGGAGGCGGGGCTGTGCCTCTACGGTCACGATATCGATTCCGAGACCACCCCGGTGGAGGCGGGACTGATCTGGGCCATCAGCAAGGCGCGTCGTCACGGCGGAGAGCGTTCGGCGGGATTCCCCGGGGCCGACCTGATCCTGCATCAGGTCGATGCCAAGGATCACCGTCGCAAGCGGGTCGGCCTACTGGGTGAAGGGCGTGCCCCCGTGCGCGAGGGTGCCGAACTCTACAGCGAGGACGGCCGCCACATAGGCCGGGTCACCTCCGGTGGCTTCGGGCCCAGTGTCGGCCAGCCGGTCGCGATGGGCTATGTCGATATCGAGCATGCCGGGATCGGCTCGACCGTCCATGCCGAGGTGCGTGGCAAGCGCTTGCCCATGGTGGTGAGCAAGATGCCTTTCGTGGCACCAGGCTACCATCGCGGCTGATCGTTTTTATACCGTTATCTTCCAACCAGGCCACCGCATGCAGATGCGGTGGCCTGGTTGCTTTCGTTGGCATGCCGATGCTCAGCGCATCAGCTCGGCCTGGTCGTCCCAGTAGCGTCCCATGCTGCGCTCCTCGGTCATGTCGTAGAGCGATTCACGACGAGCCAGGCGGGCGCCGCCGTCGCGCGTCAGCGGGCTCCAGGCGAGCTGGGCGCGCTGTCGGGTGGAATGCACGAAGAAGGCGTCCAGCGGCAGTGAGAGATAGACCCCCTTGTCGAAGCTGCCTTCACCGAAGGCATCGCCGGCATCGGTAAAGGTGGCCCAGCCGCCGAGGCGGACACCCGAATCGAACTCCCGTGATACATCGAAGGTGACGCCGAGGTCGCCGGCCAGGTAGCGGCCCACGCTGACCTTGGCCAGCACGTCTTCGTAGTCGGTCTGCCAGTAGCCGGTCAGATGGCCTGTCCATGTGCTGTAGTCGCGCATGTCGAAACGCTGGTCGAAGTCGCGCTGCTTGACCCAGTTGATATCGAGGCCGAGTGCCACGTCGCTGTTGAAGGGGCGATAGAGCAGTTCCGCCCCGGCCCCGGCGAACATGGTCTCGAGCAGGCCGCCATAGCCCATCGCATACCAGTCGTTACCGAGCTGGGCGGTACGGGTGTACTGGAGATTGCTGATGCCGACATCGGTCTCGGCCAGATAGTCGCCGATATGGGTACGTACCCGCGGCAGGTCCGAGGGGCCCATATAGCGATACTTGCCGAGGTTGTCGGCCAGCGTATAGGTCAGTGCGCCCGACACCCAGTGATTGGCGCCCAGCCGATACTCGCTGTCGAGGTTGGCGGAGAGTCGGTAGAGGTAGCCGTCGGGGCCGCCGAAGTTCTGCTCGAGCTGCGGCTCGAGGCTGTAGAAGAACCCGCGAGATGGGGATTCATGCAGCACTTCGCCCTGGCTCGGGGTCAGCGCGGCGTGAGAGTAGATCCCGTGGCGATACGTCACGGTTTCCTCGCTGGTAGACGCCGCGGCGACCAGGGCCTCGCGTTGGTGCACGCTCTCGCGCAGCGCCATGCCGCGCTCGTGCCAGCGGAAACGGAAAGTCTCCACATCGCTGCCGAGATGGTTGTGCAGCAGGCGGCCGGCTCGCAGCTCGCTCTCGGCGAGAGAGCGATAGCGCGTGGGCTCGCCTTCGACGATGACGCTCGAACCATCCTGGCGGATGCGGTAGACACCGATCCCGGCGTTGGCACCCAGTTCGCGGCTGAGCCCGTTCCAGTCACTGGTGTGTTCGGCAGGAGCCGGCGCCAGGTCGACGGGAAGCGGGTCGCGCTTGGCCTGGGAAATGCTGCCCAGGTTGGTCGCCATGGTGATCCCGAGCATGGCGGTGTTTCCCCGCTGCCAGCCGGCCTTGAGTTCGATGCTGTCGGTCAGGCGCAGTCGAGCACCCAGGTTGAGGCGTGAATCCTGTTCCTGGTCGTTGCGCTGTGGCTCGTGCTGGTAGTCGTTGCCTTCCAGCTCCAGTTGCAACACCAGCGGATCCCATGGCGTCTGGTACTCGATGCCGCCGAACAGGGCGCTGCGACCGCTGAACAGGCTGCCCAGGTTGAAGTCGCCTCCGTCTCCGCCCGAGCTGAACCCGGAGCGTCGCTCGAAACGCTCATCGAGTCGGGCCAACGGGTTGGTGAAGTCCTCATTATTGCCCAGGTAGCCCCAGCCGATCCCCAGGGTAAAGTCGAAGTTGTGCCAGCGCTTGCTGGCAACCAGGTACTCACTGGAGAAGAGACCGGTGCCCCCGATGTCGCGGGCGCCGAGGGCGATCTGTGGCCAGTAGCGATCTTCCTCACGTAGCCTCACCTTGAAGTCAATGCCCTTGTCCAGATTGTTGCGATCATCCGTGGCAGCCAGGTAGCGCCTGTTCTCCACCTCGACGTAGCGGAAGCCGGCTTCCAGCCAATCGGTGGGCTGGAAGAAGACACCATAACGTCGATAGGGCGCGGTACGCGACAGCGAGAAGGCGAAGCCGCCGAGCGGCGCCATGCGTGCGGTGGGTGCCTGCATCAATCCCACACCGCCGAAATCGCCCTGGCCGCTGCCGAGACGTGGCTGGGACGGATCGGCCATCGCTGACCCGGCGATGGCCATGGCGATGGCAAACGCCAATGGGGCAAGGCGTGGCGATCGGGGGTCGGACCGCTTCATGTGACAGGCCCTCCCGAATCGGCTTGACCCGAAGAATCAGGCAGGGCGACGGTATGACAGGCATCGCCGGGAAGGCGGGTCGCCAGGAAACCGGACAGGGCGCGATTGACCCAGTCGGCCTCCTGAACCGGTTCGGGAAGGGCGAGAGCGACGCGGCTACCGGCAACCAGGGGCGCGTCGCCAGCGTTCCAGGCGGCCACGCCGACTCGGCGAGGGGTGCCCTGGGGTGTGATCACCCACGCTTCGTCGGCGCTGGACCATTGGGAGCTGGGTTGCTTGCGCAGCAGGTCGCGCAGACTCAGGCCCGGGGTCCAGGGATGCCGAGTCACGCCGCCGAAATGCCACAGCTCCACCCATTCGGGCAGTTCGCAATGACCGACTTCGGCCAAAGAGTCCAGTAGTGGATCGTGGCGCGGCGAGGCGAGTAGGGCGGCTAGGTCGGCCCTGGCCGCCGTGCGTCCCGGCGTCGACTGCAGTTCGGCGAGGGTGGTTTGCCATTGCTCCAGGCCTCGGGCCATGTCGGTGCGTCCAGCTAGGGCATACCAGTCGATCAATGTCGCCAACTCTTCCTGAAGACGCCTGGCCTGGCGTTGCTGGGGCTCCTGCTGCCGCTCGAGAAGGTAATAACTGTAGGCGGGTGGTTCGGGCAACGCCTGCTGCTCGAGCCATAGGTCCGAGAGCCGGAGGGCGTCGGCTTGGCCATCGAGGGGCAGAGCCAGCAGTGCGCCCACGCAGACAGTGTGCCAGCGCCCGGCAAGGGGGTGGTGACGTCGGGTCATTCTCGCTCTCTTTGTCACGACGATGGCGCGGTGTCAGGCAGGGTTGTCTGCCCGTTGTCACGCCCGGTGTCCTCGGCATCGCTCCACCAGGGTCTCGCCACCTGCCAGCGCAGGCGTGGACCGTCCGGCCAGAGCTCCATGTCACCCCCCCAGATCCGCAGGCTGCCGGGCTCACGCCAGTACACCCCACGGCTATGCGTGTTACTGCTCTTCCAGTCGAGTCGTTCGGTACAGCGCTCCAGCGGCAACCGGGTCAACGGGAGGTCGACGGGCTGAGCCGATTCGCAGGCGAGGCTTGCCGTGGCCACGTCCTGCCACTCCTGGCCGCTGGCATCGCGCCAGTGCGCGTGGACTCGGTAGCCCGCGCTTGCTTCGGCCGAGTGCCAGCGCCCCAGCAATAGCTCTTCGAAGCCGGCCGTACTCGTGGGAACGCCATCTCGCAAGTGCAACGTGGCGCGGTCGCCTGCCTGCCAGTAGGTGTCGCGACCGTACTCTCCGGCGCGATGCGCCATGACCAGCAATGCCTTGTTGCCCTGGGTGTGTACCACCAGGGTGGCGTAGGGCAGTGCATCGGCCTGTGCCGACAGGTTCTCGCCGTGCCCCCCACCCATCAGGGTGGCCCCCATGGGAGTCAACTGGCCGCCCTGAGTGCAAGCCGTCAGGCCTGTGATCAGGCCGCCCAGCAATAAGCGAAGCAGGACCGCCTTGCGGCGGCCCTGTGTCGGCGCACGCACCTTGCTGCACCGTCTGTCGTGGCTCATCAGCGCGTTCCGGTGCCGGTTCCAGTTCCGGTGCCGGTACCGGTGCCAGTGGCACCGATCGCCACGCCGATTCCCGCAGCGCCGCGGCTCACGGCGCCGGCCAGCGCTTGGCCGGAGTTGCCCGGGGCTTGGCCGGCGGCGCCGCCGCCAGTGGCCAGCCCACCGCTGGCCACTGCGCCTGGTGCAGGCGTGTTGGCTGAATTGCCTGGCGCCCCGGGCGTGCCCTGGGGCAGCGTGGCCTGCTGTGCCAGCGCCAATGGCGCGAGGCCCAACAGGGTCACGCCCGCCAGGGCGATGACGCCTCGTCGTAACTTCAATGGTTCAAGCATATCGATATGACTCCTTTATTGCGCCGGACACCTCCGGCGGGGCGATTGGCCGGATAGTGCATCCTTAAATGGTTCTGGATTACTATCTGGCCGGCCTGCCATCGGCAGGCAATGCAGACAGGCTTACATGAGTGTGCCCCCGTGACGCTTTAATGTCATGGGGGTTCGATTCGAGTGGTGAATTGATAACCTAGTTTTAGATAACAGGAAAGAAACTTATCTTGTTTCAGGGTGTCCGTGTGTATATAAGAGTAAAAAAATGTATAGAATCTAATAAGGGGTAGTGGCGAGCACAAAAAAGGTTTATTCTGGCCTCGTCTACTTAGTGCCTTGCATGGAAGCAGCGGCCCTGTCTTGTCAGTTTCCTTGAGTTCGCGTCGTGTCGCGGTCCATGCCGCGGGACATTTTGTGCCTTGAAATCAAGGTAGTGCACGTGGCTTCGGGGATTGTCGTCTAACCTCGTGGCGGTAGCGTGCCTGACGCCGTGGTGATTCCGTCAAATAAATGTCGAAGGTGGAATAAAGTATTCTTCGGTTCGTATTAAAAGCGCTGGTGTCGAAATTGAGAGACAGTTTAAATTGGCTTGTGTCGCCGAACGACAACGAAACTGTCTTATTGCAGTGTCAGAATGAGAAACCCGGGTGCAGTTGGTGTTATTTGTTCGTTTATTCCCGTGTCACCCGGTGGCGACATTAATGAATAATAAAAGCGACAAGGAATGGCTGCTTGAGGCGACAGGGTTCAGGTTAATAATGACACGCGAGTGAAAAGTCGATGAATTACTACTTTCTGCGGCCCCGAGCGGGTCGCTTTCTCTGCATGCTTGGGCTGTTCGTCCTGGGTGGGTGCGCCTTCGCTCCTGGGGGGCACATCGATTACCAGGCGGATTCCGCCCCGATCGACGATCTGGTCGATATCGAACCCATCACCTTCGGCCTGGTGCGTAGTCAGAGCCAGGATGTCAAAGGAGCTGAGGATATCGGCGAGGTGAGCGAGGCTCTGCGCGAGGGCATCAGCGGCTATGAATACTACATCGGCAAGGGCGATGTGCTCACCGTCATCGTCTATGGCCATCCAGAACTGACCATTCCTGCGGGAGGTGAGCGTAGCGCCGCGGAGTCGGGCAATACCGTGCATAGCGACGGCACCATCTTCTACCCATTTATCGGCCGCATCCCCGTGGAAGGGAAGACGGTGCGCGAGGTGCGAGAGATCGTCGCCCGCGGCCTGGAGCCGTATGTGGCCATGCCGCAGGTCGAGGTTCAGGTCGCCCAGTACAACTCACAGAAGGTCAACGTCACCGGCGCAGTGGAAGAGCCCGGCCCGCTGCCGATTCGCAACGTGCCGTTGAGCGTGCTCGATGCCATCAACCTGTCCGGCGGCCTGGCGGAGCATGCCAACTGGCACGACGTCCTGCTGACGCGGGATGGCGAGGAGATCCGCTTGTCCCTGCATGACATGCTCAACAGCGGTCGGCTCGACCAGAACATGCTGCTGCAAGCTGGCGATGTGTTGCACGTGCCCGACAACAGCAACCAGAAGGTCTACGTCATGGGCGAGGTGCGCGATCCGAAGAGCCTGCCGATGGGGGCGAGCCGGCTCACGCTGACCGATGCGCTTTCCGAGGCCGGCGGCATGGAGGAGAGCAATGCCGATGCCTCGGGCATCTTCGTCATTCGTCGGGCGCCGGCCGACAGCGACAAGCTCGCTACCGTCTACCAGCTCGATGCCCGCAATGCCGCGGCGCTGATGCTGGGTGCTGAATTCACCTTGCAGCCGACCGACGTGATCTATGTCACCACCACGCCGCTGGGGCGCTGGAACCGCGTCGTACGCCAGCTTCTGCCCACGGTCAGCAGCCTTTACCAGACCACGCGTACCGGGCGTGAGTTCGAGCGAGTCGGCCAGTAGAGGGAAAAGAATGTTTCAAGAAGTACTCGTGGTGTGCATCGGCAATGTCTGTCGCAGCCCGGTCGGAGAGGCGCTGCTCAGGCAGGCCTTGCCCGGTCACCGTATCTCCTCGGCGGGCCTGGGGGCGCTGGTCGGTCACGGTGCCGATCCTTCGGCCGTCCGTCTTGCAGAAGCCGATGGGCTCGACCTCTCCGGGCATCGGGCGCGCCAGGTCACAGCCGAGATGGTTCGCGAGGCCGATCTGGTGCTGGTCATGAGCGAGGGTCAGCGCCTGGCGATTGCCGAGCAATTTCCCTTCGCCACCGGCAAGACCATGCGCTTCGGACGCTGGCTGCCGGGGGAGACGGGCAATGGGGTGGATATCCCCGACCCCTATCGCAGGAACGAAGAGGTCTTTGTACGCGTACATCGTCAGCTTACCGAAGCGGCGCGGCTGTGGCAGGCGCGCCTCGGTAGTTCACGAAGCTGAAGCGAACGACCACCTTTTCACGCCAGGACCCTATCAATGGTGAAAGAGATCAAGACGGGCTCGCGCCCAGGCTATGACGATATCGATCTGGGCAGGTTGTTCGGCGTATTGCTGGACAACAAGTGGCTGATCATGTCGGTGACGGCGATCTTTGCCGTGGCGGCCGTGATTCATGTGCAGTTGGCCACGCCGATCTATCGGGCCGATGCCCTCGTGCAGGTCGAGGGCAAGACCGGGCTCAGCAATCCGCTCGCCGAGGTGCGCTCGATCCTCGGTGAGGAGCCCAAGGCCGAAGCCGAACTCGAGATCCTGCGTTCCCGCATGGTGCTCGGGCAGGCCGTGGACCAGGAGCGCCTCGACATCGAGGTGATTCCGACCCGCCTGTCGTTCGTGGGGAACTATCTGGTCAGGCTTGGCATCGAGCGCCCCGGTTTCGCCGAGCGCAGCGTCTGGGCCGGCGAGTACCTCAACGTGGGCGAGCTGCGCGTCGATCATGAGTGGCTGGGACGTGCGCTGCGCCTGGTGGCAGATGACCCCGGAAGCTATCGGCTCTATCACGGCGAAGAGTTGCTCGGCGAGGGGCGCGTCGGCACCACCGAAAGCTTCGACGATGGCCGCATCGAACTGCGCGTGGCCGAGCTGGAGGCTGGCAAGGGGGCGGAGTTCACGGTGGTGCGCCGTACCCGCCTGGCCGCTATCAACAGCCTGCGCTCGCGTTTCAGCGTTGGTCAGCGCGGTCGCGACAGCGGCGTGTTCAACATGACGCTGCTCGATGAGGATCCGCGCCGTGCAGAGCGCACCTTGAGCGTCATCTCCCAGATCTACCTGACGCAGAACGTCGAGCGTCAGAGTGCCGAAGCGGAGCAGAGTCTCAAGTTCCTCGAGGAGCAGGTGCCGCAGGTACGCAGCGATCTGGCCACAGCCGAGGATGCCCTCAACGCCTTTCGCATGGAGCATGAGAGCCTCGACCTCAGCCTCGAGACACGCTCGGTACTGGATCGGGTCGTCGAGCTCGATACGCAGCTCGGCGAGCTGGAGATGGAGCAGGCCGAGCTGAGCCAGCGCTATAACTCCTCGCACCCGCTCTACGCCGCCATGATGGAGAAGCGCAGCAACCTGGAGCGCGATCGCGAGCGGCTCAACGAGCGTATACAAGGGTTGCCCGAGACCCAGCAGCAAATCCTACGCATGTCACGTGACGTCGAAGTCACCCAGCAGGTCTACGTGCAGTTGCTCAACAAGATCCAGGAAATGAGCATCACCAAGGCCAGTACCGTGGGCAACGTGCGCATTCTCGACGATGCCGTCGCCCAGCCGGGGCCGGTGGAACCACGCAAGCCGGTCACCGTGGTCATGCTGACCCTGGTCGGCGCCTTCCTGGCGGTGGCATTCGTCATCGTACGCAGCATCTTCCATCGTGGCGTGGAGAGTGCCGATCAGATCGAGGACCTGGGCCTGCCGGTGTATGCCACCGTGCCGCTCTCCGATGATCAGGAGAAACTGGTAAGGCGGGTCAAACGACACAACCGGCGGCATGGTCGCACAGTCTCCAACGGGGTGCTGGCCCAGAACGCCCCCGACGATACCGCCATCGAAGCCCTGCGAGGCCTGCGCACGTCACTGCACTTCGCCATGCTCGAGGCCAATGACAACCGGCTGATGATCACCGGGCCGAGCCCTAACATCGGCAAGAGCTTCATTTCCATCAACCTTGGGGCGGTCATCGCCCAGAGTGGCCAGCGCGTCCTCATCCTGGATGCCGACATGCGCAAGGGGCACATCCATACCGCCTTCAATGCCGACAGCAAGGGCGGGCTGTCCGAGGTGCTTTCCAACAAGGCCGAGCTGGACGAAGTCATTCGGCAGTCGCCGATCAACGGATTGAGCTACGTGGCGCGCGGCAAGGCGCCGCCCAATCCTGCTGAATTGCTGATGAGCGAGCGCTTTACGCGAATGCTCGATGCACTGAGCGAGCGCTTCGACCTGGTGATCGTCGACACCCCGCCCATCCTGGCCGTGACCGACGCCGCGGTGATCGGCCACCACTGCGGTACCACGCTGCTGGTGGCTCGCTTCGGGCTCAACCCGCCGCGCGAGGTCGACGTGGCCATTCGTCGCCTCGAAACCAGTGGCGTCACGGTCAAGGGCGGCATTCTCAACGCCATCGAGCGCAAGGCCGCCACCAGCTATGGCTACGGCTATTACCACTATGCCTACAAGACCACCCAGACCTGAGCGCCGCATGCGCCAAAGACTCTGTCCGAGCCTGCCCGTGCAGGCCGTTCCCTGGCGTGAGGCCAACTGGCCGAGCGCCGATCACTATCACTCGAAAATCATGGAAGCGTCATGACCACTATCAAAGATCGTCTGATTGGCCGGCTCGAGCGCAAGGAAGCCGTGATAGGAATCGTCGGGCTTGGCTATGTGGGGTTGCCCCTGATGCTGCGCTACAGCGAAATCGGCTACCGTGTGCTGGGTATCGACATCGATGCCGGCAAGGTGGACAAACTCAATGCCGGGCGCAGCTACATCGAACATATCGCCTCTGAGCGGGTCGCCCGGGCCAAGGATGCCGGGTTCGAGGCAACTACCGACTTCACCCGTGCGGCGGAAGTCGATGCGCTGATCCTTTGCGTACCGACGCCACTCAACAAGCATCGTGAACCGGATATCAGCTTCGTCATCAGGACCGTCGATGCGCTCAAGGGACATCTGCGTGAAGGCCAGGTGATCTCGCTGGAGAGCACCACCTATCCCGGCACCACCGAGGAGGAGCTGCTGCCTCGAGTCGAGGAGAGCGGCCTCGAGGTCGGCGAGGCGCTGTTCCTGGTCTATTCGCCTGAGCGTGAGGACCCGGGCAACCCCGACTTCGAGACCCGTACCATTCCCAAGGTGGTTGGCGGCCATACGCCGGCATGCCGGGACGCCGGTGTGGCGCTCTATCGTCCGGCCATCGATCAGGTGGTGCCGCTGAGTTCGACCCGTGCCGCCGAGATGACCAAGCTGCTCGAGAACATCCACCGCGCGGTGAACATCGGCCTGGTCAACGAGATGAAGATCGTGGCCGACCGCATGGGCATCGACATCTTCGAGGTGGTCGATGCCGCCGCCACCAAGCCGTTCGGCTTCACTCCTTACTACCCGGGGCCGGGGCTGGGCGGCCATTGCATTCCCATCGATCCCTTCTATCTGACCTGGAAGGCCCGCGAGTATGGACTGCATACCCGCTTCATCGAGCTCTCCGGTGAGATCAACCAGGGCATGCCGGACTATGTGGTGGGCAAGCTGATCGAGGGGCTGAATCAGCATGGACGGGCGCTGAAGGGCAGCCGCGTGCTGGTGCTCGGCATTGCCTACAAGAAGAACGTCGACGACATGCGCGAATCGCCTTCGGTCCACATCATGGAGCGGATTCGCGATCGTGGCGCCGAGGTGGCCTACAGTGATCCCCACGTGCCGTCCTTCCCGCCGATGCGCGAGCACCATTTCGACCTGGAGAGCGTGCCTCTCTCACCGTCGACCCTGGCTGAATACGACGCCGTCGTTCTCGCTACCGATCACGACCGCTTCGATTACGACATGATTCGCGCCCACGCCCACCTGGTCATCGATACCCGGGGCATCTACCGCGGCGTCAACGAAGAACGAGTGATAAGGGCCTGATCTCCATGTCCAACGTACAGGTAACCGCCATGAAATACTTCGCTCTGATCGGCGCCGCCGGCTATATCGCTCCACGCCACATGAAGGCCATCAAGGAGACCGGCAACCACCTGGCCATGGCCTACGACATCAATGACTCGGTGGGCATCATCGATTCGATCTCGCCGGAAAGCGAGTTCTTCACCGAGTTCGAGCGCTTCGTCGAGAGCGCCTGGCAGCGCAAGCGCGACCCTTACACGGCGCTCGACTATGTCTCGGTGTGTTCGCCCAATCACCTGCACCACGCCCATATCGCCGCCGGCCTGCGGCTGGGCTGCAACGTGATCTGCGAGAAGCCGCTGGTACCGACGCCGGCCCTGCTCGACGAGCTCGAGAGGGTCGAGCAGGAGACCGGCCGGCGCGTGTTCAATATTCTGCAACTGCGCCACCATCCGGCCATCGTCGAGCTCAAGGAGCGGGTCGCCAGCGAGCCGCGCGACGACAAGTACGACGTCGAGCTCACCTACATCACCTCGCGCGGCAAGTGGTACCACGAGAGCTGGAAGGGCGACCCGCGCAAGTCCTTCGGGGTGGCGACCAACATCGGCGTGCACTTCTTCGACATGCTGCACTTCGTGTTCGGCGATCTGGAGCGCAACGTCGTCCATTACCTGGACGAGCATCGCGCCGCGGGCTATCTCGAATATCAGAAGGCGCGGGTTCGCTGGTTCCTGTCGATCGACAGCAACGACCTGCCGAGCAGCGTGCAGGGACAGCAGACCACCTACCGTTCGATCCTGTGCGAAGGTCGCGAGATCGAGTTTTCGGGAGGCTTCACCGACCTGCATACCGTTTCCTACCAGGAGATCTTGGCCGGCCGCGGCTTCGGCCTCGACAGTGCGCGCCACTGCATCGAGACCGTCGATACGATTCGCAATGCTTCCCTGGAAATACCTGCCCGCAACGAGGCGCACCCCTGCCTCAAGCGGCACCTGATGTGAGGCTCGCCATGGACAGCCCAATGCTCGATAACCGTTACCCCGGCGTACAGATCCATCCCAGTGCCATCGTCGACGACGGTGCCGAGATCGGCGAATCGTCCCGCGTCTGGCATTTCGTTCACGTCTGTGGCGGTGCTCGCATCGGACGTGGCGTCTCGCTGGGACAGAACGTCTTCGTCGGCAACCGCGTCGTCATCGGCGATCGCTGCAAGGTGCAGAACAACGTCTCGGTGTATGACAACATCACGCTCGAGGCGGGCGTCTTCTGCGGCCCGAGCATGGTCTTCACCAATGTCTACAATCCGCGCTCGCTGGTCGAGCGCAAGGATCAGTACCGCGACACCTTGGTACGCGAGGGTGCGACCCTCGGGGCCAACTGCACCATCGTCTGCGGAGTGACCGTGGGGCGTCATGCGTTCATCGGCGCCGGCGCGGTGATCAATCGCGACGTGCCCGATTTCGCCTTGATGCTGGGGGTTCCCGCTCGCCAGCAGGGCTGGATGAGCCGTCACGGCGAGCGTCTCGACTTGCCGCTGGAGGGAGAGGGCGAAGTGATCTGCCCTCACACCGCCGATCGCTATCGGCTCGAAGGGAGCACCCTGATCTGCACCCCCGCGCAGGAAGGCTCCACCTCCGACGCCAAGGACACCCGTCGCCTGGACTTCATCGATCTCAAGGCACAGCAGGTGCGCATTCGCGAGCGCATCAACGCCGGCATCCGCAACGTGCTGGAGCACGGCAAGTACATTCTCGGCCCCGAAGTGGACGAGCTCGAGGCGCGCCTGGCCGATTATGCCGGCGTGCGCCACTGCATCACCTGTGCCAACGGTACCGACGCGCTGCAGATCGCCCAGATGGCATTGGGGATCGCTCCAGGGGACGAGGTCATCACCCCGGGTTTCACCTATATCGCCACTGCCGAGACCGTGGCCCTGCTCGGGGCACGGCCCGTCTACGTCGACGTTGACCCGCGCACCTACCTGCTCGACCCGGCGAAGCTCGAGGCAGCCATCACGCCGCGCACCCGTGCGATCATCCCGGTATCGCTCTACGGCCAGTGCGCCGACATGGATGCCATCAACGAGATCGCCGCTCGACACGGCATCCCGGTGATCGAGGATGCGGCTCAAAGCTTCGGCGCCACCTATCGCGGCCGGCGCTCCTGCAGCCTGTCGCAAATTGCCACGACTTCGTTCTTCCCCAGCAAGCCGCTGGGCTGCTACGGCGACGGCGGAGCCCTGTTCACCGATGACGACGAACTGGCCAAGGTGCTGCGTCAGATCGCCCGTCACGGTCAGGGACGGCGTTACTACCACGTCAGGATCGGCGTCAACAGCCGCCTGGACACGCTGCAGGCCGCGATCCTGCTGCCCAAGCTCGACATCCTCGACGAGGAGCTCAGGCTGCGCGAGCAGGTCGCCGAGCGCTATGGTCGCCTGCTGCGTGCACACGGCTTCGCGTCGCCCCATGTCGAGCCCCACAACACCAGTGCCTATGCCCAGTACACGGTGGAAGTGGATGACCGCGAGGTGGTGATCGCGCGGCTGGCCGAGGCCGGCATTCCTACCGCCGTTCATTACCCGATCCCGCTCAACAAGCAGCCGGCGGTGGCCGACCCCGGCGTCGACCTGCCGGTTGGCAATGCGGCCTCGCGTCGGGTGGTCAGCCTGCCGATGCATCCGTACCTCACGGCCGAAGATCAGGAGCGCATCGTCACGGCGCTCGGGGAAGCGGTGGCCTGAGCCAGCTGTCAGGGAGAGACATCACGTGCTGAATCGGCTCGTCATACCGGCAAGACGTCTGCTACCGACCCAGGGGTTCGCCCGTGGGGTCAGTGTATTGGTAGGTGGCACGGCGGGGGCGCAACTGCTGACAATCGCCGCGGCACCGCTGCTGACCCGGCTGTATACCCCGGAGGATTTCGGTTTGCTGGCAGTATACGGCGGCCTGCTGGCGCTGTTCACCGTGGTGGCCAGTGGTCGCTATCAATTGGCGATACCGCTGCCGGAGACGGAGCACGAGGCGGCCGAGGTGCTGGCGTTGAGCCTGGCGGTGGTGGCCTTCACCACCCTGGTCGCGCTGCTGCTGGTGCTGCTGGGGGGAAGGGCGTTGGCCGAGGCGCTGGGCGTGCCGTCGCTCAGCCCTTGGCTGTGGCTGCTGCCGCTGGGCGTCGCGTTCGCCGGGGGCTACCAGGCGGTCAGTCACTGGGCAGTACGCACGCGCGCATTCACCGCGCTGGCCTCGACGAGGATCAAGCAGTCGCTGGCCCTGCTGGCGATTCAGCTCGTGGCAAGCCCTCTGGGCGGGGGCGGGCTCTTGCTCGGCCATGCCGCGGGCCAGGGGGCCGGCACGTTGACACTGGCGCGCCCGGCGCTGCGTGCCGTCAGCGAGCATCGCGTCACCGCGGCCGGCGCCTGGGCGGCGGCGCGTCGCTACCGCAAGTTTCCGCTGTTCTCCTCCTGGTCGGGGCTGTTCAACACCCTCGGCAAGCAACTCCCGCCGCTGCTCTTCGCCGCGCTGTTCAGCCCCGTGGCTGCGGGTCTCTATGCCCTGGCGCATCGCGTGCTGGCGATGCCCATGACATTGATCGGCGAAGCCGTGGGCAAGGTGTTCTTCTCCAGCGCCGCCGAGGCGCACCGGCGGGGCGAGCTGAACCCGCTGGTGGCCAAGGTGCACGCCACGCTGGCGCAGATCGCCATGCCGCCGGCAATCGTCCTGGTGGCGATCGGCCCGGACCTGTTCGCCCTGGTCTTCGGCGAGCGCTGGCGCGAGGCCGGTGAGTTCGCTCGCTGGATGGCGCCCTGGCTCTACCTGGTGTTCATCACCTCGCCGCTGAGCCATCTGTTCTCGGTGATGGAACGCCAGGGCCAGGGCCTGGCATTCCAGGCGCTGCTGCTCGGCGTGCGCGTGGCGGCCATCGCCATCGGCGCCGCCCTGGATGATCTGCTGCTGACGGTGGCGCTGTTCTCGCTGGGCAGTGCCGCCTGCTGGGTCGGCTTCCTGGTCTGGATCGCTCACTTGACCGACAACCGGCCGCGAATCCTGGCGATATCCACGCTCTCGGCGTTGGGATGGGGGCTGGCATTGCTGGCGCCACTACTCGTCGTCGAGTGGCTGGCTCCCGCGTGGCTGCCATGGAACGCCGCGCTGCTGCTCAGCGCCGCTCTGGTGGGATTGCGTTATTTCCTCCTGTTCCGAAGGGCCTACCAATGAGTTCGATACATTGTCATTTTTCTTCCTCGCGCTGGCAGGAGTGCGAGCTGCCGGACGGACGTGGTCATGTCTGCGGCAGCGTGTGGCTCGACGGGCAGCGCCTGTCGCCGGGCTCCGCCCTGAAGCAGTTGGAACTGGCCGACGACATCGGTGCCTGGCGCCAGCGCATGGGGGAACTCAACGGTTTTCACGCCCTCGTGCGCCGCACGGGGAACGGCATGGTGGCAGCCGTGGATCGCGTGCGCTCGATTCCGCTGTTTTATGGCATGCGCGGCAACGAGTGCTATCTCAGCGACGATGCCGACTGGGTACGCCAGCGGACCGACGAGACGCAGGTCGACGATGAGGCCACGGCCGATTTCGAGTTGGCCGGCTATGTCACAGGCCGCGACACGCTGTTTCGCCGCGTCAAGCAGCTGCGCGCCGGCGAGACGCTGATCGTGGGCGATTCCGGCCAGGGCCTGGACCTGTCATTGGAGCGCTATTATCGCTTCGACTATCACGCCGTGGCGGAGCGTGACGACAGCCGCCGCCTGGCCCGGCTCGAGGAAGTCCTCGATGCCGCTTGCGATCAACTGGTCAAGACAGCCAACGGCCGCCAGATCGTGGTGCCGCTCAGCGGGGGCTATGACTCGCGCTTGATCGCCACGCTGCTGGCGCGCTGCCAATACCCGCGCGTGCTGACCTACGCCTATGGTTATCGCGACAATCATGAGGCCAAGGTGAGCCGGGAGGTGGCCCGTGCCCTGGGGCTGCCGTGGACCTTCATCGAATACAGCCAGGAGGCGTGGAGCCGCGTTGCCGATAGCAAGGAGTACTGGCGCTACCAGCGGTGGTCCTCGGGTTGGAACGGCATCGCCAACATGCAGGATTGGCTGGCGGTCAAGCTGCTGACGGAACAGGGCAAGGTCGAGCCGGGCTCGCTGTTCGTACCCGGTCACTGCTGCGTGACCGGCTTCGTGCCGCCGAGCGTCTTCGAGGCCAAGCGGGCAGGGCAAACGATGCCGCCAGGCGAGCTGGCCGAAGCGCTTCGCCAGCGTCATTTCACGCTCAATGCCAGCGATGAGGGCGATGCGCTCTTTCGCGAGCGCGTACTGCCTCGCCTGGCCCTCGACTACCCGCTGGACGAGGCCCTGGAGCCCGATGAATTCATCCGTCAGTTCGTGCTGTTCGGCTGGCAGGAGCGCCAGGCCAAGTTCATCGTCAACTCCGTGCGCAGCTTCGAGTTCTTCGGCCATGACTGGTCGATGCCGCTCTACGACCGCGACTTCATGGCCTTCTGGCAGTCGGTGCCGGACCATTGGCTGGAGAGCCGTTCCGGCTACGTCTCCTTCGTCGAGGAGCTCTTCGCCGAGGTCAGCGGTCATCAGGCTCCGCTGGGCAACGCCGCGCAGCAGTCCCGACAAAGCCTGCGCGCTCGCCTGAGCCGCCTGGCGGCCTTCCGGCGCGGCCCCGGGGCAAGCGTCAAGCGCCTGGCAAAGCGGCTGATGCCGAGGCTGGCACGCGGCAACACACTGGCTTCCACCGGGCGCTTCCCTCCCGAAGCCCTGGAGCGCCTGCGCTCACAGGGGTATTCGCATAACGGAGTGGCGGCGCAGCTGTTTCTCGAGAGGTTCTGTCGATCATGAACGTCAACGCACCGAGTCGATACCTGCGCGTCGCTCTCGAAGCGTCCGCGTCGATCGCTTGCAACCTGCGCCGCTCACGGGGCTTCGCCACCGTGCCGCTGCGCCACTACAACGGCTACCGGCTGTGCGCCATGCGACGGGCGCATCTGGACGGGGCGCTGGCACTGTACGCCAAGCTGCACGATGGCAGGGCGATGGACTTGCCCCGGCGCTGGCTGTATCGCCTGGCGGGGAATCGCCTCGGCGTGGTGGCCCTCGACACCCAGGACCGCGTCGTGGGAGCGGCCTTCTATGGCTTCAGTCGTCGTGACCTGCTCGAGGGCAGGGTGCACTCGAGCTTCAGTGGGGTAGATCCGGCCCACCGCGGGCAAGGGCTCGCCACCGAGCTGCGGCGTACGGCCATTCTGCATTTTCGTGCCAACGGAGTGCGGGGCTACTCCTCACGGATCTCGGCGGACAATGTTGCCTCGCTCAAGCCCAGCCTGCGTCTCGGCTTTCGCATCGCCGAGCGCTACCACGATCCGGTCAGCGGCGAGCTGCGCTACTACCTGGTGTGCGACTTCGACGACGACTACCTGGATGACGCGACGCAGGGCCAGACCCCGGAACCCCAACCGCAGCCTCCGGAGACGGAAAGGAAAGCCGTACCATGATGAACGATCCCCTGTTCCATCCCGGATGGATCCGGTTCAACGAGCAACGCTGGGGCCTGACGGCCGAGCCATTGGCCTTCACGCCCGACAAGGGTGACGGCTGGCGACTCGATACCGTGCTCTACCGCAACCACCATGGCCGCTTGGTGACGCCGCCGCGCAATCCCCACCTGCCGATCGACTTCCAGTGTGCCAGTGAGCGGCCCGCCGCACGCAACCGGCGCAAGCGCCTGGCCCTGACACGCCTGGCCGAGTACCTGCAACAGTGCGAATTCGGCGGCAGTCTGAGCCTCTCCTCGGTGGCGGACGACGTGCGGCCCTTCGAGTGGGCCAACATGGCGGCGCGTCCGCGCTTCACCTATCACCTCGACATTGCCACACGCGAGGAAGCCATCGACCCCAACGCGCGCAAGAAGGCACGCAAGTGCGGCCGGCTCGGCTATCACTGCGAGGTCACCGAGGACTACCACGCGGTGGCCGACTGCCTGGCGGGCCCGGAAGCGCGCAAGGGCTTCGACTATCGCCTCGACGCGGCGGAGCTCGCGCGTCTGGCCGAGCTGATGGGGCCGGAGCATTTCGTCTGCTTTCTGGCGCGCAACGCCGAGGGTGAGGCGATGGGGACACGAGTCTGTCTGTTCATGCCTGGTGGCCATGCCCTGGCATGGTCGGCGGGCATGAAGACAGAAGCCATGAAGGATGGCGTCAACAACCTGGTCGCCGAGGAGGCATTGAATTTCTTCGAGCGTCAGGGGTGCACCGTCTTCGACTTCATCGGCGCCAATATTGCGCCGGTGGCGGAGATGAAAGAGGCATGGGGCGGGCGACTGGTCTGCCACTACACGATCAGCCAACGAGGCATTCGTCAGCTGGCGCGTGAGGCGTACGTTACGGCCCGCACACTGATGAAGAGGGAATCCAAGTGAATGACATGACTGCACTTTACGATCGGAATTCCCATGCGGGGCCGAACGCCTCGCTGAAACCGTCCTGCGTGCCGGGTAACCTGTCCGTCGTCACGCCGACCGCTACCTCGGGTGAGCCGGTGCTTGGCTGGCTGGAGCGGATCCTGCTGGAACGCTTCGGGCTGCCGTTGCAACTGGAGCGCGATGGGCCGGAACGGCTCTATCTGCGCCACGCCGAGGCGCCGGGGCATATCCTTTTCGACTGTCTGCAGCCGGAGTTCTACCTGACCGGCGGGGATCTGCCGCACTGCCAGTGGGATGCGACGGCCGAGGGGTTCCGAACGCCCCTCGACCTGCCGTTGCCGGCGCCGGGGGCCGCCAGCCTGCCGCAGCCGCTGGTCGAGCCGGTAGCGGGAGGGCTGGCTATTCACTACGACATCCTCGGCCTGACCTACTGGATGTTGTCGCGGCAGGAGGAGGTCGATGCCCAGGTCCTCGACCGCCACGGTCGCTTTCCTGCCAGCGCCTCTCATGCCGGCCGCCACGGCTACCTGGACAGACCCGTAGTCGATGAATGGCTGGCAGTGCTTGGGCAGGTCATCCAGCGCCAGTGGCCGCAGGTAGAGCTGCGTCGGCATATGTTCACGCAGCGTGCGACCCACGATGTCGACCGACCCAGCCGCTATGGATTTGCCCGCGATATCAAGCTGGCGCGGGTCATGCTGGGCGATGTCCTGCTTCATCGCCGCCCACAGGCGCTGGTGGTGGGGCCCTGGATTCGGCTGTGTACCCGCCGTCGGCTGCATTCGCTGGATCCGCTCAACACCTTCGACTGGCTGATGGATGTCTCCGAGCGTCACGGCCTGAGCAGTGCCTTCTACTTCATCTGCGGCCGAACCGACCCGCGCAAGGACGCCGACTACGAGCCGGAGCATCCGGCCATACGTCATCTCATGCGGCGCATGCACGAGCGCGGCCATGAGATCGGCCTGCACCCCAGCTATCACACATTCCGCAACCCCAAGGAGTTGGCCAACGAGGCCGGGCGCCTGCGGCGGGTATGCGCCGAGGAGGGTATCGAACAGGCGCAGTGGGGCGGGCGCATGCATTACCTGCGCTGGCAGATGCCGTTGACGCTGCAGGGGTACGCACAGGCCGGACTGGACTACGACACCACACTGGGTTACGCCGAAGCGCCCGGGTTCCGCTGTGGCACCTGCTTCGACTATCCGGCCTTCGACCCGGTCAAGGGTGAGTCGCTGGCGCTGCGCATCCGGCCGCTGATCGCCATGGAGGCGTCGGTGATCTCACCGCTCTACCTGGGGCTCGGCACGGGTGAGGAGGCGTTCGAGTGCTTCAGCAGGATAAAGGCGCGCTGCCGTGCCGTGGGTGGTGTCTTCACCCTGCTGTGGCACAACTCGGAACTGACAACGTCGGCCCAGCGCGAGCTCTACGAGCGCGTGCTGGCCGACTGAGCGACGCAGGGATATCGGCATGGTCCTGTCCGGTGATGCGCTGACGACACGCGTCTCAGCCATCGGTTTCTTCGTGCTGTTCCCGGGGTTCATCCTCTACCACACCCTGGTGGCGATGGGGGTGATCCCGGCATTGCTGGGCGGCCTGTTCGGGGTGGTGTCGGTGCTGATGTTCATCGTCTACTGCGCGCTGTTGCCATCCCAGCTGTACCTCCTGCTGGCCTCGACGCGTGGCTATGCACTGGTGACGCTGTTCTTCTTCGCCTATGTGCTGCTGTGGTCGGTGGCCAACTACGGCTTGATCGGAGGCAGCGTGATGCAGGCGGCGCTGACCCAGACCGTCGAGACGCTGGTGCTGTGGCTGGTGCTGTTCATGCTGGGCTATCGCGTTCCACTTGCTTCGCCGCGATTGGCGCGTGCCTTCTGGATCGCCTTCGTCCTGATCGCCGGCTATCTGATCTTCCATGTGGCCACCACCGGCCAGTGGATGTTCTTCGCCCGGCGCATGATCGAGGCCGAGATAGAGGGTGACAGCGTCTCTACCTATCAGGGCTATGCTCGCAGCGCCCTGGTACTGCTGCTGTTTCTGATAGCGGTCAGCGAACGGGCCATGGTGCGTGCCGTGCTGATCGTGCTCGGGGCCTTCGTCATGTTCGTGCTGGGCGCGCGCTCGGAGCTGTACGCCTTCCTCTCGCTTTCGGCGCTGCTGCTGATGCTATGGGCGGGCATGAGCGTCAAGTACATGATCACCCTGCTAGCGGTGGTCGCCGCCCTGATCGCGCTGGTGGTGAGCCAGTTCGAGGCGCTGGCCGGCAGTCGTCAGTTGCAGATCTTCGACTTGTCGGGGACCAGTTCGTGGCTGGCGCGCCAGAACCTGGGTCAGCGTGCCGTGGAGCAGATCCTCGACAGCCCGTTGCTGGGTCGCTTCGGCGGGCATATCGCTTCGGCGCAAGTGACCGGCGGCTATGCCCACAGCATGCTCTCCGCCTGGGTCAATTACGGGCTGCTGGGCTTCACTCTCTATATCGGCCTGACGCTCTTCGCCTTTGTCGGTGCCGGCTACCGCTTGCTCTTCGTTGGCGATCGCGCCGCCAGGTGGGTGTTCGCCTTTTCCATCAATTTCGTCTGCCTGCTGCTGATGGCGTTGGCCAAGCCGGTGTTCTGGCCGCTGCCGGCGCTCGGCTGGGGCGCCTTCGCCAATGCCATTGTCGCTAGCCGTCAGGAGCGCGACGACGATGATACGCAGCCGGCCGGCACGGACGACTCCCATCATGACGAACCGGGGCAGCCTGACGCTGCAAGGGATATACAAGGACGCAACGATAATGAAAGTGGTACACCTGACTTCCGCCCATCCGCGCTATGACACTCGCATCTTTCACAAGCAGTGCCGGTCGCTGGCCGCCGAGGGTTATCCGGTGACGCTGGTCGTCGCGGACGGCGAGGGAGACGAGGAGCGGGATGGAGTATCCATCGTCGATGTCGGGCATTTACCCGGACGCCTCAATCGTGTCGTGAAGACCACGCGTCGCGTCTTTGAGCGGGCCAGGCAACTGGATGCCGACCTCTATCATCTGCACGATCCCGAGCTGATGCCGGTGGGGCGGCGTCTCAAGCGGCTGGGCAAGCACGTGGTCTACGACGCCCACGAGGACCTGCCGCGCCAGATGCTGGCCAAGCACTATCTGGGCAAGGTCACGCGGCAAGTGCTTTCGCGCGGCGTCGATGCCTACCAGCGGCGAATCTGCCGCCATTTCGACGTCATCGTCGCGGCGACGCCCTACATTCGCGATCGCTTCAGCGAGTTCCATCCCGAGGTCGTGGACGTCAACAACTTTCCCATGCTTGGCGAACTCGGCGGTGCGCTCGAAGCACGCCTGACCGGTGACGCGGGCGATGCCCTGGCGGTCTGCTATGTCGGTGGCATCGCCGAGGTTCGCGGCATTCGCGAAATCGTACGGGCGATGGAGAGGGTCGAGCCGGGGTGCCGGCTACAGATCGCCGGTGATTTCAAGACGCTCGCCCTGGAGCAGGAGGTGATGACTTACGCCGGCTGGGCGCGGGTCGAGGCGCACGGCTACCTAGATCGAGCCGGCGTGCGCCGGGTCATGGCCAGTTCGGTTGCCGGCCTGGTCACGCTCCATCCCATCATCAACTACCTCGATGCTCTGCCGGTGAAGATGTTCGAGTACATGAGCGCCGGGCTGCCGGTGATCGCCTCGAACTTTCCGCTCTGGCGCGAGATCGTCGAAGGCAGCGACTGCGGGTTGTGCGTCGACCCTCTCGATCCCGCCGCGATCGCGGAGGCCATCGATTACATCGTGACCCATCCCGAGCGTGCTCGTGAGATGGGCAAGAATGGCCAGCGGGCCGTGATCGAGCGTTACAACTGGCAGCAGGAGGAACGCAAGCTGCTGGACACCTACAGCGCCCTTTCCCGCTGACCGAGGACTGCATGAGACACGTCTGGATCCTGAATCACTATGCCAAGCACCCCGATGCGGCCGGCGGGGCCCGTCATTATCAACTCGCCCGGCGCCTGCCGGCACACGGCTGGAGCGCCACGTTGATCGCCTCCAGCGTCGATCACCCCAGCGGTGAGCAGAGGCTCGCTAGCGACGAGGCTTGGCGGCAGGAGACCTGCGGCGACGTGCGCTTCCTGTGGCTGCGCACCTCCAGCTACCGCGGCAACGGCGGCGGACGAATGAAGAACATGCTGGAGTACACCTGGCAGGCGTTGAGACCGTCGCGCCTGGCCGGGCTCGAACGTCCAGACCTGATCATCGGCTCGAGCGTGCATCCCTTCGCGGCCCTGGCCGGCTGGTGGTTGGCGCGTCGCCATCGGGTGCCGTTCGTGTTCGAGGTGCGCGACCTGTGGCCTCAGACCCTGATCGACATGGGGCGGTTGCGGGAAGGTGCGGCGATGACACGAGGGCTTCGCGCGCTGGAAGCCTTCCTCTATCGTCGCGCGCGCCGTGTGCTCACCTTGTTGCCGCGGGCGGTGGACTACATCGCCCCGTTGGGCGTGCCCGAGGAGCGTGTGGTGTGGCTCTCCAACGGGGTCGATCTCGCCGAGTTTCCCGAGCCCGATCCGCCCGCTCCACGACCACCCGAAATGCCTTTATCGCTGATGTACTTCGGCAGCCATGGCGATGCCAACGGGCTCTCCGACCTGCTGGAGGCCATGGCGATCGTCAAGGAGGACTGCCGCAATGGCGAGGTGCCGGTGCAGCTTCGCCTGATCGGCGACGGGCCGGCCAAGCAGGCGCTGATGCGTCAGGCCAGTGGGCTCGGGCTGGATGGGCGCTGGATACGCTTCGAGCCGCCGGTGTCCAAGCGAGAGATCCCGGCGCTGGCCCGCGAGGCCGATGCCTTCGTGATCACGGTGCGTGACCTGCCGCAGCTCTACCGCTTCGGTATCAGCATGAACAAGTTGTTCGACTACATGGCCGCCGCGCGTCCCGTGATCATCGCCTCGGCGGCGGTCAACGACCCGGTGGCCGAGGCTGGGGCCGGCATCACCGTTCCCCCCGAGGATCCGCTTGCGCTGGCCGAGGCGATCAAGCGTCTGGTGGCGCTGGCGCCGGAGGAGCGTGCTCGCATGGGGCGGGCGGGGCGGACCCATATGGAAGCCGTCTACGACTACCGGATCCTGGCCGAGCGCCTGGCCGGCATCATGAACGACGTCATGGATGAGAAGCAATGAAGCGACTGTTCGATATCGTGGTTTCCCTGGTGGCGCTGGTATTGCTCTCGCCGCTGATGCTCACGGTGGCGCTACTGGTGCGGCTGAGGCTCGGCTCCCCGGTGCTGTTCCGCCAGACCCGGCCAGGGCGTCACGGCCGCGCCTTCGAGATGATCAAGTTCCGCACCATGCGCGACGCCGTCGACCGCGACGGCAAGCCGCTGCCCGATGCGGCGCGCCTGACACCGCTTGGGCAACGGCTGCGTGCCAGCAGCCTCGATGAGCTGCCGGAGCTCTGGAACGTGCTCAAGGGCGACATGAGCCTGGTCGGCCCGCGTCCGCTGTTGATGGAGTACCTGCCGCTCTATACGCCACGCCAGGCCCGGCGTCACGAAGTCCGTCCGGGCGTGACCGGCTGGGCCCAGGTCAATGGCCGCAATGCGCTCTCCTGGGAGCAGAAGTTCGAACTCGACGTCTGGTACGTCGATCACCGCTCGCTGTGGCTCGACCTGCGCATCCTGCTGCTCACGGTGAAGAAAGTGCTGGTTCGCGAAGGCATCGCCCACGACGGCGATGTCGCCATGCCGAGGTTCCGCGGAGGTCATCATCATGAGTAATCGCCGTCGTCTCGCCATTCTCGGCGCCAGCGGCCATGGCAAGGTGGTGGCGGACATTGCCATCCAGGCCGGCTGGCAGGACCTGGTCTTCTTCGACGATGCTTGGCCGGAGAAGACGCGTCACGAGCACTGGGACGTGGTGGGTACCTTGCCGATGCTGCTTCACGACCTGGCGAACTTCGAAGGCGTGGTGGTGGCCATCGGCCATAACGCCATCCGCGAAGCCAAGCTCGACGCGCTGCTGTCGCAGGGGGCCAGGGTCGTCTCGCTGGTGCATCCACGCGCCACGGTCAGCCCGATGGCCCGTATCGGACCGGGGAGCGTGGTCATGGCCGGGGCGATCGTCAATGCCTTTGCCGAACTCGGCATGGGCACCATCGTCAACACCGCCGCCACCGTGGACCATGACTGCCGGCTGGGCGCCTGCGTGCACGTCTCCCCGGGGGCCAATGTGGCCGGCGACGTGGAGATCGGCCGTACCAGTTGGATCGGGGCCGGCGCAGTGGTGCGTCAAGGGGTCGCCATCGGCGAGGGCGTGATGGTGGGTGCCGGAGCGGCCGTGGTCTCCGACATCGATGGCCATCTCGTCGTGGCCGGCGTACCGGCACGGCCGCTGTCGCCAACGCAGAACGACGACGATGATCCGCCTCCCAACGCCTCGAACGTGCTGCGCTTCAACCTTATTTCACCGCAAGGAAGAACCTGATGCTCAACGGACCCTTTTCCCCGTGGCCTTGCTACACCCGCGAAGAGGCCGATGCGGCGGCCCGCGTGCTGCTCTCCAACCGGGTCAACTACTGGACCGGTGAGGAGTGCCGTCAATTCGAGCGGGAGTTTGCCCACTTTGCCGGCAGCGAATACGCCATTGCCGTGGCCAACGGCACCGTGGCGCTTGACCTCGCCCTGCGCGGGTTGGGTATCGGCGAGGATCCGGCCGACGAAGTGATCGTCACGTCACGCACCTTCCTGGCCTCGGCTTCGAGCATCGTCACCTCTGGTGCCAGGCCGGTATTCGCCGATGTCGACCGGGACTCGCAGAACGTCACTGCCGCGAGCGTGGCCGAGAAGATCACTCCACGCACTCGGGCGATCGTCGCCGTGCACCTGGCCGGCTGGCCCTGCGAGATGGATGCGCTCATGGCCCTGGCCGAACGCCACGGGCTCTACGTGATCGAGGACTGCGCCCAGGCACATGGGGCGCGTTACCGGGGGCGCAGCGTGGGCAGTATCGGTCATGTCGGCTGCTGGTCGTTCTGCCAGGACAAGATCATGACCACAGGTGGCGAGGGCGGCATGGTCACCACCAACGATTCCGGCCTGTGGCAGCGCATGTGGGCGTTCAAGGACCACGGCAAGAGCTGGGAGGCGGTGTACGAGCGCGAGCATCCGCCCGGCTTCCGCTGGCTGCACGAGAGTTTCGGCACCAACTGGCGGCTCACCGAGATGCAGGCGGCGATCGGTCGTATCCAGCTCGACCGCATGCCGCAATGGAAGGCCGCACGGCAGGCCAATGCGGGGCGCATCTGGCGGGCAGCGGCCAGATGCCCCGGCCTGCGCGTGCCCGAGCTGCCGCCTCATTGCGACCACGCGGCATACAAGTGTTACGTCTTCGTCGAACCCGAACGGCTGGGGCCGGGCTGGGATCGCGACCGCGTCATGGCCGAGGTCAATGCTGCCGGGGTGCCGTGTTTCTCGGGTTCCTGTTCGGAGGTGTATCGCGAGAAAGCCTTCGAGGGCACCGGCTGGCGCCCCGAAGAGCCTCTTCCCGTGGCTCGTGAACTGGGCGAGACCAGTCTGATGTTCCTCTGTCATCCGACGCTGACGGAGAGTGAGATCGCGCGAACCTGCGCGGTGCTCGAAGAGGTCATGGCACAGGCCAGCGCCTGAGGCTCGGAATCGGCGGGCGCGTCGGCGCCCGCGGTCATGGAGAGACGATATGCGAAATCTTCTGCAATCCCTGTTCCGCCTGCCAAGACGGCAGAAGCGCACCATCCAGCTGGTGGTCGACTGCGTGCTGATCGCGGCGAGCTTCCTGCTGGCCATGCTGCTGCGCCTGGAGGACTGGGCGCCGTTGGTGGAGGTGCGCACCTGGATGGCGCTGGTGGTCATGATCCCGCTGAGCCTGGCCATCTACATCCGCCTCGGCTTCTATCGCGCGGTGATCCGCTACCTGGGGCCCAAGGCGATCCGTGCCGTGGTGATCGGGGTCGTGGTGTCGGCGCTGTCGCTGCCGCTGGCGAGCTATCTCTTCGCCCTCGGGATTCCCCGCAGCGTGCCCTTCATCTACGCCATGCTGGCGCTGCTGACCATCGGTGGGGTGCGTTTCGGTCTGCGTGCCATCTATCTGCGCAGCCAGATTCGCCACAAGCCGCGCGTGGTCATCTACGGGGCCGGTTCCGCGGGGCGCCAACTGGCGGTGTCGCTCAGCCATGGCCAGGAGTACCTGCCGATCGCCTTCGTCGATGACGCCGTGAGCCTGCAGAACACCTACATCGAGGGGCTCAAGGTCTACCCGCCACGCCAGCTCGGGTACCTGTCCGACACCTATGGTGCCGAACGGGTGCTGCTGGCGATGCCCAGCGTGAGCCGTGAACGCCGCCGCGAGATCCTCGCCGAGCTCGAGCCCCAGGGCTTCCCTGTCCAGACGATTCCCGGCGTGGCCGACATGGTGACCGGGCGCGCCAGGATCAGCGAGGTGCGCGACGTGGCGGTCGAGGACCTGCTCGGGCGCGATCCGGTGCCGCCCAACCCCACCCTGATGGATGCCAACATTCGCGACAAGGAAGTGCTGGTGACCGGGGCGGGAGGCTCCATCGGTTCCGAGCTCTGCCGCCAGCTCCTGCGTCACGGCCCCAAACGGTTGCTGCTGCTCGATATCTCCGAGTTTGCCCTCTACCGTATCGAACAGGAACTGCGCCGCATCGCCAAGGCTGAAGGGCTCGAGGTACGCATCGAGGCGCTGCTCGGTTCGGTGCAGCATCGCAAGCGCTTGACCGCGGTGATGAAGGCCTATGAGGTGCAGACCGTCTATCACGCGGCCGCCTACAAGCATGTACCGATGGTCGAACACAATGTGGTCGAGGGCGTGCAGAACAACGTCTTCGGCACGCTCTCTGCCGCTCGTGCGGCGATGGAGGCCGGGGTCGAGACCTTCGTGCTGGTGTCCACCGACAAGGCGGTACGACCGACCAACGTGATGGGTACCACCAAGCGTCTGGCCGAACTCGTCTGTCAGGCCTTTGCCCAGCACCAGGATGCCACGCGCTTCTGCATGGTGCGCTTCGGCAACGTGCTGGGCTCCAGCGGTTCGGTGGTGCCGCTGTTTCGCGAACAGATCCAGGCGGGCGGGCCGATTACCGTGACCCACCCGGACATCACCCGTTTCTTCATGACCATTCCCGAAGCCGCCCAACTGGTGATCCAGGCCGGCGCCATGGCACGGGGCGGCGACGTCTTCGTGCTCGACATGGGGGAGCCGGTGCGCATCGCCGACCTGGCGCGCCAGATGGTGCGGCTGTCGGGTCTGAGGGTGCGCGACGAGTACAGCCCCGATGGCGATATCGCCATCGCCTACAGCGGCCTGCGCCCAGGCGAAAAGCTCTACGAGGAACTGCTGGTGGGCGACGACGTCTCGGCAACCTCGCACCCACGCATCATGACGGCCCAGGAAGTGTTCTGGGAGTGGCCGCGCCTCGAGGCCTACCTCGACCGCTTGTTCGAGGCGTGTCGCAACTTCCATCACGACGGCATTCGCAGCCTGCTGCTGGAAGCACCGACGGCGTACCGGCCGGAGGGGGAGATCGTCGACCTGGTATGGCTGGAGAAGCGCCGTCGCGAAGCACGGATGGCGGGCTCGAAGATGACGGTGACGCCGTTGCGACCGGTGTTGGAACGGCACAAGTAGACAGCAGCATTCGATGACCAGCCGGCCTGGGATGGCCGCTGGCCGGCCCTCATCGCAGCCGGCGCATCGCACCGCGAATTCATTGCCTTAGCAAGTGCACCACGGCGCGAGGTCGTGGCACCGTTCATGGAGAAGAGAACATGTGTGGCATCGTAGCTGCTGTGGGGGCGGACAATGTCCTGCCCATCCTGATGGAAGGTCTCAAGCGCCTCGAATACCGAGGCTATGATTCAGCCGGTGTCGCTCTGGTTGAGGCTCCTGGCAAGCTGGGCCGTGCCCGGGAGGTGGGCAAGGTGGCGGCGCTGGAGCGACTGCTTTCGTCGTCGTCGCTGACAGGCATGACCGGGGTGGCCCACACCCGCTGGGCGACGCATGGCGAGCCCAGCCAGGACAACGCCCATCCTCACGTGTCGGGGCGTGTCGCCGTCGTGCACAACGGCATCATCGAGAATCACCACGCGCTCAAGGCCGAACTCGCCGCCGACGGCTACGTCTTTACCTCCCAGACCGACACCGAGGTCGTGGCTCACCTGATCGAGCGTGAGCTGAAAGATCATGGGGAGCTGCTGATGGCGGTCGAGGCGGCGGTCGCGCGGCTCGAAGGTGCCTATGCCCTGGGCGTGATCGACGCCGACAGGCCCGATCGCGTCGTTGGCGCGCGTCACGGCAGTCCGCTCGTGGTGGGCATCGGCGAGCAGGGCTGCTACCTGGGGTCCGACCCGCTGGCGTTGCTCACGGTGACCGATCGCTTCGTCTATCTGGAAGATGGCGATCTGGTGGAAGCCACGCGGGAAGGCTGCGTCGTGCATGGGCTCGACGCAGCGGGACGGCGCGCTCCGGTGGTTCGCGAAGTGCTGCGCTACGAGCACGACGATCAGGCGGTCGGGAAAGGGGAATTCGAACACTACATGCTCAAGGAGATCCATGAGCAGCCGGTCGCCGTGGCCAACGCTCTGGAAGGGCGGCTGGGCAGCGATCAAGTGCTGATCGAGGCTTTCGGTCCCCAGGCGCGCCAGCTCCTCGGCAAGACCCGTCAGATCCATCTCGTCGCCTGCGGTACCAGCTATCATGCCGGCATGGTGGCACGCTACTGGATCGAAGCGTTGGCCGGTGTGCCGTGCCAGGTGGAGATCGCTTCCGAATACCGCTATCGCGACGTGGTCGCTCCCCCGGGCACGCTGCTGCTGACCCTGTCGCAATCGGGTGAAACGGCCGACACCCTGGCCGCCCTTCGCCACGCGCGCAAGCGCCAGGGCGACAACTACGTCGGGGCGCTGGCGATCTGCAACGTGCCGGGCAGCTCGCTGGTGCGCGAATCCGACCTCAGCCTGATGACTCATGCCGGCCCCGAGATCGGCGTGGCTTCGACCAAGGCCTTCACGACCCAATTGACCTCACTGATGCTGGTAACGCTGGCACTGCGCCAACTGCGTGGCGGCGATCAGGACCTGACGGCCAAGCTGGTGCATCGCCTGCGCTATCTGCCGACACTGCTGGGCGACACGCTGCAGCTCGATGCTGAGATCGCGGCTCTGGCTCCGCGCTTCGTCGACTATCGCCATACGCTGTTCCTGGGGCGCGGTGCGCAGATGCCGATCGCCCTGGAAGGGGCGCTGAAGCTCAAGGAGATCTCCTACATCCATGCCGAGGCCTATCCCGCCGGAGAGCTCAAGCATGGCCCCCTGGCGCTGATCGACAACAGCATGCCGGTGGTGGCACTGGCACCGAAGGACGAGCTGATCGACAAGCTAAAGTCCAACCTGCAGGAGGTGCGCGCACGTGGCGGCCAACTGCTGGTGTTTGCCGATCCCGAGAGCGGCCTGGAGCAGGAGGAGGGCATGACGGTGGTCAAGGTGCCTGGATGCTGCCGCTTCCTGGCCCCCATCGTCTACACCTTGCCACTGCAGCTGCTGGCTTATCATGTGGCGGTAGCACGCGATACCGATGTCGACCAGCCGCGTAACCTGGCCAAGTCCGTCACCGTCGAGTGAGAGAGCAAGGGAACCGTTCGGGGGGCGTCGACTCCACTATTCTATGAGAGGTGTTTTTCAGTACGGCGCCAGGGGGAGCCAGGAGGGCAGTTCCTCCGGGCGTCGTTGACGGCAGCGTATCAACGGATGAGCCATTGCCATGATCGAAGAAAATTCCTGTCGACCGCTCCCCAGGGCCATGTCGCGTAACTTCAAGGGGCTGTGTCAGGCCTGGCTGTCGGCGCTGGCCATGCTTACCCTGGGGGCGTCGATGCTGGTGCTGCCGTGGGGGGTTCTCGTCGTTGTGCCACTGCTGTTACTGACGGCAGCCTGGCTTGGCGAAGAGGGGCAGGTCGATGCATTTCCGCGGCGCGAGGATCTGCTGCTCGTGGCCGCCATGGGCCTGCAGGGCCTGATTTGGGCCGGCATGCTCTGGCTACACGGCGAAGGGGCCTCAGGGTTGTTCAATGCCTGGCCCTTCGCCCTTGCCGTGGTCGCCCTGATGGCATTCGCCAGGGTCAGGGTTCCTGCCACCTGGCTATGGGCCGGCCTGGCGCTGGGCAGCCTGGCGGCGAGCACCTGGGCGCTCTGGCAGCGCGTGATCGAGGGTACGGCGCGAGCCAACGGCCACGAGCCGCTGCACGCCATCCTGTTCGGCAACCTGGGGCTGTTGATGGGGCTGCTGTGCTTCGCGGGTTTGAGCTGGTCGTTTGCCCGCCGTGAGCGCTGGCCCTGGTCGTTGCTGTTGATCGTCGGTGGCCTGGCGGGCCTGCTCACCTCGGCCTTGTCCGGTTCACGCGGAGGCTGGATCGGGCTGCCGTTGGCCATCTGGGTGCTCTATCGGGGACACGGTCGCCGACTGTCCTTGGGCTGGCGGGTCACCTTGGTGGCGGCCTTGATGGCGCTGCTGGGTAGCCTGTATGCCATGCCGCAGACCGGCGTGGCCACGCGGGTCGACAACGCGGTCAACAGCCTTCGACAGTACGTGGCGGGCGATGACGAGATGACCTCGGTCAGTGCCCGGCTGGAGATGTGGCGGGGCTCTTCGCAACTGATACTGGAGCGCCCGTTGCTTGGCTGGGGCGCCAAGGGCTACCAGACCGCCATGCGCGAGCGCGGCGCAGAAGGGGTGCAGGACCCGGCACTTGGGCGCTTCTGGCACGCCCATAACGATATTCTCGATGCCTGGGTCAAGCGAGGGGTGCCGGGGCTGCTGGCCTTGCTGGCGCTCTATTTCACCCCGCTGTGGCTGTTCGCTCGCGGTGTCGGTGCGGGTTCGGGCGAACAACGAGCACTGGCGGTGGCGGGTACCCTGGTGCCGGTCGCCTTCATCGACTTCGGCCTGACTTACAGCTTCCTCACATATCCTGTCGGCGGGCTGGTATATGCCCTGCTGATCACGATTCTGTGGGGACTCTATCGCCAGGCGCGCTGAGTCTGGCCTCACTATCGCTCGGCAAGCGGCAAGACGCGGCGAAAGGTGAGGCTGATGCGCAGCCCGGGGATGCGTCGGGGCAGCAGGGCGTGTTGCAGGCTCGCCTGGCAGCCGGGCCCCATCAACAACAGGCTGTCATGGGGTAGCCAGACGTTGAATGGTTCGCCGTTGCCTTGCTTCCAGCGAAATCGCAGCGGCCGTTCGCTGCCCAGCGTTACGGCGGCGATGACGGGGGCCTGGCCGAGTTCGGGTTCATCGTCGCTGTGCCAGCCCATGCGTTCGTCACCGTCGGCATAGCGGTTGAGCAGAACACTGTTGAAGTCGGCGGCGATACCCTGTGATGCCAGCAGGGTGCGGATTCGCTCGCGTATGTCGGCGACATCCGGGTGCCAGTCCTGCGGCTGGAAATCACGTCCCGAATAGCGATAACGCGCCTCGGGCTCACCCATCCATACCTGACGCCGGGGAATCGGATGCTCGCGTCCGTACAGGCGCAGGCTGGGGCGCTGCCAATCGAGCTCTGCGTCCAGCCTGGCCAAGGCCTCGCTGGCCGCAGGTTCGCCGAGGACACCCCGGTAGCGAGACAGCGGTGGCTCCGCCAGGAGT
The DNA here is from genome assembly GCF_025725665.1 of Halomonas sp. LR3S48. Lineage (NCBI taxonomy): Bacteria > Pseudomonadati > Pseudomonadota > Gammaproteobacteria > Oceanospirillales > Halomonadaceae > Halomonas > Halomonas sp. LR3S48. The sequence goes on along the minus strand of NZ_CP107009.1, from coordinate 2,488,090 downwards.
CGTTCCCATGCCGATGTCATGGCACTAACGCAGCACGCGCCGGGGGTCGATCGGCTTGCCGCCGAGCCGCATGTCGAACAGCAGGTCGAAGCGCTCCGTGGCATTGCTGAAGCCGACTTCACAGAGCGGTGTGCCACGAGCGACACGTGCGCCGTCGTCTACCAGCAGCGTATCGCACAAGGCATAGACGCTCTGCAGGTTGTCGGCATGGTGCACGATCACCACGCGACCGAGCTGGCGCATGCTGCCGGCGAAGCGTACGTCTCCGTCGGCGACGGCCTTGGCTCGAGCGCCTCGGCTGGTGGCCAGTAGCATCGGCTGCAGGGTGCCATGGGTATCCGTGCCGTAGGCGCGCACGATGCGGTAGTCGTCCAGCGGCCAGGGCCAGTTGCGCGCCGAGTTCGGCACCGCACTGGGCGCGGGCGGTGGCGTGGCGGTGCGCGCCGGAGCGCTGGTCGAGTTGCCGCTCGAGCGGTTGCCCGAACTGCTCGGGGTCGATGCCGCCACTGCGGTAGCACCGCGCAGGGGCACCTGAATGACCTGGCCCACACGCAGCCGGGTCGGTTCGACTCCGGGATTGGCCGACTGGATCCGCGCCGGCGTGGTGCCAAAGCGCCGGGCAACCGCCGAATAGGTATCGCCGGGTCGGATCTGGTAGCGATAGGGGCCGCCGGAGGGTGCGCGTTCCTGCTGGGACGGTATCAACAAGCGCTGGCCGACGGCCAGCCGGCTGGGGTTGACGTCGGGATTGAAGCGCTGCAACCGGGCGAGCGGCACGTCGGCGCGGGCAGCGATGCTGCCGAGAGTGTCGCCGCGCTGTACCACGACCCAATTGCCGGCGATGCCGGCATCACCGCTGCGCTGGACCTCGCCACCAGGGGAGGCACAGCCGGCGAGCGACAGCAACGTCAGTACGCAAATCAGTGTCAGCGCGATGTGAGCGCCTGGTCTTTTTCCTGCCACAGGGCGTTGAGCCATGAGTGGAAGCGTTCCTTGTAGTGCGGGTCGTCATGGTAGCGACTGTCGAGCATCCAGCCCGGTACCTCGAGACGGCGAGCCTCGAGCGTTATCGATCCTTCGCGTCCGCACAAGAAGCCCCAGAAGGTCGGGTCCGGGTTTGCATAGTGCAACGTAACGTCGAGGATACCGTCGAGCTGGTCGCCGAGCTGACTCAGCACCTGCGCGACACCGCCGGCCTTGGGGCGAAGCAGGTGGCGGAAGGGGCTATTTTGCGCGTCGCGCTTGGCCGGGGTAAATCGCGTGCCTTCAACGAAGTTGAAGATGGCCAGCGGCATTTCTCGGGCGCGCTCGCACATGCGCTCTGTCGCCTTGCGATCGATGTGCGCAAGCCGTGGGTTGCGTTCGACCTGCTCGCGGCTGTAGCGGCGCATGAAGGGAAACTCGAGTGCCCACCAGGCCAGCCCCACGATGGGGATCCAGATGAGTTGCTGCTTGAGGAAGAAGCGCGGCATCGGTATGCGCCGATGCAGGACCATGAGCAGCATGAAGATGTCGGTCCAACTGCGGTGATTGGAGATCACCAACCAGCGCTGATCGGGCGACAACCCTTCGGGCAGGGTTACGCTGAGCTCGGGCTGCAGCCAGTGGCGCATCCACCACAGATTGCAGCCGATCCAGTTCAGGGCAACGCCATTGAGCCCGCGCAGTACGACCAGGCGCAGGGTACGTGTCGGCGTGATCAGCTTGAGCAAGGTCAACAGGATCAGGGGAACCGACCAGAACAGGGTGGTGATCACCAGTAGCAGTACGCTGACGAGCCCTCTCAGGGTCGACATTCCTGACTCCTCGACATAGCGACAACGACGTCGTGACATTTCTTGACGATAGCCGCACATGCTAATGGATCAGGCTCAGGCTGCCCAGTGCCAGCACTCACGCTGACGTTTCGCACAGGGTTGTCTGCAGCACCTCGTGCATCGCCCGCGCGGCGATCGAGAGCTCCTGGCCGGCGCCCAGCACCACACCCACGGTGCGCCGTATCTGCGGGTCGTAGAGCGGTACGCAGCGGGCGCCGAGCTCATGCATCTGCTCGCGGCACAGTGAAGGGACGGCGCTGACGCCCAAGCCGCTTGCCACCATGCGGCCGACCGTGGCGAGCTGGTGGCTCTCGAACGCGACCGGCAGCTCGGTGTGCTGGCGTGCCAGGGCCTGCTCCAGCAGGATGCGCACCATGGAGGGGCGCTGCAGGGTGATGAAGTCATGCACCAGAAGGGCCTTCCAGTCGACGGACTCGGCGGAGGCGAGGGGCGAGTCCGGGGGCAGCACGGCAACGAAGGTGTCGTCGAACAGCGGCAGGAAGTCGATTCCTTCGCGGGTTTCCGGCTCGAAGGCGATGCCCAGCTCGACCTGCTGGCGGCGCACCATGTCGATAACCTGTTCGTTGATCACATCGTGCACCGTCACGTTGACCCGTGGGAAGCGCTCGCGAAAACGTCTCAATGCCCGGGGCAGTCGATTGCAGGCGATGGAGGGCATGGCGGCCAGCGCCACCCGGCCGAGCTGGAGGGTAAAGCGCTGACGCAGCAACTCCTCGGCGTTGTCCCAGTCGGCCAGCAGGCGCTTGGCCAGCGGTACCAGGATCTCGCCCTCCGGAGTGAGGCGAACGCTACGTGTGCTGCGAATCAACAGCGGGCCGCCCAGGGTCTCTTCGAGCCCCTTGATGGCAAGGCTCAGGGCCGGTTGCGACAGGTGCAACCGCTCGCAGGCCTGGGTGAAGCTGAGGGTCTGGGCCACGGCGAGGAAGGCGCGAAGCTGCTTGACGGTCATAGGAGTGGCCCGTTTTATAAATGATTCATATCAATTGATAAAAAAAACAAACTTAACAAATATATTGGGCAGGTCAACACTGATCAGGTACCGTCATTTCCGTACCCATTCACAACAAGACGAGGCTTTGCGATGTCCGGATTCGACAAGCGCGTGTACTCCTACGAAGACGCAATGGCAGGCATCGAAAGCGGCATGACCGTGGTTGCCGGTGGCTTCGGCCTGTGTGGCATCCCCGAGAACCTGATCGCCGAGGTCAAGCGCCGCGGCGTCAAGGACCTGACCGTCATCTCCAACAACTGTGGTGTCGATGGCTTCGGCTTGGGCGTGCTGCTGGAAGAAAAGCAGATCAAGCGATTCTACGCCTCCTACGTGGGCGAGAACGCCCTGTTCGAGCAGCAGATGCTCAACGACGAGATCGAGGTGATCCTGACGCCGCAGGGGACCCTGGCCGAGAAGATGCGCGCTGGTGGGGCCGGCATTCCCGCCTTCTATACCGCCACCGGTTACGGCACGCCCATCGGCGAGGGCAAGGAAGTGCGCGAGTTCAACGGACGCCATTACATTCTCGAGGAGGCGTTTCACGCCGATTTTGCCATCGTCAAGGGCTGGAAGGCCGACCGCTACGGTAACGTGATCTACCGCGATACCGCCCAGAACTTCAACCCGCTGGCCGCCACCTGCGGCAAGGTCACCGTGGTGGAGGTCGAGGAGATCGTCGAGCCGGGCGAGCTTCGCCCCGATCAGATCCACACCCCGGGCATCTATGTCGACCGCATCATTCAGGGCACTTTCGAGAAGCGTATCGAGAAGCGCACCGTGCGCGAGGGTTGAACCCGACGCCGCTTCCCACGCCGGCTGAGGCCGGTCTCGCTTCTCCACCGAACACAAGAGGCAAAAAAGATGGCACTGACTCGTGAACAGATGGCACAGCGTGTGGCGCAAGAACTGAAGGACGGCTTCTACGTCAACCTGGGGATCGGCATTCCCACCCTGGTGGCCAACTATGTGCCGGAGGGCATCGATGTGATGCTGCAATCGGAGAATGGCCTGCTCGGGATGGGACGCTTTCCCACCGAGGACGAGGTCGATCCCGACATGATCAACGCCGGCAAACAGACCGTGACCGCGCGCCTGGGGGCGGCCATCTTCGATTCGGCCCAATCCTTCGCCATGATCCGTGGCGGCCACGTCGACCTGACCGTGCTCGGCGCCTTCGAGGTCGATCAGGAGGGCAATATCGCCTCCTGGATGGTGCCCGGCAAGCTGATCAAGGGCATGGGCGGCGCCATGGACCTGGTGGCCGGCGCCGAAAACATCATCTGCACCATGACCCATGCCTCCAAGCATGGCGAATCCAAGCTGCTCGAAAAATGCACGCTGCCGCTGACCGGTGCCGGTTGCATCAACCGGGTACTCACCGATCTCGCCTACCTTGAAATCGAGAACGGCACTTTCATCCTCAAGGAGCGTGCCCCGGGGGTCAGCGTCGAGGAGATCGTCGAGAAGACCGCCGGCAAGCTGATCGTGCCCGATCACGTGCCGGAAATGAACTTCGCTTGAGGCAATCAGAGGTAGAGCAAAGGCCCGGGTTCTGCCCGGGCCTTTACGTTTCAATACGTGATGGTTTTATGATCAGCGTAAAGTGAAGGGCGTCGTTATTGGGGCCGCTGGCGCTTGTCACGGTGTCTTGCACAGCGTTATCCACAGTTTCTGTGGATAACGCCAGCAGATCGGTTCAGGTGAGCTCGCAGCGCGTATGATGGGGTAACAACAGCTCTACGGCACGCTCGTGGTCGCTGCTCAGGCGCTTCTGAATCAGGGCCAGGCCGCCCAGGCAGATGCGATGCTCATCCCCCTCGGAGAAGGCCAGGCGCTGCGAGCAGGTGGGGTAGAAGCGATACTTGAGCAGCGGCGATACCGGGAAGACCCCCTGATGACGATCTTCGCTGCCCTCGAGGCCGGCAGCCGCCAGGGCGGCATCAAGGGCTTCGAAGCTGCTGCCGAGGCGTTCGCAGTCGAAGCCGGCGTGATGCACGCTCGGCCCCATGACGGCGAACCAGGCCGCCAGGGGGTGGGCATCATATAACGAGCGATAGACGTTCCAACTGGGCATGGGCCAGGGGCGGCCGCGGCTCAGCAGGTTCTTGCCGCGGGTATCCCGGGGGTGGGTGCGGCTCACCAATTCGGCGAGTTCGTCATGCGGCACTCGCGACAGGCTGCTGAGCTGCAGTTCTGCCAGCACCAGCCAAGTGCCACTGTCGGGGGGCGCCAGCAGGGACACCAGCAGCCCGCGGTCGGCCATGGCGTAGCGGTGCACGGGACGATAGCCGAGATGGCCCAGCGTCGGCAGCAGGTCCTCGGCGGCAAAGGGAGGCTGATTGAGGGTGAGAAGCGTCAGATACTCTGCCGGTGCATCCGTCGGCCACAGGCGCAGCATCCCCACGTCCGGGTGCTGATGGATGTAGTCGAGCCAGAGTTGCTGAAGGAATTCTTCCCTTTGCATCGTGCCGTTCCTTTTGTCCAGATGCGCTTGCGCATTAGACCTCAGTATAGGGGCTGGCCGAGAACGGCTTTCAACGCGGGAAGAACGTTAAACGGGAAATGAACGATGACGGCAGGCCGAGGCAGCGCCCCGGCTCAGGCAGGCGGTGCGGGTCATGCCATGAGGGCATTCTCGCGGACATATTGGTCGAACTCGGTGAAGCCACCGACGTGGGTCTGGTCGATGAACACCTGCGGAACGGTCGAGACCGGCTTGCCAATGGTCTTCTCCAGATCGGCCTTGCTGATACCTTCGGCCCAGATATCCACGTAGCGATGCCCTTCGATGACATTGGCACGTTCCAGGCTCTCGGCGAGCTGCTGGGCACGAACGCAGAAGGGGCAGCCGGGACGACCGAAGATGACCACGAACATAAAAACTCTCCTGAAGATATTTTCCTGGCGCTATTGTGACGGATGGAAGGACAAGGGGCCAATAGCAGGCTGCTAGGGGGCCGATTGGGGGATGCTATCGCGCTGCCGCCGAATGAATCAGTACGACCTGAGTTCGTTGGCATCGGCCGCGCGCAGCAGGTCGCCGAGCTCGGCATGTATCTCGGGGGCGCTGACCAGCAGGTTCTCACCGTAGAGATCGCCTGGAATACCCTCCGGGCAAGGGTACAAATGTCCGGTACGGGCGCCGGCCTCGCGTGCGATCAGCACCCCGGCGGCGAAGTCCCAGGGCGACACGCTTTCGTAGTAGGCATCGAGGCGGCCGCAAGCCACGTCGCACAGGTCGAGGGCGGCCGAACCGTTGCGCCGTACATCCTGGCAGTGTTCCAGGATGGCCACCAGGCGGCGCATCAATGGCGGGCGGCTGTCGCGTCGGTAGGGGAAGCCGGTGCCCACCAGGCACCGCTCGAGGTTGGTGGTACGGCTGGCGTGAATCGGCTTGCCGTTGCGCCAGGCCCCTTGTCCGTAGAGCGCGGTGTAGGTCTCGCCAAGGAAGGGGGCATGCACCACCCCCAGGCGGGTCTTGCCCTCGCTGACCCAGGCGATGGACACGGCCACATGGTGCAAACCATGGGCAAAGTTGACGGTGCCGTCGATCGGGTCGATGACCCAGAGCGCATCGGCCGTGCGCATCACCTCGCGGTCCGGTGCGAGCTCTTCGCTGAGGCGTTGCTCACCGGGCAGGCTGGCCTCCAGGCGTTCACTGATCAGGGTGTCCACGGCCACGTCCACGTCGGTGACCAGTTCCTGGCCGCTCTTGAACTGCTGGTTGAAGGTCTGGCTTTGCCTGGCCTCCACGATTCGCTCCCCGGCTTCCCGGGCGATGGAGACGGCCAGCTCTAGGCGTCGCTGGGGCAGCATGGGCATTCCTCGTCGCGCATGGACCTGCCAGAATAGCAGTCGTGGGGCGTCATGCCGAATGGATCCCTGCTCATTAGCCTAGAAGGAGTGTGTCATGCTGGCCCCGACGCCCGAGCAGTACCGGCGCCTGCTCGAGATGACCCAGGCCTGGAAGCAGCGGTTTGGCGCTGCGCTCGAGACCTCACCGAACGCCAACCCCCATCTCGATGCCGATGCCCTGTGCTTTCAGGCTTGTCCCGACGATGGCATCGGGTCGGCGGGGCGCGACTACCTGGTCGGTGCCCTGATCAGTCCCGTTTCGCTGTCGCTGGTGCTGTTCCCGATCTTCGGTAGTGCGGCGGCACCCGCCGAGGGGGAGCGACGCGCCTTCGCGCTGCCCTCGGGCCGTTATCCCTTCGTCGCCGAAGTGCTGGAGGAGGGCCTCTGGCTGTGGCGCTGCGAACTGCTCGACGATCTCTCCGATCTCGAGTCCCGCGAGGAGGGAAGCCGTCTGGCACAGCGCTTGATGGATAGGGTCATGACGCCGGAAGGCGCAATGTGAGGCCATGGTCTGGCTGGCTCTGGTCGCCGCCCCGGGCTTATGCTGGAGGCGGCTTTCCCAACGTCGTGTAGAAGGATTTACCCATGACCAATGCAACGAACTCCGTGCCACGCGTCGCTCTGGTGACGGGAACCGCCAGCGGTATCGGCGAGGCAGTGGTTCGCCAGTTTCGCGAGCTCGGCCATCAAGTGCTGGGCGTCGATTTCAACGATCAGGCCAAGGAGAAGGCCGATGCCGTCGGTGCGGCGTTCTTCCAGGCCGATCTCACCGACGGCGAGGCATGCAAGGCCGCCGTGGCGGAGGCCATCAAACGCTTCGGCCGGGTCGATATTCTGGTCAACAATGCCGGCATCCAGCACGTGTCGCCGATCGAGGATTTTCCAGAGGCCAAGTGGCGCCAGATCATCGACCTGATGCTGACGGCGCCTTTCCTGTTGACCCAGGCGGCGTGGCCCTCGATGCGCCAGAATGGCTGGGGGCGGATCGTCAATATCGCCTCGGTGCATGCCCAGGTCGCTTCGCCGGGGAAGTCGGCCTACATCAGCGCCAAGCACGGCATGATCGGGCTGACCAAGACGGCGGCGCTGGAGGGCGGCTCCCAGGGGATCACTGCCAATGCCATCTGCCCGGCCTACGTCAAGACACCGCTGGTGGAGAATCAGATATCCGATCAGGCCCGGCTGCACGGCATGAACGAACAGGACGTGGTGGAGCAGGTCATGCTCAAGAACGCCGCGGTCAAGCGCCTGATCGAGCCCGAGGAGGTGTCGGGGCTGGTCGCTTACCTGGCCTCTGACGCGGCGGGTGCGGTGACCGGCTCGAGTTGGAATATCGATTTGGGCTGGACAGCTCAATAATTACCGCCGCACCGGTCGCTTCTGCAGCTTGCGCTGAAGGGTGCGGCGATGCATGCCCAGGGCACGCGCGGTGGCGGAGATGTTGCCGTCGTGCTCCTGCAGTACCTTCTGGATATGCTCCCAGGCGATACGGTTGATCGACGGCGGGTTGTCGGCCACCTCGGCTTCCGGGTCGCCCTCCTCGCGTCCTAGTGCGACAAGAATTTCTTCGGCGTCGGCGGGCTTGCACAGGTAATTGACGGCACCGAGCTTGATCGCTTCGACGGCGGTGGCGATGCTCGAGTAGCCGGTCAGCACCACGATGCGACAGCTTGGCACCACTTCGAGCAGTTCCGGCAGCAGTTTCAGGCCCGAGCTGTGTTCCAGCTTGAGGTCGAGGGTGGCCAGCTCCGGGCGGTGACGCCGAGCCAGCGACAGGGCCTGCTCCGCGTCATTCGCCACCAGCACCTCGTAGCCGCGCCTGACCATGGCGCGCGAGAGTACGTGGCAGAACATTTCATCGTCGTCGATGATCAACAGGCGGGTATCGGCGTCTTGCATGGCAACCTCGTCGCGTCGCTCAGGGCTCACTGTGCGGCAGGATCACTTCGGTCAGCGTCCCCCCATCCGGATGATTATACAGGCTCACGCCGCCGCCGAAGCGGTTGATCGTGGCATGGGTGAGGAACAGCCCGATGCCGAGTCCCTTGCTCTTGGTCGAGACGAAGGTTTCCCCCAACTGATCGGCGATATCCAGGGTGACCCCAGGCCCATGATCGCGGATGTCGATCACCACATCCTGGGCATTCCAGTCCAGCCCGATGCTGATGTCGTCCGGGTTGGCGTCGGCCGCGTTGTTGAGCAGGTTGGTAATGGCCTGGTCGAGGGTCGTGTCGACCTTGAGCCAAGGCGTGCCGCGCTGATTGGCAATCTCGAGGCGGTGGCTGACGTCCGGCCGCAGCACCAGCCAACGTTGCACCACGCCCTGCAGCCAGTCGCGGGCGTCGCGCACTTCCGGCTCGGCCATGCGCCGCCGGTCGGCGCTCTCCACCAGGTAGCGCAGGCGGGACTTGCACACATCGACCTGACGGCGCAGCAGATCGATGTCCTCGAGCAGCTCGGGATCGTCACGTGCGTCCTGGCGCATCTCGCTGAGCAGTACCGCCATGGTCGAAAGGGGTGTGCCGAGTTCGTGGGCGGTACCGGCCGCCTGGGTCGCTACGGCGACGATCTGTTCGTTGCGCAGTGCCGACTCGCGGGTCTGGGAGAGTGCTCGCTCCCGGCTGCGCAGGGCATGGGCCATCTTGTAGATGAAGAAGGTCACCAGTCCGGCCGAGAGGCCGAAGTTGATCCACATGCCCAGCACATGCAGGTTGATGCCGAATCCCTCGTGATAGTGGGCGAACTGCGGTACCGGCTGGTAGTCCCACATCAGCAGCGTATACGACGCCATGGCGGCCGAGGCGACGATCCAGGCGTAGCGCCAGGGCAGGGTGGCCGCGGCGATGGTGACCGGGACCAGGTAGTAGTTGATGAAGGGGTTGTTCGAGCCGCCGGTAAGATAGAAGAGTAGTGTCAGGCCGAAGATATCGATGAGCAGGTGGATCACGTACTCGATGTGACTGACCGCCCATTGGCGGCCGAGGCGCCACCAGGTGACCAGGTTGACCAGCCCCATGCTGACGATGACGCCGATGACCGCGGTCACTTCGAGCTCGAAGTGAAGCAGCTCGATACCGACGATGACTGCCGCCAGGAAGCCGGTCCAGGTGATGCCGCGCACGATGGTCAGGCGAACCAGGTTGCGGCTGGGGGTCGAGAGCGGCAGAGGCAGGGCGGTGGGCATGACATCTCCTGGGGCGTTCGTACCGCCATGATACCGTCTCGGGCCCTTTCTCGCCGCTGCCCTACAACTGTGCGGGGCAAAGCCGTAGAATGCGTGCCAATTCACCATTCACGCACCGCTAGCGGTGCCAATGACGATGATAACGAACTAATGTCAGCTGCCGATCTGGCCCGCGAAGTCGGGCTGCGTAGGACTTTCGCCATTATCTCGCACCCCGATGCGGGCAAGACCACCATCACCGAGAAGATGCTGCTGTTTGGAAACGCCATCCAGCTCGCCGGCTCGGTGAAGAGCAAGCGCAACGACCGCCACGCCACCTCCGACTGGATGAAGATGGAGCAGGAGCGGGGTATCTCGGTGACCACCTCGGTGATGCAGTTCCCCTATGGTGGGCGTATCGTCAACCTGCTCGACACCCCGGGGCACGAGGACTTTTCCGAGGATACCTACCGCACGCTGACGGCGGTGGACTCGGCGCTGATGGTGATCGACGGCGCCAAGGGCGTCGAGGCGCGTACCATCAAGCTGATGGAGGTGTGTCGCCTGCGCACCACGCCGATCCTCACCTTCGTCAACAAGATGGACCGCGACATCCGCGACCCCATCGAGGTGATGGACGAGGTCGAGACGGTGCTGAACATCGAGTGCGCGCCGATGACCTGGCCGATCGGCATGGGGCGCCACTTCAAGGGGGTCTACCACCTCTACAACGATGTCATCCACCTCTACACCCAGGGACAGGGCAGCCGCATTCCCGACGACAAGCGCATCGAGGGGCTCGACAACCCAGAGGTCGATGCGATACTCGGTGCCGAGCAGGCCGAGGAACTGCGCATGGAGGTCGAGCTGGTGCGTGGCGCCTCACATGAGTTCGACCTCGACGCCTACCTGCGCGGCGAGCTGACCCCGGTCTACTTCGGAACCGCCATGGGTAACTTCGGCGTGCGCGAGATGCTCGATGGCTTCGTCGAGTATGCGCCGCCGCCCCAGCCGCGGGAGACCGATACGCGTACCGTGGAAGCCGAGGACGATCGCTTCACCGGCTTCGTGTTCAAGATCCAGGCCAACATGGACCCCAAGCACCGCGATCGCATCGCCTTCCTGCGGGTCTGCTCGGGCAAGTACGAGAAGAACATGAAGATGCGCCACGTGCGGATCGGCAAGGACGTCAAGATCGCCGATGCCCTTACCTTCATGGCTTCCGATCGTTCCCACGTGGAGGAGGCCTGGCCCGGCGACATCATCGGTCTGCACAACCATGGCACCATCCAGATCGGCGATACCTTCACCATGGGCGAGGACATGCGTTTCACCGGCATTCCGCACTTCGCCCCGGAGCTGTTCAAGCGCGTGCAGTTGAAGGACCCGCTCAAGCTCAAGGCACTGCAGAAAGGGCTGCAGCAGCTCTCCGAGGAGGGCGCTACCCAGCTGTTCCAGCCGCTGGACAACAACGACCTGATCCTGGGCGCCGTGGGCACCCTGCAGTTCGACGTGGTGGCCCATCGCCTCAAGGAAGAGTACAAGGTCGACTGCATGTATGAGCCGGTCAACGTGCAGACCGCACGCTGGATCTACTGCGACGATGCCAAGAAGCTCGATGAGTTCAAACGCAAGGCGAGCGCCAATCTGGCGCTGGATGGTGGCGGCTACCTGACCTACATTGCTCCCACGAGGGTCAATCTTCAGATGACCCAGGAGCGCTGGCCGGAGATTCGCTTCGCTGCCACCCGGGAGCATTGACCTCCGGGCGCCGACCAAGCGGTATGAGCAAGCCGTAAGAAGCTGCCAAAAGGGGATGGGGGCATGGCATCGAAGATGCTGAAGGAGTTCCGTGAATTTGCGGTCAAGGGCAACGTCGTCGACATGGCGGTGGGGATCATCATCGGCGCCGCCTTCACCTCCATCGTCAACAGCCTGGTGAAGGATATCTTCACCCCGCTGATCGGTCTGGCGACGGGAGGGATGAACTTCACCAACCAGTTCCTGGTGCTGCGCGACGGTCCTGGTGAAGAGGTCTATCACACCCTGGAACAGGCCCAGGCCGCGGGGGCGGTGACACTCAACTACGGCCTGTTCCTCAATGCGCTGCTGTCGTTTGTCATCGTCGCCTTCGCCACCTTCCTGCTGATCCGCAACATCAACCGGCTCAAGAACCTCGCCCATCGCCCCGAGACGGCTGCTGCACCCACGATCAAGGATTGCCCCTACTGCCTGAGCAAGATTCCCATTCCGGCCACCCGCTGCCCGGCCTGCACTTCGCAGTTGCCTGCACCGCAACCCGCGTCGGAGTGACTCGGGCACCAGCGTGGCCGCTACCACGCAAGGGAGCACGACACGGATGTTGATAGACGCTCACTGCCATCTCGACTTCGAAGCCTTCGACGACGACCGCGAAGCGATGTTCGAACGCGCCAGGGTGGCCGGGGTCGGCCATTTCATGGTGCCCGGCACCACCCGCGCGCGCTGGCCGGCGGTGCTGGCGCTGGGCGAACGCAGCGATGTTCACGTCAGCCTCGGCCTGCATCCCTATTTCATGCATGAGCACGGTGAAGGCGATGTCGAGGCATTGGGTCACATGCTCGACGAGCATCCCCAGGTGCGAGCGTTGGGTGAGTGCGGCATCGATGCACGCTTCGAGGAAACCCTCGACGACCAATGGACGCTGTTCAACGCTCAACTGCGTCTGGCCAAGTCGCGTCATCTACCGGTGGTGATCCACTGCGTGCACGCCAACGACCAAGTCTCCAAGCGGCTGCGCCAGCTCGATCTGCCGGCGGGCGGGCTGATTCACGCCTTCGCCGGCTCGCCGGACCAGGCATGGAAGCTCCTTGACCTCGGTTTCGTGGTGGGACTGGGCGGCGCGGTCACCTACGAGCGTGCCCAGCGCCTGTGGCGCGCGGTGAAGAGCCTGCCCGAGGATGGCTTCGTGCTGGAGACCGACAGCCCCGACATGCCGCTGTGCGGCCACCAGGGCCAGCGCAACGAGCCGGCGCGCATCACTCAGGTGTGCGAGATGGTGGCGAAGCTGCGGGGGGAAACGCCCGAAGCGATCGCCGCGCAGAGCACGGCGACCGCGAAACGCGTGTTCGGCATCGATTGAGGGCTTCGAGCCGCTTCAGCCGGCCGCCTGCGCCAGGATTTCGGGATCGAGTCGCTCGATGGGATAGGGCAGTTTCAGCAGCTTGACGGCCTGGCCATCCACACTGAGCGGGCCAGGGTCGTCGCGGGTACTCAGCACTGCCAGAATCTCGGCCTGCCCATAGGCGTCGAGTTCCGCGGCGACTACTTCGCCCAGGCTCTTGCCACTGTCATCGACCACCGCCGCGCCGAGTGCGGGCAGGCGATTTCCCTCGAGCTGTGCCCGCATCAGGCGTTTCTTCACCTGGCCGCGGAAATGCGCGCGCGCGACCACTTCCTGGCCGGTGTAACAGCCTTTCTTGAAGCTAACTCCGCCCAGTGCTTCCCAGTTGATCATCTGCGGCAGCAGGGCATCCTGATGGGCGGGCGTGAGCCAGGCGAGCCCGGCCTGGATGTCATGCAGGCACCATATCGCATTGCCCACCGGGAGCGCCTGCTCGACGAGCCGGGAGAGGGTGGCTTCGGCCAGCTCCAGCGGTAGGCAGGCCATCAGGCGGTGTTGCGGCCCGGGATGGGCCAGCAGTTGGAATTCGTCGTTGCCGGACTGGTGCCAGACCCTTGGGGGAGCGACATCGAAGCGCACCTCCGCCAGGGCGGGGGCCTCCGAGCCGATCAGGCCCAGCAGCGCCAGGTCATCGCGGATGGTGAGCTCGCTCTTGTAGAACGGTGCGAACTTCTTGAGGTGATCGCGCAGCGGCTCGAGCAGGCCGCGATGCAGGATGAGGCGGTAATGCTGGGTGCCGACGCGCAGCAACTGGGCGTTGGCCAGCATGCGCCCCTTGGCGCTGCAGAAGCAGGTCAGGGGGGCGAATGTGCCATCGGCGAGATCGACCTGGGCGCTGGTCTGGCCTTGCAGCAACTTGCCGGCACCGGGACCGATCACATCGAGTATGCCAAGATGCACCAGAGGCGTGACGACGGTGCGTTCCACGGCCTGACGGGCAGGCTCGGGGGTGTCGAATTCCACTCGCTCATCGCTCACTCGTCGCCCCTCCAGGGCGGTTATCCAATCGCTCATGCCTGTGTGGCTCCGGGTCGTCGTCGGGAACTGTTCCTGTCAGGTATGCGGGCGCGAGCGGCCGATTGCAAGCGGTGTCGCTCCCAGAGGGCCATGATAGACTTGGTTTTTTCTTGTTCCATGCCCAGGAGTCTTGCATGCCGCAGCAGTCGCTCAGTTTCAGTGGCGTGGAGAGCGCCGACCAGGTCAACCGTATCACCACGGCCCTGATGATGGTGGATGGCGTGGAGAGTGCCGAAGTGGGCCGTCATGGAGCGGACGTGGAAGGGCGAGTGAGCCGTGAAGCGCTGATTCGCGCCGTTCAGGCCCTCAAGTTACCCATCGAGGTCAAGTAACCAGGCGGAGTCGTCCATGAACAAGACCATCGAGATCGTCAGCGAGCGCAACAGCATCTTCCGGCAGCGGGTTCAGATAGCGGGTTTCGAGGATCTCCATGTGGACGTGCCCAAGGCCTTCGGTGGCGAGGGCAGTGCACCGGATCCGCACGACTATTTCGACCTTTCCCTCGGCGCCTGCAAGGCGATCACCGCGCAGATGTACGCCCAGCGCAAGCAGTGGCCGCTCGAGGGGGTCAGCGTCAGAGTCAACCGCGATGACAGCGAGGAACGCAAGGGCACTTATCGACTCGAAGTGGTGATGACCTTTCACGGCATCGAGGACGAAGTGCAGCGGGCCCGGCTCGAGGAGATCAGCCACAAGTGTCCGATACATCGCCTGATGACCAGCGCCACCGTGGAGGTTACCACGCGCACCGCCGATGTCGCCGAAGCGTAACCCGGGAATCGGTCTTATACTGTTTTCCCGCTATCGGTACGTTCCGCCCAGGCGCCGCATGGCGCCTGTAGTTCGTCTGGAGTCGTCATGAGCAAGCCGTTTCGCCTCAATGCCAATTTCGAGCCCGCCGGCGACCAGCCTGCCGCCATAGAGAGCCTGATCAAGGGACTGGAATCAGGACTGGCCCACCAGACGCTGCTCGGCGTGACCGGGTCGGGGAAGACCTTCACCATGGCCAACGTGGTCGAGCGGTTGCAGCGACCAACCATCGTCATGGCGCCCAACAAGACCCTGGCCGCGCAGCTCTACGGCGAGTTCAAGTCCTTCTTCCCGGACAACGCCATCGAGTACTTCGTCTCCTATTACGACTACTACCAGCCGGAGGCCTACGTACCCTCGTCGGATACTTTCATCGAGAAGGATGCCTCGATCAACGACCACATCGAGCAGATGCGTCTCTCGGCCACCAAGGCGTTGCTCGAGCGGCGCGATGCGCTGATCGTGGTCTCGGTGTCGGCGATCTACGGTCTCGGCGATCCCGACCAGTACCTCAAGATGCGCCTGCACTTCACCCGCGGCGAGCTGATCGACCAGCGCTCCTTCCTGCGCCGCCTGGCGGAGCTGCAGTACACCCGCAACGACATGGACTTCAAGCGCGGTACCTACCGGGTGCGCGGTGACGTGATCGACATCTATCCGGCCGATTCCGACGAGGAGGCGGTACGGGTCGAGCTGTTCGGCGACGAGATCGACTCGATCCGTCTGTTCGATCCGCTGACCGGTGAGGTGCGCGGCCACGTGCCGCGCATGACCATCTATCCCAAGAGTCACTACGTGACGCCGCGGGAGACGATCATCTCGGCTGCCGATCGGATCAAGGCCGAGCTGATCGAGCGGCTGGAGTGGCTGCGCAAGAACGACCGCCTGGTGGAAGCCCAGCGCCTCGAGCAGCGCACGCTCTACGATCTCGAGATGATGAACGAGCTGGGCTACTGCAACGGCATCGAGAACTACTCGCGCTACCTTTCGGGGCGAAACCCTGGCGAGCCGCCGCCCACCTTCTTCGACTACCTGCCCGACGATGCGCTGCTGTTCATCGACGAGTCACACGTCAGCGTTCCCCAGGTGGGCGGGATGTACAAGGGCGACCGTTCGCGCAAGGAAACCCTGGTCGAGTACGGCTTCCGCCTGCCCTCGGCGCTGGACAACCGGCCCATGACCTTCGAGGAGTGGGAACGCATCTGCCCGCAGACGATCTTCGTCTCGGCCACGCCCGGCCCCTACGAGGCCGCGCACGCCGGGCAAGTGGTGGAACAGGTGGTGCGCCCCACCGGCCTGGTCGACCCCGAGATCGAGGTACGCCCGGCCTCGACCCAGGTCGACGACCTGCTCTCCGAGATCCGCCTGCGTACCGAGGTGGGCGAACGGGTACTCGTCACCACCCTGACCAAGCGCATGGCGGAAGACCTTACCGAGTATTTCGACGAGCACGACGTACGGGTGCGCTACCTGCACTCCGATATCGACACAGTGGAGCGGGTGGAGATCATTCGTGACCTGCGCTTGGGCAAGTTCGACGTACTGGTGGGCATCAACTTGCTGCGCGAGGGTCTCGATATTCCCGAGGTTTCTCTGGTGGCGATCCTTGATGCCGACAAGGAAGGCTTCCTGCGCAACGAGCGCTCGCTGATCCAGACCATCGGCCGGGCGGCGCGCAACGCCCACGGCAAGGCGATTCTCTACGCCGACCGCGTGACCGACTCCATGCGCCGCGCCATCGACGAGACCGAGCGGCGCCGCGCCAAGCAGGTCGCCCACAACGAGCAGCACGGCATCACGCCCACCACCGTGACCCGCTCGGTGGCCGACATCATGGAGGCGGCCCAGGCACCCGGCCGCAAGGGCAAGGGCCGGCGCAGCGAGCGCAAGGTGGCCGAGGGCGCGGCGATCTACGATCTCTCCGAGCTATCTCCGAGCGAACTGGTCAAGGAGGTCGCGCGAGTCGAGGACGCCATGTTCGAGGCGGCCCAGAACCTGGAGTTCGAGGAGGCAGCACGGCTTCGCGACCGGCTGCATGAATTGAAGGAGCGGCAGCTGGCGCTTGGGTAGGCATCGTTGATTGCCTGCTGCGCCCGCCACGGAGCGAGGGGCGCCGGGAGCAGGCCGAAGAGGAGGTCATTCGACATGGATGTCGAATGTAGCGTACAGGGAAGTATTTACAGCGCCTCCTGGCAGGCCTGTCCGCGGATCAGCCCCGAGCGGGCCATGATAGCCGGATTCGTTGCTGAGATCGTAAGGAAAAGGGATGCCCGAAGGCCCTGAGATTCGCCGTGCCGCCGATCGCCTGCATGAGCAGCTCGCCGGCAAAAGGCTGGAGTCCGTGTGGTTCGCCTTCCCCGAGCTAGCCGCCGCGGCCGATTCGCTGGTGGGGCGTGAGGTCACGGCGGTGGACAGCTGGGGCAAGGCGCTGCTGACCCGCTTCGACGACGGTCGCGTGCTCTATTCCCACAACCAGCTCTACGGCGTATGGAAGCTGCACGACGCCGAGCGCGAGCCGGACACCCAGCGCTCGCTGCGGGTTCGACTGACCGCGGAAGGGCGTTCGGCCAGTCTCTACAGTGCTTCCGACGTCTCGCTATGGCCGGCCGACAGGCTCGATGAGCATCCATTCCTCTCCCGGCTTGGCCCCGATCTTTTGACCCACGGCGTCACTCCGGAGCAGGTCATGGCACGCCTGGCCGAGCCGCGTTTTGCACGGCGCAGGCTAGGCGGGCTGATGCTCGATCAGGCGCTCTTCGCCGGCATTGGCAACTACCTGCGCTCCGAGATCCTGTTCTTCGCCGGCGTCTCCCCCAGAGAGAAGCCCGCGGAGCTGGGGGAGGAGCGTCTGGCGCTGCTGGCGCGCGCCATTCTCGACGTGACGCGGCGAGCCTACGACCAGGCGGGCGTGACCAACCGGGACGAATGGGCCGCTGCCGCACGCCGCCGAGGCGAGAGCCGGCGATTGTGTCGCTTTGCCGTCTACGAGCGCGACGGGCTGCCATGCCATGACTGTGGGAGTTTGGTAATACGGGAGAGCATTGCCTCGCGGCGGCTGTATCGATGCCCGCGCTGCCAGCCAGGCTGAGGCTCTGGGTTTATACCGTTATCTTCCGTCATGCTGCCATCCATTCGACCTTGGCGGCACAACCCTGTCGAACAGGACCCGATACGGTATAATTCGCCACCGTTCGAGCCCGCCGCTTCGCTCTGCGAATCCAGAAGCGGGCATGCCGACACTGCCGAGGAGTTCCTTTCACATGACCGTGATCCGCCAGGACGATCTGATCCAGAGCGTCGCCGATGCCCTGCAGTACATCTCTTATTACCACCCCAAGGATTTCATCGACGCCATGGCGGCGGCGTACGAGCGGGAGGAGAACCCGGCGGCAAAGGATGCCATCGCCCAGATCCTGATCAACTCGCGCATGTGTGCCATGGGGCACCGGCCGATCTGCCAAGATACCGGCATCGTTACCGTCTTCGTGCATGTGGGCATGAACGTGCGCTTCGAGACTGACATGAGCCTCGACGACATGATCAACGAGGGCGTACGCCGTGCCTACCAGTTACCTGACAACGTGTTGCGGGCCTCGGTACTGGCCGACCCGGACGGCAAGCGCAAGAACACCGGCGACAACACGCCGGCAGTGATCCACCACAAGCTGGTACCGGGCGACACCGTCGAAGTGCACGTGGCGGCCAAGGGCGGTGGCAGCGAGGCGAAGTCGAAGTTCGCCATGCTCAACCCCTCCGACAACGTGGTCGACTGGGTGATGGAGCAGTTGCCCAAGATGGGGGCCGGCTGGTGCCCGCCCGGGATGCTCGGCATCGGTATCGGCGGTACCGCCGAAAAGGCCATGGAGATCGCCAAGGAGGCGCTGCTCGATCCCATCGACATCCAGGAGCTGCAAGCGCGTGGCCCGTCCAATCGCGCCGAGGAACTGCGTCTGGAGCTGTTCGACAAGGTCAACAAGAGCGGTATCGGCGCCCAGGGCCTGGGTGGCCTGACCACGGTGCTCGACATCAAGGTCAAGGATTACCCGACCCACGCCGCCAACAAGCCGGTGGCGATCATCCCCAACTGCGCCGCCACGCGACATGCCCATTTCACCCTGGACGGAACTGGCCCCGCGGCGCTGCCTGCTCCCAAGCTCGAGGACTGGCCGGAGATCACCCGCGAGGCGGGCGACAACGTCAAGCGCGTCAATCTCGATACGGTTACCCCCGAGGATGTCCAGACCTGGCAGCCGGGCGACACCCTGCTGCTAAACGGCAAGCTGCTCACCGGCCGCGACGCTGCCCACAAGCGCATGGTCGACATGATCGCCAAGGGTGAGGAATTGCCGGTCGATCTGAAGGGGCGCTTCATCTACTACGTGGGCCCCGTCGATCCGGTACGTGACGAGGTGGTCGGCCCGGCGGGTCCCACCACGGCCACGCGGATGGACAAATTCACCCGCACCATGCTGGAGGAGACCGGCCTGCTGGGGATGGTCGGCAAGGCCGAACGCGGGCCGGCCGCCATCGAGGCGATCCGCGACAACAAGGCGGTCTACCTGATGGCGGTGGGTGGTTCGGCCTATCTGGTGGCACAGGCGATCAAGAAGTCGCGCGTGGTGGGTTTTGCCGACCTGGGCATGGAGGCGATCTACGAGTTCGAGGTCGAGGACATGCCGGTCACCGTGGCGGTCGACAGCCAGGGCACCTCGGTGCACCAGACAGGCCCCGCCAAGTGGAAGGCGATCATCGCCGAGCGTGCGTAGAGGAGCTCGGGCTTGGCCGGGGCTGGCTTGATCCCGGCACGCCTCGCTTCAACTGTTGGCTTTCCCGACGGCCCCGCCAACTGGCGGGGCCGTCGTCGCTTAGGGTATGCTGCAGACCGCTGTTTTTTCAGGGAGAGATCATGGCATCCTGGCTAATGGGCCTGGCAATCTTCATGGTACACCTGCTGGGTTTCCTCTCGGCGATACTGGCGCTGCTCTCCAGTCGCACCTCGCAGGGGGCCGTGGCCTGGATCATCTCCCTGGTGACGTTTCCCTATGTCGCCGTACCCGCCTACTGGATCTTCGGCCGACCGCGCTTCTACGGTTACATTTCTGCCCGTGGCGAGCGCGATACCGTGCTGAGGCGTATTCTTGCCGACCAGCGCTGGCGCCTCGATCCTTTTCTTGCCGACGTGCATAGCCCTGACGTGAGGGCCGTGGAGCGCCTTGCCATGATGCCCCTGACCAGCGGTAACCAGGCTGAGCTTCTCGTCGACGGCAAGAGCACCTTCGACAGTATCTTCGCCGGTATCGATTCGGCCCAGCGCTACGTGCTGGTGCAGTTCTTCATCGTTCGCCACGATGCGCTGGGGCAGCGGCTCAAAGAACATCTGCTGCGCGCCGTGAGGCGGGGCGTGCGGGTCTATTTCCTCTATGACGAGGTCGGTAGCCGCAAGCTGGCCGAAGGCTACCTGAGCGAGCTCGGAGATGCCGGCGTCGAAGTCAGTCCTTTCCGCTCGTCACGCGGTTTCAAGCATCGCTTCCAGCTCAATTTTCGTAACCATCGCAAGATTCTCGTGGTGGACGGAGGCCAAGGCTGGCTCGGCGGATTCAACGTCGGTGTCGAATACCTCGGGCAGCACCCGCGACATGGGCCCTGGCGCGACACGCATCTGAAACTTACCGGCCCCAGCGTCCTGGGGCTCCAGGAGGCCTTCTGGGAAGATTGGCACTGGGCCACCGGTGAGGTCATCAACCTGAGCTGGGAGCCGCAGGTGGTCTGCGACGAGTGCCAGAACGTCGTCATCGTGCCATCGGGACCGGCCGATCGACAGGAAACCGCCAGCCTGCTGGTACAGCACGCCATCCACAGTGCCCATGAGCGTTTATGGGTTACCAGTCCCTACTTCGTTCCCGATCAAGGTGTGCAGGATGCCCTGCGCCTGGCCGCGATGCGCGGGGTGGACGTCCGGATCATGATGCCCGAGCATCCCGATCACCTGCTGATTTACCTGTCGGCTTTCTCCTTCCTGCCCGACCTGGTGCGCGCGGGGGTCAAGGTCTATCGCTACCAGCCCGGCTTCATGCACCAGAAGGTGATCCTGATCGATGACGTGGCGGCGGCCGTGGGCACGGTGAATCTCGACAACCGATCGTTTCGTCTCAACTTCGAGATCACCGCCTTCATTCCCGATCGGGGCTTTGCCGACGAGGTACATCGCATGCTCGAGCGCGACTTCGCGGTGTGTCGCCGTATCGGTTACGAGGAGCTGCACAACCGGCCGCTGTGGCGCAAGCTGATCTCACGCGCCGCCTACCTCACGGCACCGATCCAGTAAGGCATAGCGACGCTTGGGTTCGGGCAGCGGCTAGGGTACATTAGGCGCTGCCTGCAAAGGCCGCGCACCGCGGTGCGCTTACCTCAAACTGTGATGGCTGTCAGCGGGAGTCGCGGTGAATCTCGAAACCAAGTGGCTGGAAGATTTCGTGGCCCTGGCCAGCACCCGCAGCTTCTCTGCCTCCGCCCGGCAGCGTCATGTCACCCAGCCGGCCTTCAGTCGTCGTATTCGCGCACTGGAACAGGCGGTAGGGGTGATACTCGTCGATCGATCGACCACCCCCATCAATCTGACCCCGGAAGGCCAGCTGTTCCTGATCACGGCACGCAACCTGGTGGAACAGCTCAACGAGTGCCTGGGCCACCTGCGTGGCGTCTCCATGGCGCGCGAGGCACTGGACATCGTCGCTGCCCACTCCCTTGCGCTGAGTTTCTATCCCGAATGGATCTCGCGGTTGCAGGAGGGGCTCGGGGAACTGCCGACACGGCTCGTCGCCATGAACGTGGGCGAGGCCATACACGTGCTGCGCGAAGGCAACTGTGACCTGATGCTGGCCTATCACGACCCCTACGCCACCATGCAGCTGGATGCCGAGGTGTTCCCCTCGTTTTCCATCGGCCAGGTCAAGATGCTGCCGGTCAGTCTCCCCGACGCCAAGGGCAAGCCGCGGTACAGCCTCGAGAGCAAGGACACCATTCCCTACCTGGCCTATACCCAGGGCGCCTTCCTCGGGCGCAGCGTACGCATGCTGCTGAAGAACGATCCATTGCGCCTGCGCCTGCGCACCGTCTATGAGACCGCCATGGCCGAGGGCCTCAAGGGCATGGTACTGCAGGGCGTGGGACTGGCCTGGATTCCCGACTTCTGTGTGCGCGAAGAACTCAAGAGCGGCAAGCTGGTACGCGCCGGCGGCGAGAAATGGGATGTGCCGCTGGAGATTCGCCTCTATCGCTGCTCGCTGGTTCACAAGCCGGGAGTCGAGAAGCTGTGGAGGCAGATGATGAAGCTGCCGCGCGACTTCCTGCAGGCTTAGAAAAGCACTCCACGAATCGCTGCGTTACGCGGTGCTCGGAGGCGTCACATATACCCCATATGCTCCGCCTCCTGTGCTCCGGGCGCCTTTCGCTTGGGCCGCTCGCCGATCCGTGAAGCACTTTTATATCCCGCCGAAATCGGCCGGCAGGCCGAGAAAATTCTGGATGATGAAGAAGTGGTCCTCGAACAGGCTATCCGGTTCGAGTTCGGCCAATGGCACCCAGCGCGCGTGGTCGCCGCCCTTGACCGGCTTGAGCCGGGGTAGTTGCTGGTCGGGGCGAAGGGCGAAGTAGAAGGCTTCGGCCAGGGTTCGGCCGCGCCAGCTGCGATGGGGCTCGTCGAACAGGCGCTGGCCACGCAGCGAGCCCTTCAGCACCGGTTCCGGTACCTTGAGCCTTACCCGTTCGCGTAGCTCGCGCAGGCAAGCGTCGAGCAGGCGTTCGTGCGGGTTGACGAAGCCGCCGGGCAACGCCAGCAGTCCCTTGCCGGGTGCCGCGGTGCGGCGCACCAGCAGCACGTGACCCGATTGCACCACCACGGCGTTGACGGTGACGAAGATGGGCGGGTAGGGCGCATTGGCCCAGGCCTGGCGATACTGGTCGAGCAGCTTCTGTTCCTCCATCAGTTGCAGGTGGGCGTCGCTGCCCGCGAAATCGCGAAGTGCCGTGCATACCCCGGGTGGCAGATCGTGGGTCGCCCCGGTGCTGAGGTAGTCTTCGGTGGAAGAGGGCGAGCGGAACAGGCGCTCGCGGATCTGACTGGCCGAGATACCGTCGACCAGCGGTACGCTGACCGACTCCCACTGGGGAAACAGCGTCAGGTAATAGCTCGACTGGCCGCGGCTGGCGCCGATCAGGCCGATGCGCGGCAACCGTGCATGATGATGGCCGGCGATGTCGCGCACCTTTCGCTGTACGTCGCGCACCCAGACATCATTGTTGTAGAGCGCATCCAGCAACGGCACGATCTCCAGACGTGCGTTCTCTTCCTCGTCGAAACAGCTGCGCAGCTGCTCCTGTCGCTCGTCGAAGCGCCACGGATTGCGCAGCGAACGCGCTTGCCAGGCGGAGCCCACCAGAACGATCACCTGACGTGCATGGCGCAGGGCCTCGTTGATCACTGCCAGATGGCCAAGATGAGGGGGCTGGAAACGTCCGATGAATACGAGACAGTCAAATTCATGATGGGTATCGTTCATCGGCGTATCCTTCGCTGGTGGCTCGGGGGCTACATTATGGGCGTGGGCTGAGGAGGGCTGCAATGCAAGTCTTTGGCCGACAGGAGCATTTCGATTGCGTATGCTGAAAAAAAGGAAGCAGTCGGCCAAGGAGGTGTCGTGTCTCGTCTCTCATTCAGATTCTGGTGGAATACGGTCAGTCAGGCGTTCAGCCTGTGGTTGGAGCGCAATGCGTTCAGCTATGCCGGATCGTTGGCTTTCTACACGCTCTTCTCGCTTGCCCCTACGATGATCATTGCCGTTGCCGTGATCGGCGTGGTGTTCGGTGATGAGGCTGCCCAAGGTCAGATCGTCGCGCAGTTGCAGGGAGCGCTGGGCGCAGAGGCGGCAAAAGCGGTCGAGCAGGCGGTGGCGGCGTCGCGTATCGAGGAGTCGGGCATCTTGCCGACACTGCTCGGGTTCGGGGGCCTGCTGGTGGGGGCGACCACGGTGTTCGCCCAGATGCAGTACTCGCTCAACATGATCTGGGGCGTGACCGCCAAACCCAGCCGCAACAGTATCCTGGTCTTTCTCAAGCAGCGATTATTGTCCCTCGCGGTGGTGCTCGCCATCGGTTTCATCCTGCTCGTATCGTTGCTGATCGGTGTGATGCTGCGTGGCATGCTACAGGCCGTCGACGATGCTACCCCGCTGATCGGTCCGGTGACGGCGGGGGCAGAGTTCCTGATCTCCCTGGCGGTGATCGCTGCCTTGTTCGCCACGATCTTCAAGGTACTGCCCGATGTGGTGCTGAGCTGGCGAGACGTGCTGCTAGGGGCACTGGTCACGGCGTTGTTGTTCGCCATCGGCCGCAGTGTCATCGCCTCTTATCTGGCTTATACCGCCACGGCGTCGACCTATGGTGCTGCAGGTTCGTTAGTGATGATCCTGCTGTGGGTCTACTACAGTTCGCTGATCTTGCTGTTCGGTGCCGCCTTCACGCGAAGCTATTTGCTGGCCAGGGGACGCGAGGTCGTACCGCGCAACAGCGCAGTTCTCGTCAAGCGCGAGCTGGTGATGTAACGACACAAGGCGCCGAGAGGCGGCAGGCAGACCGGACGGCTGATCCGCCCGGCCTTGGTGTCAGCCTTCGAGACGCTCGCGTGCCAGTTGATCGGCGACCTCCGCCGGGTTTCTGTCTTCCCTTCTGGCGCGGGTGAGGATCTCGTCGACGGTGGCGGTGATCCGCTCCACATGGCGCATCACCGCATCCCGGTCGTAGCGGTCGTGACGTTGGGCTTCCACCTCGATGACACCCCCTGCGTTGGCGACATAGTCGGGGGCATAGAGGATGCCGCGGGCATGCAGGCGTCCCGCCACCTCGGGAGTGGCCAACTGGTTGTTGGCCGCCCCGCAGACCACCTTGGCCTTGAGCCGGTCGGTCACCTCCGGGGTCAGCACCGCACCCATGGCGCAGGGAGCGAAGACGTCGACCTCGGCATCGAAAATTGTCTCGGGCGTCACGCTCTGCGCACCAAGTTCCTCGACCAGCATGCCCAGGCTGTCGCGGTCGACGTCGGTCAACACCAGGTCGGCCCCCGCCGCGTGCAGCTCTCGGGCCAGGTGCGCCCCGACGTGGCCAACGCCCTGAATGGCCACGCGCAGTCCCTCGAGTTCGTCGCGACCGAAACGATGGCGTACGGCACTCTTCAGCGCACAGAACACGCCATGGGCGGTGAAAGGTGAGGGGTCGCCGGAAGCGCCACCCTGGCCCAGTCCGCTGACGTGAAGGGTCTCCTGGCGAATGAGGCGCATGTCTTCTTCACCGCTGCCGGAGTCTTCGGCGGTGATGTAGCGTCCGCCCAGCGACTCCACCAGCCTGCCCATCGCGCGCAGCATGTCGGGTGTCTTGTCACGCCGGGGATCGGCGATGATGACCGCCTTGCCGCCGCCGAGGGGCAGGTCGGCCAGGGCCGACTTGTAGGTCATGCCGCGCGAAAGACGTAGCACGTCGGTCAGGGCATCGTCTTCGCTGGCATAGGGATAGATGCGCAAGCCGCCCAGGGCGGGGCCGCGGCGGGTGTCGTGGATGGCGATGATGGCGCGCAACCCGCTGGTTTCATCGCAGCCGAAGACGATCTGCTGATGATGGTCGAACTCGGGGTGGTCGAAGACCCGCATGGCGTTATCTCCCTCGTGAGGATCCATTGTTGTGGTCTGGAAGGCGATGGGTGGCACCGCTCCATCGGGGCGGCCATTGCTTGTGGCGAGGCCGCATCCCTATTATCAAGATTAGAGCATTGCGCAGGGGGCTGGAATCCCGCTTGCGGGTCCTGTGCGTTGATTCCGGTGCGCTGTCCAGGCTTGACGCAAGCGACCAGACTGGAAAGAACGAGTACGTACTGACGGAGCGAGGAGGGAAGAATGAGCAAGCGCTGCGTAAAGGCACTGGTGGCCGGCAAGGTCCAGGGCGTGTGGTATCGCCGGGCGGTGCAGGAGCAGGCGCTCCAGCACGGCCTGACCGGCTACGCCAAGAACCTGCCCGACGGGCAGGTCGAGGTGTTGTTGTGCGGCAATGGCGAGGCGGTCAACCAGGTGGCCAATTGGCTATGGCAAGGGCCATCGAATGCCCGGGTCACCCACGTCGAGCTGGAAGCACTGGAGTGCCGCGACCCGGATTGTTTCGTTTGCCTTTGACCTCCGCTCAGCTCAGGGTGTCGGCAATCCACTCGACCACTGCCTCGCCGTCCACTTCGAGGCACACTTCTGCCAGGGGTGTCTGCGACCAGCGCTCCTGGATGAAGCCGCGGCCCTCGGGAGCGAACAGGGTCTGACCTTCGGCGATGCCGTCGGTGACGACGGATAGGTGCCCCGGGGCGGTGGTGAACAACTCCGGGCGCAGCAGCCAGGCCAGCGCGCAGCTGTCGTGCGGGCAGCAGCCGTCGATGCCGAGGAATTCGCGATAGAAGTCACGGTAGAAGGCGTAGCTGCCGGCCAACACCTTGCCGAGTTCGCCCTGGCCCGCCTCGATGCGCTGCATGTGCGCCTGTGTGAGCACGCAACGATGGGTGACGTCGAGCCCTACCAGGGTCAGCGGCCAGCCGGCGGTGAGCACGCGTTGGGCGGCATGCGGATCGTTGAACATATTGGCCTCGGCCACCGGCGTGACGTTGCCGCCCTCGCGGATCGAGCCACCCATGATCACCACATGCTTGACCTTCTCGATGAGCGCGGGGTCGAGCTGCAGGGCGGCGGCCAGGTTACCCACTGGACCGACCGCGACCAGCGTGACCTCGCCGGGGCGGGCATTCACCGTATCGACGATGAACTGCGCGGCACTGCGCGGGTCTTTCTTCCCCTTCACGTCGGGCAGCTCGATATTGCCCAGCCCGTTGGCGCCGTGGATGTGTGCCGGCGCGGGATGACGCGGCTTGACCATGGGGCCGGCGGCACCCTGGGCGACCGGTATTTCACAGCTGGCCAACTCACTCAGCAGCAGGGCGTTGTGGGTGGCGGTCTCGATGTCGACGTTGCCGTAGGTGGTGGTCAGCCCCAGCAGTTCGATCTCGGGGTGGCGCAGGGCGATGGCGATGGCCTGGGCGTCGTCGACGCCGGGGTCGGTATCGAAGATGATCGGATGCGACACGTTGCCTCCTTGTGGGTGTCAGGTACTGGATTGTCGGGTGAGATACCGCTCGACCTCGTCGCGCGGCGGGATGCTGTCGGCGGCGCCGGGGTGCTGCACGCCCAGCGCCGCGGCATGGGCGGCAAGCGCCAGGCAGTCGGGCACGTGGCGTCCCTCCTGCAGTGCCGCGAGGAAGTAGCCGATGAAGGTGTCGCCGGCCCCGGTGGTGTCCACCGGCTCGACCGGCAGGGCGGGCTGGAAATGCCGCTCGTCGCCCGACTGGTACCAGGCGCCTTCGCTACCCAGGGTGAGTACCGTGGCCGTGCTGGGCAGTCGCTCGCGCAGGCCTTCGAGCAGCACCTGGGCGTCGCTTTCCTCGGGTAGCCCGGTCAGCCAGGCGGCTTCGCCGCGGTTGACGAACAGCAGGCGGCAGGCCTCCAGCGGCAGCGCGAGTACCGTGTCGCTCATGGGCGCGGGGTTGAAGGCGATGGCGAGGCCCTGCCGACGGGCGCAATCGAGCAGCTCAGGCAGCGCGTTGCATTCGTTCTGCACCAGCAGCCAGTCGCCGGGGCGAGCCGCCTGGCACAGGGCGTCGAGATGCTGTCGGGTAAAACCGTGATTGGCGCCCGGATGCAGGATGATGGCGTTCTCGCCACGGTCGTCGACCTGGATGAGGGCGTGGCCGCTGGCTTCGTCGACCAGCTCTACATGGGTAACGTCGACACCGGCGCGGGCCAGCCGATCGCGGGCCCAGCCGTCCTGTCGGCCCAGGCGCCCCCAGTGACACACCCGGCCTCCCGCCATGGCCATGGCCAGCGACTGATTGGCTCCCTTGCCGCCGAGGCCGACATGGTAGCTGCGGCTGGCCAGCGTCTCGCCGGGGTGCACCAGGTGCGGCACGCGGTAGAAATGGTCGATGTTGATCGAGCCCAGGTTGTGCAGCATGGTCAGGTTCCGCTCCGTTGAGCTTTCCAGTCGCGCAGGTTGTCGGCCGTGAGCGAGACGATGCGTTGGCGCGCCTCGGGAGTGATCCAGGCACTGTGCGGCGTGACGACCAGATTGAGCGGCTCGGCCAGAGCGTCGAGCAGAGCGTGGCCCTCCCGCGGCGGTTCCGCCGGCAGCACGTCGACACCCAGTCCGCCCAGGCGCCCGCCACGCAGCGCTTGTAGTGCCGCTTCCTCGTCGATGATGCCGCCGCGGGCGCAGTTCACCAGCAGGGCGCCGGGCTTGCAGGTGGCGAGCAGGTCGGTGTCGACCAGGTGGCGGGTGGCCTCGGTGAGCGGGCAGTGCAGGCTGATGACGTCGGCCTCGGGAACGAGCTCGGCGAGGCCGGGGCGGCTGTCATTACCTTCGTTACCCGGCCGAGCGGCAAAGCTCACGTGCATGCCGAAGGCCTCGGCCAGGGCCGCCACGCGGCTGCCCAGCTCGCCCTGGCCGACGATGACCAGGTGCTTGCCCTCGAGCTGCAGCGTGCCGTGCTCCATCAGGCAGAAGAAGGGGCTCTCGTTCCAGCGTCCGGCTGCCACGTCACGCTGGTAGAGCGGCAAGCGGTTGGCCAGGGCCAGGATCATCATCAGAGTGTGCTGGGCCACGCTGGCGGTGCCGTAGGCCGTGACGTTGCGTACCCGGATGCCCAGGCGCTCGGCCGTTGCCATGTCGATGTTGTTGGTGCCCGTGGCCAGAACGCAGATCAGCTTGAGCTCGGGCAGGGCCTCGAGGGTGGCGGCATCGAGCACGACCTTGTTGACGATGGCGACCTCGGCGTCCGCCAGACGCTCGCGGCTCTGGGCGGTGGTGCTGGTCTGGTGAACGTCCAGCGCATCGACCCGGTCGCGAATGGCGGCGAGATCGACGTCGGGGCCCAGGCTGGCGGCATCGAGTATCACGGCTTTCATGCTGGATTCCTTGTGTTGGTTCGCCGCGGCAAGGCTGGGACAGGCCTTGCCAGGCACGTTATACTATCGGGCTTTCACGGCAGGCTTGGAAAGTGCGCCGCTCGACCCTATATCGCCGTTGGTTGCGCGCTGTCGAATCAGGAGTGAATTGAACCATGCCCATCTATGAATATCAGTGCAAGGCCTGCGGCCATCGTCTGGAGAAGCTCCAGAAGCTCAGCGCCGCCCCCCTGACCGACTGTCCCGCCTGCGAAGCACCGGCGCTTGGGCGCCTGGTTTCCGCGGCGGGCTTCCGTCTGGCCGGTGGCGGCTGGTACGAAACCGACTTCAAGTCCGGCAGCAAGAAGAACCTGGCCGGCGACTCGGGAAGCAGCGGCGGAGAAAGCAAGGAGAGCAAGGCGCCGGCGAAGGACGGCGCCGCGGCCTGACTGCGACCCATACCGATCTTTTCACAGACAACGCTTAACGAAACAGGATACGACATGCGCAGCCATTATTGCGGCCAGCTCAACGAGACCCTGGTGGACCAGACGGTCACCCTGTGCGGCTGGGTTCACCGCCGCCGTGACCACGGGGGCGTGATCTTCCTCGACATGCGCGATCGCGATGGCATCGCCCAGGTCGTGGTCGACCCCGATACCGCCGAGGCCTTCGCCACTGCCGACCGCGCTCGCAGCGAGTTCGTGCTGCGCGTCTCCGGCCGTGTGCGGTTGCGCCCCGAGGGCACTCAGAATCCCAAGATGCCCACCGGGTTGATCGAAGTGCTGGCCAAGGACGTCGAAGTGCTGAACACGGCGGCCACGCCGCCGTTCCAGCTCGACGAGCATGGCAAGGTTGGCGAGGAGGTTCGCCTCAAGCACCGCTACATCGACCTGCGCCGCCCCGAGATGATCGAGAAGCTGCGCCTGCGTTCGCGCATCTCGCACCATGTGCGTGCTTTCCTGGAAGGCCAGGGCTTCCTCGACATCGAGACGCCGATCCTGACCCGCGCCACGCCCGAGGGCGCCCGCGACTATCTGGTGCCGAGCCGCACCCATCCGGGTAGCTTCTTCGCCCTGCCGCAGTCGCCGCAGCTGTTCAAGCAGCTGTTGATGGTGGCGGGCTTCGACCGCTATTACCAGATCGCCAAGTGCTTCCGCGACGAGGACCTGCGCGCCGACCGTCAGCCGGAATTCACCCAGATCGACATCGAGGCCTCCTTCGTCGAAGAGGAGGACATCATGGGCGTTACCGAGACCATGATCCGCGAGCTGTTCCAGGACGTGCTCGACGTCGAACTGCCCGAGTTCCCGCGCATGACCTGGGCCGACGCCATGGATCGCTACGGTTCCGACAAGCCCGACCTACGCATCCCGCTGATGCTGGTCGACGTCGACGACCTGATGAAGCAGGTCGATTTCCAGGTCTTCTCCGGCCCGGCCAACGCCGCCGATGGCCGCGTGGCGGCGTTGAAGGTGCCGGGCGGGGCCAGCATGTCGCGCAAGGTGATCGATGACTATACAAAGTTCGTCGGCATCTATGGTGCCAAGGGCCTGGCCTGGATCAAGGTCAACGAGCGCGCCAAGGGTCTCGAGGGCCTGCAGTCGCCGATCGTCAAGTTCATGGAGAACGTGATCGAGGAGCTGCTCGACCGCATCGGCGCCGAGGATGGCGATATCGTCTTCTTCGGTGCCGACAAGACCAATGTCGTCAACGAGGCGCTGGGCGCGCTGCGCGTCAAGCTGGGTGAGGACCTCAATCTCTACACCCGCGACTGGGCGCCGCTGTGGGTGGTCGACTTCCCGATGTTCGAGGCCGACGACAACGGTCGCCTGAGCCCGCTGCACCATCCGTTCACCTCGCCCTCGTGCAGCCCCGATGAGCTCAAGGCCAATCCGGCCGCGGCGCTCTCGCGTGCCTACGACATGGTGCTCAACGGCACCGAGCTTGGCGGCGGTTCGATCCGTATCCACGACCAGCAGATGCAGAGCACCGTGTTCGAGATTCTCGGCATCGGCGAGGAGGAGGCCCGCGAGAAGTTCGGCTTCCTGCTCGACGCCCTGCACTATGGTGCGCCGCCCCATGGTGGCCTGGCCTTCGGCCTCGACCGCCTGGTGATGCTGATGGCGGGTGCGCGCACCATCCGCGAGGTGATCGCCTTCCCCAAGACCCAGAGTGCGGCCTGCCTGATGACCGACGCCCCGGGCGAGGTCAGTGGCGATCAGCTGCGCGAGCTCAACATCCGCCTGCGCCAGAAGGCCAAGGTGGAAGGGCAGGAGTGACGCTCCCGCCTTCTCGTTGCAGTATGTACCGGACCGGCGCCCTCAGGGCGCCGGTTTCACGACGATTCCACAAGAGCGGTGTCCGATGACCCTGGCCATGAATCCCTCGATCGAGCATGTGCTGTGCTGATTCTCGGCATCGACCCGGGCTCGCGTACCACCGGATACGGCGTGCTCGACGTGAGTGTGCCTACGCCGCGCTACGTGGCCAGCGGCTGCATTCGCCTGCAGGACGTCGAGCTGCCCCAGCGCCTGGCGCGCATCTACGCCGGCATTGCCGAGCTGATTGACCTGCATCGCCCGGGAGAGCTGGCCATCGAGCAGGTGTTCATGTCGAAGAACCCCGACTCGGCGCTCAAGCTGGGCCAGGCGCGCGGCGCGGCGATCGTCTGCGCGGCCAACCATGGCCTGCCGGTGAACGAGTACGGACCGCGCCAGATCAAGCAGGCGGTGACGGGTAGCGGCGGGGCGACCAAGGCCCAGGTGCAGCACATGGTGGTGGCGGTTCTGGGGCTCGACGGGGTTCCCCAAGCCGATGCCGCCGATGCGCTGGCCATTGCGTTGACGCATGCCCACGCCAGGCTTGGCCTGCTTACACGCGGCAGTTTCGGCGGGCATCGCTCGCGGCGCCGTGGAGGCTCCTGGCGCGATTTCCAACCTTGAAAGCGCGTTGGCACCTTCGGCAGAATAATTCTCGAACACCGTTTACCATAGACTGGTCAGCCGCTTGAGCGACCAGTATAGTGGCGCCAGGAAGGCCTTGAGCCTGGATGTATTCGGATCGGGATATCGAACTCCATGATCGGACGCCTGCGTGGCACCCTGCTCGATAAACAACCGCCCTGGCTGGTCGTGGACGTGGCCGGGGTCGGCTATGAACTCGAAGCCTCGATGACGACCCTGGTGGCGTTGCCTGGGGTAGGGGAATCCGTTTCACTTTTTACGCACCTCACCGTGCGCGAGGACGCCCACCTGCTGTTCGGCTTTGCCCGCGAACAGGAGCGAGCGTTGTTCCGAGCGCTGATTCGCGTCAACGGCATCGGTCCCAAGCTGGCTCTGGCCATCCTCTCGGGCATGGATGAGACGGCGTTCATCCGCTGCGTGATGGAGGATGACATCAAGTCACTGACGCGTCTGCCCGGGGTCGGCAAGAAGACCGCCGAGCGTTTGATCATCGAGATGCGCGACCGCTTCCCTCACTGGGAGCATCCGGGCGCGACCGGCCAGGCCGATGTCGCGACGGTGCCCAGCGCAGGGAAGGAGCGTCAGGACCCCCTGGCAGACGCCGAAGCCGCGTTGGTGAGCCTGGGCTACAAGCCCACCGAGGCAGCCAAGATGCTCTCCGGGCTCGACGAGGGACTCTCGACCGAGGCCATGATCAAGGCAGCCCTGACCAAGCGCATGGCCGGCTAGGGCGAAGTCCTGCCACCTGCCTCAAGAAGTCGTCTGCTGACCGGTGATAGAGGGATCGCTATCCAGAATGTTCATGAGCGCCGCGAGTATCCGACATGATGCACAATGACCGCTTGATCGCCGCCGACGAGCGAGATGGCGAGAGTCGCGTCGATTACGCGATCCGCCCCAAGCGCCTGGCCGAATATATCGGACAGCCGCGCGTGCGCGAGCAGCTGGAGATATTCATCACTGCCGCGCGGGGGCGCGACGAGAGCCTCGACCATACACTCGTATTTGGCCCACCGGGGCTGGGCAAGACCACCCTGGCCAATATCATTGCCGCGGAAATGGGGGTAGGGCTGAAGTCCACCTCCGGCCCCGTGCTCGAGCGTGCCGGCGATCTCGCTGCGATGCTCACCAACCTGCAGCCGGGCGACGTGTTATTCATCGACGAGATCCATCGCCTCTCGCCGGTGGTGGAGGAGATCCTCTATCCCGCGATGGAGGACTTTCAGCTCGACATCGTCATCGGTGAAGGCCCGGCGGCGCGCTCCATCAAGCTCGACCTGCCGCCTTTCACCCTGGTGGGTGCCACCACCCGTGCGGGGCTGCTCACCTCGCCACTGCGCGACCGCTTCGGCATCGTCCAGCGCCTGGAATTCTACGACATCGACGAGCTCACCGAGATCGTGACGCGCTCGGCGAGGCTGCTCGGCGTCGAGGCAGACCGCGAGGGCGCGCGTGAGGTGGCGCGGCGTTCGCGCGGCACCCCGCGCATCGCCAACCGCCTGCTGCGGCGGGTGCGTGACTTCGCCCAGGTACGCGCCGATGGCAGGGTGGATGCCACCATTGCCGATCAGGCGTTGAACATGCTGCATGTCGATCACCACGGGCTCGACCACATGGATCGCCGCCTGCTGCTGGCCATGATCGAGAAGTTCGACGGTGGCCCGGTCGGGATCGATTCGCTGGCGGCGGCGATTGGCGAGGAGCGTGACACCATCGAGGACGTGATCGAACCCTATCTGATCCAGCAGGGGCTGATGATGCGTACCGCTCGTGGCCGGGTTGTCACGCGCCAGGCGTGGTTGCATTTCGACCTGGTACCGCACGAGCAGTCACTGGATGCGAGCGGCGAGGTGCGACCGTGAGTGAGTTTCGCTTGCCGTTGCGCGTTTACATCGAAGATACCGATGCCGGCGGCATCGTCTATTACGTCAACTACCTCAAGTTCATGGAGCGGGCACGCAGCGAGTGGCTGCGCCACCACGGCTTCACCCAACGCGAATTGCTCGACGCCGGCATTCAACTGGTGGTGCATCGCCTGGACTGCCGTTATGCCAAGCCCGCCCGGCTCGACGACGACCTTTCGGTCACGGCGGCCGTGGAATCGAGCGGTCGCTGCCGGCTGAGTTTCGTTCAGTCGGTGCAGCGTGGCGGGGAACCCTTATGCGAGGCGCGGGTCGACATCGCCTGTG
The DNA here is from genome assembly GCF_025725665.1 of Halomonas sp. LR3S48. Taxonomy (NCBI): domain Bacteria; kingdom Pseudomonadati; phylum Pseudomonadota; class Gammaproteobacteria; order Oceanospirillales; family Halomonadaceae; genus Halomonas; species Halomonas sp. LR3S48. Next base: position 2,454,083 of record NZ_CP107009.1, on the reverse strand, counting down.
TGGATGCCGCGCGTCTCAAACCCACACCTTGGCCGCCGGCACTGGCCGCGGTTCTCAACGGTTAACTGCAAGATCAGCGAGGAAGCCCGTGAACGACTCCATGTCAATACCGCACCTGATCATGAGCGCCAGCACCGTGGTGCAGCTGGTCATGCTGATCCTGGTGATAGGCTCGATACTCTCCTGGGTGGTGATCTTCCAGCGCACCTTCGTGATGCGCCGGGCACGCCGCGCGCACCAGGCCTTCGAAGAGCGCTTCTGGTCGGGGGTCGATCTCAACGAACTCTACCGTGATACACCATCGGAGCAGGAGACCCAGGGCGCCGAGCACGTCTTCCGTGCCGGCTTCCGCGAGTTCAACCGCCTGATGGCCAAGACCAAGAGCGCCGAGGCCATTCTCGACGGCGTTCAGCGCAGCATGCGCGTGGCCTGGTCTCGGGAAGAGGAGCGCTTGACCCTGCACCTGGTGTTCCTGGCCACGGTGGCCTCGGCGAGCCCCTATATCGGCCTGTTCGGTACCGTATGGGGCATCATGGGTTCGTTCCAGTCACTCTCCATGGCCCAGCAGGCCACGTTGGCAACCGTGGCGCCATGGATCGCCGAGGCGCTCATCGCTACCGCCATGGGCCTGTTTGCCGCCATCCCCGCGGTCATCTTCTACAACCGCCTGTCATCCGAGTCCGATCGCATGCTGGGCAAGTACGAGGACTTCGCTGAGGAGTTCCACTCCATCCTGCATCGCAATCTGCAGGGTCGCAGTGAAGCCGGCGCCGCCTGAGGGAGTCGCGACATGCATGGACCGTTCAACCGCAGTGGGCGCCGCAAGCCGATGGGGGAGATCAACGTCGTTCCCTTCATCGACGTCATGCTCGTGCTGCTGGTCATCTTCATGATTACCGCTCCGATGCTGACTCAGGGAGTGCAGGTCGAGCTGCCCCAGGTCACGTCCGAGCCGATCGAGGCCCAGGAGGACCGTGATCCGATCATCGTATCGGTAGACCGCGAAGGAGGTTACTTCCTGTCGATCGGTGGTGAGGAGATGAACGTCGATCTCGACGAACTGGCCGATCGTGTGATCATTCTGCTCGAGCGTCAACCGAATACGCCGGTCATGGTGCGTGGCGACCGCTACGTGCCCTATGGCGAGATCGTGACCCTGATGAGCACCCTGCAGGTGGCCGGTGTGGCCAACGTCGGGTTGATTTCCGAGCCGCCGCCGCGTGATTAGGGGCCTCTAGATGAGGAAATTGAAAGACGTGATGGCCCAACGCCGGCAAGGCCCTGCCCACGTAAACGACCGTCCGGTCGGCTATGGCGTGCCTGCACTGCTGGCCATTGGCCTGCACGTGTTGGTCGTGGTGCTCAGCGTGGTCAGCTTGCCCCAGCGGCAGCCGGAGTCCGAGACGAGTTCGATCGTCCAGGCCACGCTGGTCAGCACCGAGACCACCACCGACCAGGCCCAGCGTGCCGAGGAGGCTCGTGCGCGTGCTGCGGCTCGCCAGGCGGAGGAAGAGGCGCAACAGGCCGAAGCCGAGGAACAGGCGCGCGAGGAGGCCGAACGTCAAGCGGCCGAAGAGCAGGCGCGTCAGGCCGAGCAGGAGCAGGCGGCGCGAGAGGAAGAGGCTCGCCGCCTGCAGGAAGAGAGACAGGAAGCCGAGGCGGAAGCGCAGCGGCGCGCCGAGGAGGCGGAGCGCCAGGCCCGCCTGCGCGAGGAACAGGAAGCCGAGCGCCAGCGTCAGCAAGAGGCCGAAGCGGAAGCTCAACGCCAGCGCGAGGCCGAAGCGGAAGCTCAACGCCAGCGCGAGGCCGAAGCGGAAGCTCAACGCCAGCGTGAGGCCGAAGCGGAGGCTCAACGCCAGCGCGAGGCCGAAGCGGAAGCCCAGCGCCAGCGCGAGGCCGAGGCGGAAGCCCAGCGCCAGCGCGAGGCCGAGGCGGAGGCTCAACGGCAGCGCGAGGCCGAGGCGGAAGCTCAACGGCAGCGCGAGGCCGAGGCGGAGGCTCAACGGCAGCGCGAGGCCGAGGCGGAGGCTCAACGGCAGCGCGAGGCCGAGGCGGAAGCTCAGCGCCAGCGCGAGGCCGAAGCGGAAGCCCAGCGCCAGCGCGAGGCCGAGGAGCAACGTCGCCGTGAGGAGGAGGCTCGTCGTCAGCGCGAGGAAGAAGCGCGGCGCGCGGCCGAGGCCGCGTCCCAGGGGCTCGACCGGGCCATCGAGGGCGAGTCGGATGCCGTGGCCGATGCCCGGCAGGGCCAGGAAGCGGCCAACAGTTTCATCAACCTGGTCCGCCGCGCGGTGGAACAGGCTTGGGTAATCCCGCCTGGGGCCAGCAATGCACTGAGTGCTACGGTTCAGGTGCGGTTGGGCCCCTCGGGTGAGTTGTTTGGCGCTAACATTACCCAGAGCAGCGGAGACAGCAGCTTCGATCGCTCCGCGGTTCAGGCGGTGGAGGCTGCTGCACCGTTCAACGAATTGCGCCAATTGCCGCCAGCGGCGCAACGTGACTTCCGCCAGTTCAATCTGCGATTCACACCGGGAGATGTACGCTGATGAAAGCCCTGATGACTACCTGGCTGAGTGCCGTGCTGTTGATGTTCGGTGCGCTCGCACATGCCCAGGATAACCTGACCATCGAAATCACCCGCGGCAGCGATCGGGCAACCCCCATCGCCATCGTGCCGTTCGCGGCCGACGGCGAGGAATTGCCCGAGGACGTGGCCCAGATCATCAGTGACGATCTGCAGCGCAGCGGATACTTCGAGCCACTGCCACGCGATGCCATGTACGATCGGCCCAGCTCCGGCGACGAGGTACGCTACGGTCAGTGGAGTGCACTCGACGTGCGTTACCTGGTCGTGGGCCAAGTCAGCCGTGGGGCCGACGGCTATCGCATACGCTATGAGCTGATGGACGTCAGCGGTCAGCGTCGCATGATCGGTGAGAACGTCAGCGCAGGTGGCAACGAGCTTCGCGCCGGCGCCCACTACATCAGCGACCAGATCTTCGAGGCCGTTACCGGCATTCGCGGGGCGTTTTCGACCCGGATTGCCTACGTCACCGCCCAAGGTACCGGTGACGACATCCAGTTCGCCCTCTACGTTGCCGATGCCGATGGCCACAACAGTCAGCAAGTGCTGAGTTCGCGCGAGCCGATCCTGTCTCCGGCGTGGTCGCCTGATGGCCGCCGGCTGGCCTATGTCTCCTTCGAGACCGAGCGGCCGGCGATCTACGTGCAGGATGTGAATACCGGGCAGCGGACCAGTATCGCTTCGTTCGAGGGGATAAACGGCGCGCCCGCCTGGTCACCGGATGGGCGTCGCTTGGCCATGACCCTGTCGAAGGATGGGCAGCCGGATATCTATGTCATGGACGTGGGGTCACGCAATCTCGAACGTATCACCAACAGTTCGAGCATCGATACCGAACCCTCCTGGGCACCTGACGGGCGCAGTCTGGTCTTCACCTCGGATCGCAGCGGTGGGCCTCAGATCTATCGCTACAGCTTCGGTGGCGGCGAGGCCGAGCGATTGACATTCACAGGCAATTACAATGCCCGGGGACGTATTTCCCCGGACGGTGAAACGCTGTTTCTGGTCCATCGCAGCAACAACGGCTATCAGGTGGCGCGACAGGATCTGGGGTCCGGTCGCCTGGTCGTCCTCAGCGACACTCGTGGAGATGAATCCCCTAGTGTTGCGCCCAACGGGACCATGGTAATCTTCGCCACCCAGCAAGGTAACAGCGGGGTGTTGGGGGCCGTGTCGGCCGATGGACGAGCGTCCTATCGGCTGCCTTCGGCGCGGGGTGACGTGCGCGAACCTGCATGGTCACCATTCCTGAACTAACGGTACGTGTCACTCGAATCCTGTGAGGAGTTTGACGATGCAATTCAAGTCGCATGCCAGAACCCTGGCAATTGCCCTGTCCCTGGCTCTGGTTGCCGGCTGTTCGAGCACCGGGGGAAGCCGTGACGGGTCCATGGATGGCACAGGCGCCAATGGCGGTGCCGGTACCGGTACCGCCGGCTCGGGCCAAGTCAGTGGCTCCGGCGTCAGCGGCGATCGCGCCGGCCAGCAAGCCGATGGGCGCATCCCCGATGTCCGCACCATCTATTTCGATTTCGACCGCGACAATATCCGCCCCGAATTCGAGTCGGTACTGGTCGCTCATGCCCGCTTCCTGCGCTCCAACGGCAATGCTCGTGTCGTCCTGCAGGGCCACACCGACGAGCGTGGCACTCGCGAGTACAACATGGCCTTGGGTGAGCGCCGCGCCAACTCGGTGAAGCGCTTCCTCGAGGTGCAGGGCGTCTCCCCGTCACAGCTGGAAGTGGTCAGCTATGGCGAAGAGCGTCCGGCGGTGCGTGGCAGCAGCGAGGATGCCGGTGCCCAGAATCGCCGCGTTGTGTTTGCCTACTGAGCGAACTGGCGCAATCGTGCGCCAATGGAGTAAAGCATGAGACACAGTCTGAAAAGGCTGTGCGGCGCGGGAGCCCTGGTGCTCCCGCTGTCCGTGATGAGCCTTGTAGAAGCCCAGCAGCGCCCGATCGTCGAGGACCGCACCGCACAGCCGCGAGGATTTCTCGAACAGGCCGAGGTACGTGAAGAAGCCGGCGGCAGCCTGGTGATGTACAACCAGTTGCAGGAGCACCAGCGCGAGATCCAGCAGTTGCGTGGCCAGATCGAGGAACTGCGCCACCAGCTCGAGCAGCTGCGCAACCAGACCCGCCAGCAGTACCTCGACCTCGACGAGCGGTTGATGGCCGGCAGCGCCGGTATCGAGGCCAACCCGGCGGTCGATGAGGAGTCGGCTCGGCAGGTGGCGCAGACTCCCTCGCCGAGCGGCAACAGCCCCGACGCCCAAGGCGCCTACCAGGCTGCCTTCGCCAAGGTTCAGGCGCGTCAGTTCGACGAGGCAATCGCGGCCTTTACTGCCTTCGTGCAGGACTACCCCGATACCAGCCTGACCGCCAACGGCTATTATTGGCTGGGCGAGCTGCATTCGGCGGAAGCCAACCTGGACCAGGCGGAAGCCGCTTTTCGCCAGGTCATCGATAACTTCTCGCAAAGCAGCAAGGTGCCCGACGCCCTGTACAAGCTCGGCCTGATCAAGGCGCGCCAGGGTGAAATCGAAGAGAGCCGCGGGCTGCTCGAGCGCGTGCGTGACGACTACCCCGACAGTAGCGCTGCCGGGCTTGCCAACGATTTCCTGCGCCAGTCCCTGTAAGGGGCTGGCATCGTCCAAGGAGTCAAGATGACCTGCAAGATCGACTATGCGGCGCCCGCCGACCTGCTCTCCGATCGCATCATCCTCGTGACGGGGGCCGGTGATGGCATAGGCCGTGCGGCTGCCCTGGCCTTTGCTCGCCATGGCGCCACGGTGATTCTGCTAGGCCGTACGATCGCCAAGCTGGAAAAGGTCTATGACGAGATCGAGGCCGCAGGCGGTCCGCAGCCGGCCATCTTCCCGCTCAATTTCGAAGGCGCCACACGCAAGGACTACCACGACATGGCCGAGACCCTGGACAAGGAATTCGGTCGCCTCGACGGTATCCTGCACAATGCCGGGTTGCTTGGCCGCATCACGCCGTTCGAGCAGTACAATCCGGAGCTTTGGGAGCAGGTGATGCAGGTCAACATCAATGGGCCGATCTGGATGACCCAGGCCCTGTTGCCACTGTTGCAGGCCTCGCCCGATGCCTCGGTGGTCTTCACTTCATCCAGCGTAGGACGCAAGGGGCGGGCGTTCTGGGGCGCCTACGCAGTGTCCAAGTTCGCCACCGAAGGCTTCATGGAAGTGCTGGCCGATGAGGTCGAGCATCTGGGCACGCTGCGCGTCAACTCGCTCAACCCCGGGGCAACCCGCACGGCGATGCGCGTCAATGCCTATCCGGGGGAGGATCCGAATACCCTTCGCACGCCGGAGGAGATCATGCCCACCTACCTGTGGTTGATGGGGCCGGATAGCAAGGGGCATAACGGCGAGCGTTTCGACGCCCAGCCGCCCAAGTAAGCAATTGGAGCCTGCCTGGTAACTCAGGCGGGCTGCAGCAGGGCCTCGACCAGCGTCTCGCAGGTCTCGAACCACAGGTCGGCCGGCCACTCCCGGTAGTCGTCTCCCTCCTCGATGTAGCCGTAGCCGACGGCGACGGCGACCATGCCGGCGGCGCGTGCCGCCTGCATGTCGCGCACATGGTCGCCGATGTACCAGCATCGCGACGGAGATACGCCGAGCTGTTCGGCGGCGGCCCATAGCGGCTCAGGGGCCGGTTTGCGCTGCGGCAGGTCATCGGCGCACAGCAGCGCTCCTGGTGTCAGACCGAGCGCCTCGACGAGGGGCGCTGCATAGGCGCGGGGCTTGTTGGTGACGATTCCCCAGGGCCGGTTCCTGGCTTCCCAACGACCCAGCAACCGCTCGAGGTGAGGGAACAGGCAACTTTCCACGGCCAGCGCTTCACCATAGGCCTCGAGCAGGAACTGCCGGGCTTCATCATGGTCCTGGTGTTCCTTGTCGAGCCCCAGCGCCAGGGCGACCAGGGCGCTGCCGCCGTTGGAGACCTGCGCGCGGATCAACGGGTAGGCTAGCGGCTCGAGCCCATGGTGGGCGCGCAGGGCGTTGGTCGCCCGGGCCAGGTCCGGCGCGGTGTCGACCAGTGTGCCGTCGAGATCGAACAGCAGCGCTTGCGGCTGGGATGTCATGCCGGCTCCCTGCGGCAGTGCATCAGGTAATTGACCGAGACGTCTCGCGACGAAAGGCGATAGCGGCGTGTCAGCGGGTTGTAGACCAGGCCGCTCTGCTCACGCACGGAAAGCCCATGCTCGCGGCACCAACCGGCCAGCTCGGCGGGGCGGATGAACTTGCGATATTCATGGGTGCCGCGCGGCAGCATCCGTAGCAGGTACTCGGCGCCGACGATGGCCAGGGCATAGGCCTTGGGGTTACGGTTGATGGTCGAGAAGAACAGATGTCCGCCCGGCTTGACCAGGGTGGCGCAGGCCTGGATGACCGAGCCGGGGTCGGGGACATGCTCGAGCATCTCCATGCAGGTCACCACGTCGAACTCGCCGGGATGCTCTGCAGCCATGGCTTCGGCGCTGGCCTGGCGATATTCGACCTCGACGCCGCTCTCCATGGCATGAAGGCGTGCGACGCCGAGCGGCGCCTCGCCCATGTCGATGCCGGTGGCCTGGGCGCCGCGATGTACCATGGCCTCGGTCAGGATGCCGCCACCGCAGCCCACGTCGAGCACCTTGCGGCCGGCCAGCCCGCAGCGGGCATCGATGAAGTCCAGGCGCAGGGGGTTGATGTCATGCAGCGGCTTGAATTCGCTGTGCGGATCCCACCAGCGGCTGGCCAGGGCCTCGAACTTGGCGATCTCGCCCTGGTCGACGTTGTGGTGGAAGGTTGCGCTCATGTGGTCTCTCCGTGTCAATTGGTCTGGCACCCTGGCAACATTCTTTACCTTCGGTATCATGCACATTGTACCCGTAGCTGCCCGGGCTTTCCCATGATGGAATCTAAGGACAGGCCGGGGAGTCCCATTCACTGACCGATCGTTCACCCACCGACAAGGAAGGCACCATGATTCGCAAGGCCGTACTGCCCGTGGCTGGATTCGGCACCCGCTGCCTGCCAGCCTCGAAGGCGATTCCCAAGGAAATGATCACCATCGTCGACCGTCCCGTGATCCAGTACGTGGTCAATGAGGCGGTAAAGGCGGGCATCCGTGACATCGTGCTGGTGACTCACGCCAGCAAGAGCGCCATCGAGAACCACTTCGATACCCACTTCGAACTCGAAGCCACGCTCGAGGCCAAGAACAAGCAGGAGCTTCTCGACGAACTGCGCGCCATCGTGCCCGCCGACGTCAACATCATCAGCGTGCGTCAGCACGAGCCCCTGGGGCTAGGGCATGCGGTGCTCTGCGCCCGTCCCGTGATCGGCGATGACGAACCCTTTGCCGTGCTGCTGCCCGACGTGCTGGTGGACGACGAAGGCCTCGAGCGCAACGACCTGGCCGGGATGATCGAAGCCTATGAGACCACCGGGCGTTCGCAACTGATGGTCGAAGAGGTGCCCTGGGAGCAGGTGCATAAATACGGCATCGTAAGCCCCGAGGGAGAGACGCCGACCGCCGGCAATGCCTGTTCGCTGGCCGGGGTGGTGGAAAAGCCCGCCCGCGAGGAGGCGCCTTCCAACCTGGCAGTGATCGGCCGCTACGTGCTGCCGGGCAGCATCTTCCCCTTGCTGGCCGAGACGCCCCCCGGTGCCGGTGACGAGATCCAGCTGACCGACGCCATCGAGACCCTGCGACAGCGTGACGGCGTCGATGCGTGGCGGATGCGCGGCAAGACCTACGATTGCGGGCACCAGCTCGGCTACCTCGAGGCGACGCTGGTCTACGCCCGCCGTCACCCGCGCTTGGGCGAAGGTTTCCGCGAACTCCTCGAACGCTATAGCCAGGTGAGGTAAGCGCCATGCGCATCGAGATACATGGCAGTGAGCTGGCGGCGGCGACGGCCGCCGCCGCCCTCTCTTGGGTGGGACATCAGGTGCGTTGGGTGCCGCATGAAACGATGCGCTGGCCATCGCTCAAGGCGGCCGACTGGCTGCGACGGGAACCGGACCTGCTCGATCGTCTCGAAGAGGGGTTGGAGCAGGGAACCTTACGCCTGGCCAACGGCGAAGGCGATATGTCCCCGCAGGGTATCGATATCCTCTGGCTTGCGCTCTCTCCTGAGCAGCGCGATGAAGCTGGCGACCTGGCGGCCCGCGTTGCCGCGCGGCAGGAGGACACGCTGACCCTGGTCAATAATTCGACCTTTCCCGTCGGCGAGACCGAGCGGCTCGAAGCACGTCTGGGGCCAGGCCAGCGCCGCGCGGTGGCCCTGGTAGACATGATCGAGGAGGGGCGGGCTTGGGCCAGCTTCACTCGTCCGGGACGCTGGTTGCTGGGGTGCGACGATGAGCGGGCCGAGGCCCAGGTCCGCGAGCTGTTGCGAGCCTTCAACCGTCGTCGCGACGTAATCCAACTGATGCCACGCCGAGCCGCCGAGCTGACCAAGCTGGCGACGATCGGCATGCTCGCCACGCGAATCAGCTACATGAACGAGATCGCGGGACTCGCCGACAGCCTGGGGGTCGACGTGGAATACGTGCGTCAGGGCATGGGCGCGGATTCGCGCATCGGCTACGAGTACCTCTATCCCGGCTGCGGCTTCGGTGGCCCTCACTTCTCGCGGGACCTGATGCGCCTGGCCGACGTGCAGGAGGCCAGCGGTCGCCACTCGGCACTGCTCGAACAGGTGCTGGACATCAACGAGCAGAAGAAGGAGACGCTGTTCCGCAAGCTCTGGACCCACTTCCACGGCCAACTCGAAGGGCGCACCCTGGCGATCTGGGGGGGCGCCTTCAAGCCGGGTTCGGCGCGCATCGATCATGCGCCGGTGCTCACGCTGCTCGAAGCGCTCTGGGCACAGGGTGTGCGAGTGCAGCTACACGATCCGGCAGCGACCCCGGCACTTCGCACGGAAGTCGGCGATCACCCGCTGCTGACCCTTTTCGACGGCGATCCCTATGCTGCCTGCGACGGGGCCGATGCCCTGATGCTGGTCACCGAGTGGAAGCACTATTGGAACCCGGACTGGCCACGGCTGGCCGAGCTGTTACGCGAGCGTCTGCTGCTGGATGGTCGTAATATCTACGACCCAGGCCACGTGGCCAGTTGGGGGCTGACCTATCGTGGCATCGGTCGCCGCGCCGACGCGCAAGAGCGCTTGACGACGCGTTGAGGCAGCAGTGTGCGCGCAGGGGCTTGACCTGCTTACAATGGACGGGCGCCTGCCGCATCTGCCCAGAAGGAGTTTGACATGCCCGAAGCGCGTCCCTCCGAGCGACGTCCTATCGTGCCCGATCCGGATTCCAGCCTGACAAGGCCGCGCCGTTCTTCGCCACCGCAACCGCGGCTATGGCCCCTGAAGTTTGCCGTGCTGCTGCTGCTGGCCATGTTGCTAGCGGTGTCCTGGCTGGGCTGGCAGGAGCGCGAGCGCATGAATACCCAGATGCAACAAATCTCCGCCGAGATGTCTAACGTTCATGCCCGCTTCGATGCGGAAGAGGGGCGTGGCGATCGCCTCGAGACCATCGAGTCGCGCATCGCCTCCACGGAGGAGCATACCGAATCGATCGTGGCGCGCATGGCGGGCCTGGAGGTCGAGGTGCAGCAGGTCGGGGAAGGAGATGCCTCTCGGTTCGAGGCGCTCGATGAACGAGTTGACGACGTGTCGGCAAGACTCGAGCGGCTCATGCAGGAGGCCGAGAATCGTGACGCTTTGCTCGCGGCGATACGCACATCCCTCGACTCGTTGGAACGCGCCGGCAACGAAGGCCGTGAAGCCTTGGCCGCAAGGATCGAGACGCTCGCCGAGGCCAGCGAGCGCCAGGGGCAACGGCTTTCCGAATGGCAATCGCAACAAGATGAAGTGGCACAACAGCAGCAGAGCGTGAGAGCATCGTTCGACGAGCGACTCGAGGCCGTGGACCAGCGTTTCCAGCAGCTCATGGAGCAGGAACTCGCAGCTCTGGAAGAGAGTATGGAAGCACGGGAAACGGCAATGGAAGAGCGCCTCGACGCTCTGTCCGCCGAGATCGAGGCGACCGCCGAACGCGACGATGCCTCACAGGCCGTCGACAGCCTTCGGGGACGCTTGACGTCGATGGAAGCCGAGTTGCGGGAGCTGCGTCAGGAGCAGCTGTCGCTTAGCGCAGGACTGGAAGCCCTGCGGTAATTTTGCCTGACCCCGCCGTGGGTCGGGCAAGAGTCAAGTCGGGAAGCCGTGAATATGGGAAGAGGCGTGATCTCACGCATGGGGGCGGCGGCCCTGTGTCTCGGCATGGCGCATGGAGCGCTGGCATTGGAGGCACGTATTGATGGACTGGAAGGCGATGTTGCCGATAACGTCCGCTATTACCTGAGTGACCTGGACGCTGCTCAGTACGACCGCCGTCGCCTGGAAGGCGAAGCGGTGCGTCGTACGCGCGAAGCCGTGCGGGTGTACGGCTACTACGAACCGCGCATACGTTCACGCCTCGATGAGCAGGATCCACCTCGCTATGTCACTCTCGCCATCGATCCCGGACCGCAGGTGATCATCGAGACCCTCGATATCCGGATCGAAGGCGAGGCTGCCAAGGACAAGCCCTTTCGCGATACCGTCGACGCCTTTCCCTTGGCAGAGGGTGATCCCCTGGTGCATGCACCCTGGGATCGCATGCGCAGCCGGTTGGCCAATCTCGCCCTCGAGCGCGGCTATTTCGACTGGTCCTTCACCGACCGGCGCATGGAGGTGCGGCCCTTCGACGAGAGTGCCAGGCTCTACCTCACCCTCGACAGTGGCCAGCGCTACGATTTCGGCGACATCGCGATTCGCGGTAGTCATATCGTCAAGGATCGGTTGCGCAACATGGCCCCGTTCGAGCCTGGGGAACCCTATCGGGCCGGCGAGGTAGCACTTTATGCGCAGCGTCTGGGCCAGACCAACTGGTTCAGTTCGGTCAGCGTGCGCCCCCGGCTCGATGCCCGGCGCGAACTGGCCCTGGCGCCACCGACATTGGGCTGGTGGAACCAGGTGTCAACCGAGGGCGACGCCACGCTTCCACAGGCTCCGTCCACGCGCACGGCAATGGTCACCGGACCGCGGTTGTCGGCCTCGGCTCTGTCTGCCGTCGCCAGCCTGAATGTGCCCGAGCGTCCCAATATGCCGATCGATGTGGTGCTGGCCCCGGCCGACCGTCATCAGTTCGAGACCGGCGTCGGCTACGCCACCGACGTCGGACCGCGTCTGCACTTCGCCTGGAACCAGCCGTGGATCAATCGTTACGGACACAGCCTCGAACACGACTTCTTCATTTCCCAGCCGGAGCAACACCTGACCGGTACCTACCTGTTGCCACTGGATAACCCGTTGCGCGACCAGTACCGCTTCCAGTATGGCTTGCGTCATCGCGACAACGAGGATACGCAATCCAACGAGGCGACGGTCGAGCTGGCACGGCGCTGGGAGTTCGACAACCGCTGGGTGCAGACCCTGTTCGTGCGTGCCACCTTCGAGGACTTCACCCAGGGCGGGGAGGACGCAAGTGTCTTCATTTACTACCCGGGAGTGAGCTGGTCGCGGACGCGGACCCGTGATCCCCGCTTCCCCACCTGGGGTGACCGCCAGCGCATCACCCTGGAGTACTCCGATACCGTCTGGGGCTCGGACGCCGACTTCCTGCGCATGACGGGCAATACCGAATGGATACGCATGCTCGGCGATGACCTGCGGTTCGTCACTCGGCTGGGTCTGGGTGCCATCGAGACCAGCGACTTCTCCCAGGTGCCGCCCTCGTTGCGCTTCTTCGCTGGTGGCGATCGCTCGGTCCGAGGCTACGGCTACGAAACCTTGGCACCACGCAACGAGGAGGGGTTGTTGCGCGGCGGCCAGCAGATGCTGGCCGGAAGCGTCGAAATCCAGCGCCGCGTGACCGGAAATTGGTGGGGGGCTGCCTTCGTCGACAGCGGGGACGCCTTCGATGACTGGTGGCCGCAAGACCTCAATACCGGTGCCGGCCTAGGCGTACGGTGGATTTCCCCCGTCGGACCGGTGCGTTTCGATATCGCCCACCCCTTCGATGACGAGGAGAACTCGTGGCGCCTGCACTTCGCCATCGGCCCGGAATTCTGAGAATGCGGCGTCTGACCCTTGCCATTCTGAAGCTACTGTTCGTGCTACCCGTGCTGGCAATCGGCGTCGTACTTCTCGTACTCGGCCTCGCACTGTCACCCTGGGGGGCCGGCTTGCTGCTGGAGGAGGGCGCCAAGCGCGGCTTCTACCAGTTGGAGCGCGTCGAAGGGGCTCCGCTGGATCACATGGTGCTGCATGGTTTCCAGATCGAAGCGGGTGCGGCCGAGATCGCCGCCGAGCGGCTCGAACTCACCTGGGCGGATGATTGCCTGCTGCGTGGCCGGCTATGCATCGAGCGACTGGCCATGCAGGGCGGTCATGTGCGGTTGCAGGCGAGCGATACGGCGGAGTCACAAGATCAATCGCAAGCAGAGACGGGCGGCCCCATCCGTTTGCCGCTTCCCCTGGAAGTGCGTGAGCTGGTGCTGGAGGATACTCGGCTACGCTTGGCCGACGGTACGCGGATCGCGCTTGCCCACCTGACGACGGCAGCCCAGGCGGAGAGCTCGCGGCTGCAGCTGGCCACTTCTCGTGCCGAGGGCCTGCGTGTGGTCCTGCCGCTCAGCACCGAGACGACGTCCGAATCAACGGGAGAGACGGAAGAAGCGGAAGAACCACTTTCTCGCCCGTCGTTGGGGACATCTGACGGGGCACCGCAGGACATGGCCTCGCCGTTCCGCTTTCCGCTCGACATCTCGGCGCCGGAGCTCGAAGTGGAGGATGTCGAGCTGCGACTCGCCGACGGCACGCGTATCGCCTGGGATATGCTCCATACCGGCATCGAGGCCGAAGGGGAGAAGCTATCCCTGCTGCCTACGCGGCTCACTCAACTGCAAGTCGCCATCCCGCCACCCGGAGCGGCGCGCCTGGCCCTGGAGGCACCAACGGACGCCTCCGTGCTGAGCGAGCAGGCTCTTGCTGCCGTTGAAGCCGTGCGGGCTCCGGTAGCCGAGCCTTCATTGCCCTTTGAGGAGCGCGAGCGCATCGCGCTGCCCGAGGTCGTGCTGCCGCTGACCGTGTCGGCGCCACGTATCCGCCTCGAGGGTATCGAAGTGCGAGGCCCGGTGGACTACGACCTGCGTCATCTTACGCTCTCCCTCGAGGCGAGCGGCCAGCAGGTCGACGTCACCGCACTGGACGTCGCCAGCCTCGATGTCGATGCCCGCTTGACCGCGCGTGTCGAGCTACGTGATGACTATCCGCTCGAGGCGCGGCTCGAAGCCGCCCTGTGGCTACCCGAGCTGATGCCCGAACTGGCCGGCCAGCGCCTCGACCTGAGACTGGATGGCAGCCTGGGCGAGCTGCGCGCGCAACTCGACGCCCGTGGGCCGGTGGATGCCAGCCTGTCGGCCCAAGCCGATGTACTGGACCCCAGCGTGCCATTCAATGCCTCGCTGCAGAGCGAATTCTTGCGCTGGCCGCTACCGATGACGGCGGAATTGTCGCAGGAGGAGGAGCTCGCCGAGCCCTACGTGGTCGAAGATCTCGCCCTGCGGCTGTCAGGCAGTCTAATCGATTACAGCGCGGCGCTGACGATGCGCCTGGAAGGCCCCGACATTCCCCTGACCCGGGTCGCCCTGTCGGGAAGCGGCGATTTCGAGCACTTCGCCTGGACGCCGCTGTCACTTGCCCTGGGCGATGCCTCGGTGGTCAGCCGCGGGCGGGTCGAGTGGCAGGATGGGCTCGACGTCGAGGCCACGGCACGGCTCGACAATGTTGATCCCGGGCTGTTCACCGATGCCATGGAAGGACGCCTCGACGGCAACCTGGACATCTCCTTCAGCCAGACTCCTCAAGGCTGGCAGCTGCGCGTGCCGCGGTTGGCCATCGACGGCGAACTTCAGGAGCTGCCGTTGTCGTTGCGTGCGCGCCTGGCAGGGAACAGCGACATGCAGTGGCAAGTCGAGGAATTCGATTTTCGTCAGGGCAACAACCGCGTCACGGCGAGCGGTGCGATTTCCGACAGGCAAATGGACCTGAGTGGAGATCTCTCGCTCACCGAGCTTGGCAGCCTGCACGATGAACTGAGCGGAAGCCTGACCGGGCGCTTCCGCACCGAGGGCACCCCGGAGCGGCCAAGGTTGAACCTCGACCTGCAGGGGCGGGAACTGGCTTTCGCCGATAACCGCCTCGAGACGTTGCGGCTCAGTGGCAGTGTAGAGGGCCTGGACGATCCCGAGCTCGACATGAGTCTCGATATCGAGCGCTTGGTCGCGGGCGGGCAGCGTTTCAGCGATGTGTCGCTGGACCTGACAGGGCGACTCTCGTCGCATCGGGCCGAACTCACCGCCATCGCCGGGGTCGGCATGCCGCTGTCGAGAGCGTCACTGGTGCTCGAGGGTGGCCTTGCCACCGAGCGGCAGCGCTATACGGGGCGTATCGACCCACTGGAAGTCGATAGCGATTATGGCGAGATGCGCCTCGACGAACCGATCGTCTTCAGCGCCGATCTGGCGAGCGGTCGGGCTCAGGTGCAGCCGTTCTGCCTGCGCCGCGAGCAGGGCGGTCGTCTGTGCCTGGACGATACGCTACAGGCCAGTGCCGATCAGGGGGAGTTATCGCTGTCGGTGCAAAGCCTGCCCATGGAGTTGCTCGCCGAATTGCTGCCGGAAGAGTGGCGCGCCAGTGGTGAGACCAACCTGGAGCTGCAGGCGCGCTGGCGGCAAGGGGGGCGCCAATGGGACATCGAGGCGGACCTGGCAAGCGAGCTGAACCTGGAAGGTGCCGATATCTACGGCCAGCCCTGGTCGATGCCAGATACGCGCCTGAACGCACGAGTGGAGGCCAGCCAGGCACGTACGACGCTGGAACTCGAGCTGGAACTCGGCGACGCGGGCCGCCTCGACCTCGACATCGGCCTGGACGACCCGCTGGGAGCCGGTGAGCTGAACGGCGTGCTGGTCCTCGACGGCCTGGACCTGTCGCGCTATCGCACCCTTACCGAGGGGCTCGACATGCTGGAAGGTATCGTCGCCGGCCGGGTCGGAATTTCGGGAACGCGGGACAACCCGAGCCTGAACGGTGCGCTCGAACTCACCGGCCTGCGTGCCTCGGGGCTCGATGTGCCGTTGATCGTCGAGGATGGCCGCATACGCGTCGAGTTCAATGGCAACAGCGCGCGACTCGTGGGTTATGTGGCGAGTGACGAGGGGCGTCTGGTCATCGATGGCAATGCCAGTTGGCCGTCTCTCGACGAGTGGCGCATTGCCGTGGATCTGGACGGCACCCGGAGCCCGTTGCTGGTGAGCCTGCCCCAGTTCGGCCGCCTGCGCGTCGCGCCAGAGATTGCCGTGCGGATCAATCCGCAAGAGCTACGCGTGCGTGGCGACGTCCAGGTGCCCTGGGCCAGGCTGGAAATTGGTGAAGCCCCACCGGCAGCCGTCAGCCCAAGCCCCGATGAGATCATCATCACCCGCCGTGACGAGGCGCGTGCCCAGCAGCGCGACGAGCTCGAGGCGACCGCCGGTACCGATGAAGCGGCCGCGGTGGCCCTGCGCGAAGCGGGCATGCGCCTCGACGTGCGCATCAATCTTTCCCTGGGGCCCGACATGAAGCTGGAAGCGATGGGCCTCGAGACCGAGCTGCTCGGCACCCTTCAGGTGCGTCAGCAGGATGGGCCGGTACAGCTGTTCGGTGACGTCAGCCTGACCGACGGACGCTTCCGTGCCTTCGGCCAGGACCTGCTGATTCGCCAGGGGGAGCTGTTGTTCAGCGGTCCTCCCGACCAGCCGCTGCTCGACTTTGAGGCAATTCGCAATCCTGATGCCACCGAGGATGGCGTGGTGGCGGGGCTGCGCGTGACCGGCTTCGCCGCCGAGCCGACCCTGACGATCTTCTCCGAACCGGCCATGGACGAGGCGCGGGCGCTCTCTTATCTGCTGCGGGGCCGCGCCCCGAGGGACGGCGACGCTGATGGTGCGCTGACCTCGGCACTGGTCGGCCTCACCCTGGGGCGCACCGGCGGCGCCGTGGGAGCGATCGGTCAGGCGTTCGGCATCGACGATCTGGCGCTGGAGACCGCCGGGGCCGGCGATGACAGCCAGGTGGTGGTCAGCGGCTACCTGACAGAGGATCTGCGCATCAGCTATGGTGTCGGTATCTTCTCGCCGATCGCCGAACTGACGCTGCGCTACACCCTGTGGCGCAACCTCTACGTGCAAGCCGTCTCGGGGGCTGCCCAGGCCGTTGACCTGGTGTACATCTTCACCCGGCCGGGCAGTCCGCCGAAGCTTGACGAGACGCCATGATCGACCGCCCCGTGACCGATGTCGCGGGGCTCCAACCGCACCCGTTCACAGGAGAATCGTCATGACCATCGAGCCTTCCCATGCCTTGCCGGGTCGCGATACGCCAGTGCATGTCTCGGGTGTACATGCCGTCAACGACCGCTCGATGCTGCCGCCTTTTCCCGAAGGGTGCGAGACGATCGTCTTCGGGCTCGGTTGTTTCTGGGGCGCCGAGCGCCTGTTCTGGCAGCTTCCGGGCGTATACGTCACGGCGGTTGGCTATGCCGGCGGCGTAACGCCCAACCCCACCTACGAGGAGACATGCACCGGACGCACCGGCCACGCCGAGGTGGTCCGGGTGGTTTTCTCTCCCCAGGAAGTGAACGTCGAGACGTTGCTCCGGGTGTTCTGGGAAGCGCATGACCCGACCCAGGGCATGCGACAGGGCAACGATGTCGGCAGCCAGTATCGTTCGGCGATCTATACCACCAGCGATGCACAGCTCGTCGCCGCACAGCGCAGCCGTGACGCTTATCAATACTCGCTGGCCCAGGCCGGGCGGGGACGGATCACCACGGAAATCGCGCCTCTCGACGTCTTCTACCTGGCGGAGGAGTACCACCAGCAGTACCTGCACAAGAACCCGGGTGGCTACTGCGGCCTGCGGGGGACCGGGGTCAGTTGTCCGATCGACTGAGATGTCGACCCATGGCCGACTGCCAGGAGACGCCAGTGTCGGCCCAACAGGCCAGCTCGTGCGCCAGGCGTTGCCTCAGCCACGGCTGCAGGCGACGGTTGCGCCACTCCATGAAGCCGACATGGCCGCCGTGTCGGGTGATCTCCAGGCGCACCGCATCGGCTGGCTCGGGTAACCGCTCGAAGAGTGCGGCGGGCATGAAGGGATCGTCGTCGGCGTGCACGATCAGCGTGGGCAGCTCGACCTCGCCGAGCAGGCGTCCGGCGGAGGCGCGGCGGTAGTAATCCGCGGCATCGCGGAAACCATGCAGCGGCGCGGTTACCGCATCGTCGTAGCCGCGCAGGCTGTCGATTCGCGCCAGCGCGTGACTATCCAGTGCCAGGGGCAGCTCGCCCCGCGCGAGCCGTGGCGCCACCTTGCGTTTCAGCGCGTTCAGCAGGTGACGTTCATAGATTCGCGAAAAGCCGCGATGCAGCCTCTCCGCGCTTGCGGCGAGGTCCAGCGGCGCACTTATCACGATCGCGCCGGCGAGGTCGAGGCCACCGCCGCCCTGTTCGGCAACGAGTTTGAGCAGCATGTTGCCACCCAGTGAGACGCCGGCAGCCACTTTCAATGCCTTGGGGTAGCGCCGCGACAGTTCGCTTATCAGCCAGTAGGCGTCGGCAGTGTCGCCGCTGTGGTAGGCCCGGGGCAGGCGATTCGGCCGGCTGCCGCAGCCACGGAAATGCATCAGCAGCGCCCGCCAGCCCATGTCGCCGGCGGTTGCCAGTAGCCAGCGGGCATAGGGCGATTGAAACGAGCCTTCGAGGCCATGGAACAGTACGAAGACCGGCGCCTCCGGGCTGGCAGGGGCTGGCCGGATCCAGTTGAGCTCGACGAAATCGCCATCGGGCAGCTCGAGGATCTCGCTTTCGCATGTGAGCCGGGCCCGAGGGAGCAGGCGAGGCAACAGCGTCTGCACGTGCGGGTTGGTCAATCCGCGCGGGGGAGCGAAGCCGACCTGCTGCCACCGTTCACGCATGGGGTCACTCGATCTCTGGGGTGAGGTTCCTGGCTGCGTTGGTCGTGACATGCACGTTATCTTCGATGCGAATGCCGCCATGGAAAGCCAGGCGCTCGATCAAAGCCCAGTTCAGGTGCTGCCCCGCGGGGCCTGACTCGAGCGGCTCGAGCAACATCGGGATAATGTACAGTCCCGGTTCTATGGTGACCGCCATTCCCGCTTCCAGTTCCCGTGTCAGCCGCAGCGCAGGATGTTCGGTTGGCGGTGGCAGCGGAGAGCCATCGCGTGCCGTGCGGCCGGCCACGTCGTGAACCTGAATGCCGAGCAGGTGGCCGAGACCATGCGGGCAGAAGGCGCGCGTGATACCGCTTTCGATGGCGGCTTCCGCGGAACCCTTGACCAGTTCGCTCTCAACCAGCAGCTCACCGAGCAAGCGATGCATTCGCTCATGCAGCTCGACGAAGGAGACGCCGGGAGCAACCGCGGTGACGAGGCGCTGCTTGATGTCGTGCATGCGTGAAATCAGCGCTGCGAAGGTGGGGTCGGTGTTCGTCCCCGGCCAGGTACGGGTGATGTCGGCGCAATAGCCGCGATAGCGGTGGCCGGCATCCACCAGCAGGCTGTAGCGCTCGCGGGGCGTTTCCGTGTCGTAATGCTGATAATGCAGTACCGCGGCGTGTGAACCGATGCCGACGATGTTGCCGTAGGGCAGTTCGCTTTCACGCTGGTGCGATGCCTGGAGATAGGCCAGGTGGATGTCGAGTTCGCTGCCTCCGCTCAGGAAGGCCTCCCGGGCGGCGCGATGCCCGAGAGCGGCCATGCGATTGGCCTCGCGAAGGCAGGCGAGTTCGTACTCGCTCTTGCGCACGCGCCCTTCGTCCAGCGCGGCAAGCAGGGCGGGTGGGTTGAGTTCCGCGCAGAGTGCGGCGGACGTCGCAGCGGAGACATCACCGATCACGGCAAGGCGCCCGCCGGCGGCAATGGGTGGCGCCTCGTCATAGCGTCCGGGAATTACCTCGAGCCTTTCGGTCCAGGCCTGTTCGGGCAGTTGAGGCGGCAGGTGCCAGAAATCGTCTGGCGCATGGAAATAGCAGATGGGCCGTTGCCCGGGGCGGACCAACAACCAGCTATGGGTCAGGCCGGTCTGGCCGGTCCAGTGCTGAAAATGCCCATAGCTGTTGAAGCTGGCATGCTGGTCGTCGCCGAAGTGAAGGGCAGGGTGGCCGCTGTAGATCAGTACGCCATCGTAGCCCAAGTCTGTCAGTGTCTCTGCGTAGCACCGTTCGAGGGCCTGGAGATGGTCACGCTGGAGCGTGGCGAGTGGGTCGGACATGAGGTTTCCCTGCGGTGGACATCACTCGCAGTGTAAGCGGCACTGCGTGCGGTTTCGAGCCGGCCCGAGTCAGCTGTCGGGGGCCGCCTCTATGCGCTCGATGCGGTAGAGCGTGGCCACCTGATCGAGTCCCAGGACGCTGCAATCGAGATCGCGTATACGACCATTGTCTAGCCCGTAGATCCAGCCATGAATGGCCAAGGGCTGGCCGCGCTGCCAAGCGTGCTGGATGGTCTTGTTGTGACACAGATTCTTGATCTGGGCTCTGACGTTCAATTCGCACATGCGGTCCACCTGTTCGTCCAGCGACAGCTCGGCCAGTTCATGGCGGTGCTGGTTGTAGAGTTCGCGTACCGAATGCAGCCAGAGATCGACCATGCCGTTGTCGCCGCCGGAAACCGCGGCCCGCACGCCACCACAGCCGTAGTGGCCGACGACCATGATGTGTCTAACCTCGAGCACGTCGACGGCGTACTGCAGTACCGATAGCGCATTGAGGTCATTGTGGTGGACAAGATTGGCGACGTTACGGTGTACGAAGACTTCGCCGGGGGGCAGCGAGATGATCTGATTGGCTGGCACACGGCTGTCGGAGCAGCCGATCCAGAGATAGTCGGGGTTCTGCTGGTTGGATAGCCGGGCGAAGAAGTCGGGGTCTTCCTGCTGCATGCGCTCGGCCCAGGCGCGGTTGTTATCCAGCAGGGCCTTGATTTCCTTGTCCATGGTCGAGTCCGTATGGCGAGGGGCTGTTGTCGTGCGCCTCTTTTACCGCCGCTGGCAGCGGTGGTCAACTTGACACAGCCACAACAGGAGTGGCTCTACACGCCGGGGGCGGCGCTGGTAAAATCGTGCGATTCGACCGGGCCGTCATCCAACACCCGGCAAGACAAGGAGAATCGAGTGTCTGACTTCGACTATGACCTGTTCGTCATCGGGGCTGGCTCCGGTGGGGTGCGTGCCGCTCGCACTGCGGCGGCAACCGGCGCCAGGGTGGCCGTTGCCGAAGATCGCTACCTTGGCGGGACCTGCGTCAACGTGGGCTGCGTGCCCAAGAAACTCTACTCCTACGCTGCACACTTTCACGATGCCTTCCAGGATGCCCGCGGTTTTGGCTGGAATCTGCCCGAAGCCCCCGTCTTCGACTGGTCCACGCTGCGTGACAACAAGGTCAGGGAGATCGCGCGGCTCAATGAGATCTACGGCCGCCTGCTGGACAACGCTGGGGTACGCTTGATCAACGGGCGAGCGCGAGTGGTGGATGCGCATCGCGTCGAGGTGGCAGGGGAGAGCTTCACTGCCGCCAAGATCCTGGTGGCCGTCGGCGGCTGGCCCTGGGTGCCCGACTTTCCTGGTCGCGAGTTGGCCGTGACCTCCAACGAAGTGTTCGATCTGGAGCAGATGCCGCGGCGTTTCCTGGCCCTCGGCGGCGGCTATATCGCGGTAGAATTCGCCAGCATCTTCAACGGATTGGGGAGTGAATCCCATCTGGTCTATCGCGGCGAGCTGTTCCTGCGCGGTTTCGATCGCGAAGTTCGCGAATTCACTCGTGAGCAAATGGCCGCCAAGGGGGTCAACCTGCATTTCGAGACCAATATCGAGAGTATCGAAAAGGTCGAAGGGGGCCTGCTGGTATCGCTCACCAATGGCGAGTCGCTGGAAGTCGATGCGGTGCTGGCCGCCACTGGCCGCAGGCCCAATCTGGAAGGCGTGGGGCTCGATACGCTGGATGTCGAGCTCAATGCCGATGGCACGCTCAAGGTGAACGATCGATTCGAGACCTCGATTCCCTCCATTCTGGCACTGGGCGACGTGACCGGTGGCCTGGAATTGACCCCCGTGGCGCTGGCGGAAGCGATGCATCTCGTACAGCAGCATTTTGGCAACGCACAGCCGGCCCCCATGGACTACCGCAACATCGCCACCGCCGTGTTCTGTCATCCCAACATCGGTACGGTCGGGCTCTCGGAAGAGCAGGCGCGCAAGCAGCACGAGGCGATACGGGTCTACCGCACCGATTTTCGTCCCATGCAACATACGCTTTCCGGCAGCGAGGAGCGTTGCCTGATGAAGTTGATCGTGGATGATGCCAGTGATGTGGTAGTTGGCGCGCATATGGTGGGCGAGGAGGCCGGGGAGTTGATCCAGGGTATCGCCATTGCCGTGAGGGCCGGTCTGACCAAGGCGGATTTCGATGCCACGGTCGGCATCCACCCGACAGGAGCCGAAGAGTTCGTCACCATGCGTACGCTTTCACGCCGCTGAAACGACCTTTGCCTAATCTCATCGGGCCGCCTTTCCGGGCGGCCCGATGTCGTTCTGATGTATGTCTCGTCTCATGGACTAGACTTCACCATGATATTCGGCAACGGACGATAATTTTTTGTTATGCAACTGTGCCGATATCATAATGCTGGTTTTGATTTGAAGATGAGCCCTGTTATCATTACGAGCAACATCGCGACAACGAAGCCATACCATGAACGTGACACCGCAGCCTTTCACACCCTCCGCCGACCTGGTCCGCCCAAGCGTGGCCGATGCCGTGGTCGGCAGCGATGCCGCACCCCTGTTCATTCGTAAGCCCAATCCCGACGATGGTTGGGGGGTCTACGAATTGGTCAAGTCGTGTCCGCCGCTCGATGTGAATTCGGCCTATGCCTATCTGTTGCTGGCGACCCAATTTCGCGACACCTGCGCCGTTGCCACCAACCAGGAAGGTGAGATCGTCGGCTTCGTGTCCGGCTATGTGAAGAGCAACGCGCTGGATACCTATTTTCTCTGGCAGGTGGCGGTGGGCGAGAAGGCCCGCGGCACCGGCTTGGCCCGACGCCTCGTCGAAGCCGTCATGACTCGTCCCGAACTGGAAGACGTCCACCATCTGGAAACCACCATCACGCCGGACAACCAGGCATCATGGGGGCTCTTCCGTCGCCTGGCCGATCGCTGGCAGGCGCCCCTCAACAGCCGTGAATATTTTTCGACGGACCAGCTCGGCGGTGAACACGACCCCGAGAACCTCGTGCGTATCGGTCCCTTCGACACCCGGCGCATCTGATTCCCGCCCGATTCGCTGGATGGTCGAGGCCTTCGGCCGTCCATGCTTTCCTACGCTTGACTATTCCGACAGGAGGTCGATATGCAGACCCAGACTCTTGAACGTCTCGAATCTAATGTGCGGACCTATTCCCGCTCTTTCCCGGTGGTCTTCACCAAGGCCAGGAATGCTCGGCTGACCGATGAGGAGGGACGCGAGTACATCGATTTTCTGGCCGGTGCCGGCACCCTCAATTACGGCCACAACAATCCGCACCTCAAGCAGGCGCTGCTCGACTATCTGGACAGCGACGGTATCGTGCACGGTCTCGACTTCTGGACCGCTGCCAAGCGCGATTACCTCGAGACCCTTGAGGAGGTGATCCTCAAGCCGCGTGGCCTGGAGTACAAGATCCACCTGCCGGGACCGACCGGCACCAATGCCGTCGAGGCCGCCATCCGCCTGGCCCGAGTGGCTCAGGGGCGACACAACATCGTCAGCTTCACCAACGGCTTCCACGGTGTGACCATGGGCGCGCTTGCCACCACCGGCAACCGCAAGTTCCGCGAGGCCACCGGAGGCATCCCGCTGCAGGGCAGTGCCTTCATGCCCTACGACGGCTACCTGGGCGAACACACCGATAGCCTGGACTACTTCGAGAAGCTGCTCGGCGACAACTCCAGCGGCCTGGACTTGCCGGCGGCGGTGATCGTCGAGACCGTTCAGGGCGAGGGCGGCATCAATGTGGCTGGTCTGGATTGGCTCAAGCGCCTCGAGGGCATCTGCCGCGACAACGACATCCTGCTGATTGTCGACGACATTCAGGCCGGCTGTGGACGTACCGGCAAGTTCTTCAGCTTCGAGCACGCTGGTATCAAGCCCGACATCGTGACCAACTCCAAGTCGCTGTCCGGCTTCGGCCTGCCGTTCGCTCACGTCCTGATGCGCCCCGACCTCGACAAGTGGAAACCGGGTCAATACAACGGCACCTTCCGCGGCTTCAACCTGGCCTTTGCCACGGCGGCGGCTGCCATGCGACAGTACTGGCGTGACGATACCTTCGAGCGCGATATCCAGCGCAAGGGCAGGGTGGTCGAAGACCGCTTCCAGAAGATCGCCGCCTGGATCAGCGAGCAGGGTGTACCGGCCACCGAGCGTGGCCGTGGTCTGATGCGCGGGATCGACGTCGGTGAAGGTGAGCTGGCCGACAAGATCACCGCCAAGGCGTTCGAGAAGGGGCTGGTGATCGAGACCAGCGGCCAGGCCGGCGAAGTGGTCAAGTGCTTGTGTCCGCTGACCATTCCCGATGAGGACTTGCTCGAAGGGCTGGATATCCTCGAGGCAAGTGTCAAGGAAGTCATGGCCTGAGTGGGTGCCGCCATTAGCTGATACGGCGCCCCAAGGCATTCATGTTACCGGCCGGCTGTCGTTGTCGATGTCGCGGCAGCCGGTCAGTCTATGGATTGAATGGAGACCCGGAAGATGATCGTTCGCAATCTCGAGGAAGCGCGCAAGACGGACCGTCTCGTCAAGGCGGAGAGTGGCACCTGGGACAGTACGCGTCTGGTGCTGGCCAATGACGGCGGTGGTTTTTCCTTCCACATCACACGGATTTTCGAAGGCACCGAGACACATATCCATTACAAGCATCACTACGAGTCGGTGTACTGCATCGAGGGTGAAGGCGAAGTGGAGACCCTGGCCGATGGCAAGATCTGGCCGATCAAGCCGGGCGACATCTACATCCTCGACCAGCACGACGAGCATCTGCTGCGGGCTCACAAGACCATGCATCTGGCTTGTGTGTTCACGCCGCCGATCACCGGCAAGGAAGTGCATCGCGAGGATGGCTCCTACGCGCCGCCTGACGAGGCGTGAAGGCGACGGACCACCGCGTCAGCGGAAACACGAACCCCGGCCTACGAGTCGGGGTTCGTCGTGTGGATTTCGCCTACGCGACGGTCGATTTCGGGATAGCTGACCGTGCGAGCCTTGTGCAAGCTGGCCTGAGCCATTCTCAGCCATAGGTTCGCATAATGTATATTATGTTAAATCAAGGTTCGGTCACGGCGTTGGACAACGCCACCTCGAAATCCTTATCATCCTCCGTCATGTTTCGCCGCGACGAAACGTGCGCCCTTCAAGCCACGCCTAACTGCCGCTACGCCTGATCCGTAGCCCGACCGGAGGCTGTCGATTCCAATGCGACCGAGAACGCTATCCGCACCCATACCCTGGTTGCTGAGTTCATTGTTGATCAGCGGATGCGCCCTCACACCTGACTCAGAGCCCGAGCCCACGCTCAGCCCTGCGGCCTTCGAGGCACGCATCGGCCAGCTCGAAGAGCAGATCGCGCTGAGCTGCGATCGTCCCGATACTGATACTGCCATGGATCAGCGCCAGGCCGAGCTACTCGCCGAGCTGCGTGATGCCGGCGTCACGCTCCGTCACTTGCGCGGCGATATCGAGCGGCTCGAGCAGCGTGGCGATGAACCGCTGGTGGTCCCGGCAGAATGCAACAATGAGCTTAGCGAGACGCTGTCGTCCAAAGCGATGGTAGGACGCTCCGAATGGATCGGCCTGCCCGACGTGGGCACCTACCTTCGTGCGCGGGTCGATTCGGGCGCCAACACCTCTTCCCTCTCCGCCACCGACATCACGCGTTTCGAGCGCGATGGCGAAGACTGGGTTCGTTTCAAGCTGGGCCTCAACGAGGACGATGTCGTCGTCGACGGCGTGCGTGGCGAGTGGATCGAGCGCCCGGTCGAGCGTCGGGTGCGTGTCATGCAGGCCGCCGGCAGCACCTCGCGCCCTGTCGTCAGCCTCCTGATGACGCTGGGGCCGATTCGTGAAACGGTGGAGTTCACGCTCAATGATCGCACCCATCTCAACTATCCGGTCCTGCTTGGCCGGCGCTTTCTGATGGATATCGCCCTGATCGACGTGGCGGAAAACTACATTCACCCCCGGCCTGAGTTCCCCGGCGGTCGTCCGGCCTCCGAGGCGCCGGAGGACGAGATCAACGACCGGGACGAAGAAGAAGGCTGATACCGAGCCTGACTGCCCTACATGCAAGGATGATACATGTCGCGACTGCCCTTCTATCTCATCGTGGGTCTGCTGATGGTGCTCGGTATCGGCACGAGCCTCCATCGCCATATCCAGATGGAGGTTCCGTGGACTCCAGGTGAACAGCGCCAGGTCTGGGAGGTCGAAGCCGTCGTCGATTTCACCGCCCTGGGCGAGCCCGCACGCGTCGAACTGGCACTGCCCTCGCATCAACGCGGCTACCGGATCCTGACCGAAAACACCGCCTCGCCGGGTTTCGGTCTGTCGTTCCTGCAGGACGAGGCCGGTCGTCGTGCTCAGTGGTCGATCCGCCGTGCAACGGGTAGCCAGCAGCTCTACTACTCCGTGCGCCTGCAGGTGACCGATGACCAACGGCAGCGACAGATTGCTCGCCCGCCCTTGCGCGAAGTCAGCTGGGAGCGTCCCTATGACACGGCGGCAGCCCAGGTGATCGAGCGCGCCTGGATGCGCAGTGCCGATCCCTACACCTTCACGCGAGAGTTGATTCGTGACTTCAACGAAGATCGTCAGGGTGAGAATGCTCGCTTGCTGCTGACTCAGTTCGAGCGCACGCCTCTGCTGGTGCGCCTGCTGAATCAGGCCGGCGTGCATGCCCGCGAAGTGAGCGGGCTGATGCTCGAGAACGGGCGTCGACGTCAGGCGCTGACCTCCTGGATCATGGTCTTCGAGGACGAGGAGAACTGGGCGCTGTTCAACCCACGTACCGCCGATCAGGGGCAGCCTGAAAATCTCCTGCTGTGGGAGACTGCAGGGCGTGCGGTACTCGAGGTTCAGGGTGGCACCAACTCACGGGTCACCTTCTCCATGCTGTCGCGCAGCCAACCCGCCGCTGCGGCCGTACGCAGCCAGTTGGCCGACGACACCCTGCTCAACTTCTCGATCCACAGCCTGCCGCTCGAGGAACAGGCTCTGTTTCAGACCATTCTGCTGATTCCCATCGGCGCGCTGGTGGTCGTGTTCCTGCGCATCCTCGTGGGGATCAAGACGTCGGGTACCTTCATGCCCGTGTTGATTGCGCTGGCCTTCATCCAGACGACCCTGCCCACCGGACTGGTTGGTTTCCTGCTGGTCGTATCCGTCGGGCTGGTGATACGCAATTATCTCTCCTATCTCAACCTGCTACTGGTCGCCCGAGTCTCGGCGGTGATCATCACGGTCATCGCCATTATTTCGATCTTCTCCGTGCTGTCTTATCGCGTTGGGCTCAACACTGGCCTGACGATCACCTTCTTCCCGATGATCATTCTGGCCTGGACCATCGAGCGGATGTCGATACTGTGGGAGGAAGAAGGTCCCAAGCAGGTCTTGATTCAGGGTGGCGGAAGCCTCATTACTGCGGTACTGGCCTATCTCGCCATGAACAATCCGTGGATACGCCATATCACCTTCAATTTCCTGGGCGTGCAGCTCATCATCATGTCGTTGATCCTGCTGCTGGGTAACTACACGGGATACCGGTTGCTCGAGCTGAGACGCTTCAAACCGGTCACCGAGGACTGAAATCATGTGGGCACGGCCGAGCCAGCTCCTGCGTCGCGGCATCATCGGCATGAACCGGCGCAACATTCGCTACATTGGGCGCTACAACAGCCGGCGGCTCTATCCGCTGGTGGATGACAAGCTGAAGACCAAGCTGCTGGCCGAGAAGCACGGCATCACCACGCCAGCCCTGATCGGAACCGTGACCACTCAGTTCGGCATCAAGGGCTTGCAGGAAATGATCGCCGGACGCCCGGGCTTCGTCATCAAGCCGGCCAAGGGCAGTGGCGGCAAGGGTATCCTGGTCATCGAGCGCGTCGACCAGGATGGCTTCGTCAAGCCTAGCGGCGCCAAGCTCAGCATCGGTGATCTCCACCGCCATGTCTCTAACATTCTGTCTGGGCTCTACTCGCTGGGTGGCACTCCCGACGTGGCGATGATCGAGGGTCTCATCAACTTCGACGAGCAGCTTTCCGAGTACACCTACGAGGGCGTTCCGGACATTCGCGTGATCATCTTTCGCGGTTACCCGGTAATGGCCATGATGCGCCTCTCCACGGCGGCTTCCGACGGCAAGGCCAACCTGCACCAGGGAGCGGTCGGCGTGGGGCTCGACATCGCCACGGGCACGGCGGTTCGCGGCGTGCAGTTCGACCGCTCGCGTCGTGACCATCCGGATACCGGCCATGAGCTCGCCAGCCTGCGCATCCCCGACTGGACCAACCTGCTGGAGCTGGCCGCCGGTTGTTATGAAATGACCGGGCTCGGTTATCTCGGCACCGACATGGTGATCGACCGCGATCGCGGCCCCATGTTGCTCGAACTTAATGCCCGCCCGGGGCTGGCCATCCAGATGGCCAACGGAGAAGGCTTGCGTTCGCGCCTGGACCTGGTGGAGAAGCAGCCCGATGGACTGGGTGTCAAGGAGCGGGTCGCCTTTGCTCAACAGCATTTTGCCCGCCGGGGCGAACTCAAGGGGCTGCCCGAACCCGAGCTGGTCCAGCCTTGCCTCAGCACGTAGAATGAACGCTACTCCAGAGACATCGGGTCGCCCATGACCGACGCTACCGCCCTGCTCGCGCAGGCCGAAAGACAATGCCAGCTTCGCGGGGTGCGCTTCACCCCGATTCGACGACGTGTTCTCGAGATGATCACCGGGGCCAGCGGTGGCCTGAAGGCCTACGAGCTGCTCGATCGACTGGCCGTCGAGCATGCGGCGGCGCGCCCGCCGACCGTCTATCGTGCACTCGACTTTCTCATCGAGCAGGGTTTGGTGCATCGCATCGAATCGCTCAACGCCTATGTGGCCTGCCCTTGCCCCGAGCATGCCCACGGCTTCCAGCTGTTGATCTGCCGTCACTGCGGACGAGTCGAGGAGCTGCATCTGGACGACGTCAACGCGCAGCTCAGCGCCCAGGCACGCGACTTGGGCTTTCGCGTCGAACGCCAGACGATCGAGCTGCTGGGCAGCTGCGATCTGTGCCTGACGGCTGCGGCGCGGGCCTGAACCAGTCATAACGGAAACGCCATGACCGATCTCTTCAAGCAACTCGAGCGTGCCGAACTCGGTGCCCGTCTACCACTCGACCGGATACTCCCTGCCGTTCGCTTCAACGACGACGGCCTGATCCCGGCCATCGCCCAGCAGCACGACAGCGGCGAAGTATTGATGATGGCGTGGATGAACCGCGAAGCGTTGGAGGAGACGCTCGCCAGTGGGCGCGTCTGCTATTGGTCGCGCTCGCGGGGCAAGCTGTGGCGCAAGGGCGAATCCTCGGGCCAACAACAGCACCTGCGCGGGGCCAGCCTGGATTGCGATGGCGACACCCTGCTGCTCAAGGTCGAACAGACCGGTCCGGCTTGCCATACCGGGCGGCGCAGCTGCTTCTACCTGGCGCTGGATGGCAACGAGGCGCGTATCGACAGCGAGCCGCTGATCGATCCCGACACCCTCTATCGCAAGCCTTCGGAGGGGCGCTGACGCGTGGCCGCCTGGCTGCAGCGCTTGGGCAGGCTGCTGCGAAGCGCCTTGGGCCTGGCGATGATCGGCCCGGTCAGGCTCTACCAACTGGTGGTGAGCCCCCTGCTGGGGCCACGCTGTCGCTTCTGGCCCAGCTGTTCGCACTACACCGTCGAAGCCATCCAGGTTCATGGCCCGTTGCGCGGCGGTTGGCTTGCCGCCAGGCGCATCGTGCGCTGCCACCCAGGCAGTGATGGCGGCATCGACCCCGTGCCAGGCGGCCCTAGCGAACGCCTGTGCCAGAACGACCCCGAGCTCGACGAGCACTTTCGTTGCCGGCGCGGACAATGTTCCAGGCACTGACCTGCTCTGTCCAACCTCTCTTGCCGTGCGGGTGTAGTAGCCCGCTACCACCCTCCTCCGGTTCGCCCGTGCCAGACTGATCCGTGGTACACCCACCACAACGAGTCGATGAGGAGACACGTCATGTCCGCCAAGCGACTGCTTTTGCTGTGCGGCGATTTCGCCGAAGACTATGAAACCATGGTGCCGTTCCAGGCCCTGCAGGCCGTGGGCCACCGTGTCGATGCGGTATGTCCCGACAAGCGGGCCGGCGACAGCATTGCCACCGCCATTCACGATTTCGAGGGCGACCAGACCTACAGTGAAAAGCCCGGTCATCGTTTCACGCTCAATGCCGATTTTGCCGCAGCCGATCCTGCCGACTACGATGGCCTGGTGATCGTCGGCGGACGCGCCCCGGAGTATCTGCGCCTGAACGACAAGGTCATCGCGCTGGTACGGCACTTCTTCGAGGCCGACAAGCCGGTGGCGGCAATCTGCCACGGTGCCCAGCTACTGGCTGCCGCCCGGGTGCTGGAGGGGCGCACCTGTTCGGCCTATCCCGCCTGTCGTCCCGAGGTGCAACTCGCCGGCGGCCGCTACGCCGACATCGCGGTGGACGATGCCGTGACCGACGGCAAGCTGGTCACCGCACCAGCCTGGCCCGCCCATCCGGCGTGGATCGCCCAGTTCCTGAGGGTGCTGGACACGCGGATCGAACTCTAGCCGCTACTCGAAACCGCCTTGCCCTGGCCCGCGACCGGCGCCATGATGAAAGCGTCGGTCGGGCCAGCAAGGGAGGAAATGGTATGTGCAGGCTTTTCATCGGCGCCGAACCGGGCCTGTGGGAGCCTCAGACCCGCTCCATGCGTCTCGACGGCGTCTCGACCAGCGTACGCCTGGAGGGATTTTTCTGGGCGGTGCTCGAGGAAATCGGCAGACGCGACGGGCTTACGCTCAGTCAACTGGTGGCGAAGCTCTCACGGGAGTGCGCCGAGGCCGGGCACGACCCGGCCAATTTCGCTTCCTTCCTGCGCGTCTGTTGCGGGCGTTACCAGGCGCTGCAACTGGCTGACGAAATTCCCACGGCGCGGGATGTCACCATCGCCAGCCTGGATGCCGAGAGCATTCTCGCCCGGGAGCGTCAACGGCATGCCGTCTTACGGCCTTCGGGACGGCATCAGGCGGAGGCAGCCTCTTTCTCGGCGACTTCGTAGATCTTGCCGAGCATGGCGTGCAGGCCATTGCTGCGCGTGGGGGAAAGATGCTTGTCGAGCCCCAGGTCCTGCAGGAAGCGGGGGCTGGTGTCGCGAATCTCACCGGCCGGTCGGTCGTTGTAGATGCGCATCAGCACGGCGATCAGGCCGGAAACGATGGCCGCATCCGACACCGCATCGAAGTGCAGCACCTCACCATCGCGCTGATGGTGCATCCAGACATTCGACTGGCAGCCCTGAATCTTCAGCTCTGGCGTCTTCCACTCTTCGGGAAATGTCGGCAGTTGCTTGCCCATGTCGATGATGTACTGATAACGGTCCATCCAGTTATCGAACATCTCGAACTCTTCCCGCAGGGCCTGCTGGGCCTGTTCGGCTGTGGCTTCGGTGGTCATGTTGCCTCCCGTGTTGACGTGGTTCTCATTATACCGGTTCGGCCCCGGATTCGTCCGCCCTGCCGGGCAAGCCGTGGGCGGATTGCTGGCGATGCCACTCCTCGTCCTCGCTGTGTAGGTACTGGGCGGTGGTATCGAGCCTCGCGTGACGTGCGGTACCGGCGAGATAGCGCAGCTCGACCCCGGCCTGTGCCTGATGCGTGAGTGCGGTGTGGCGCAGCCAGTGAGGTGTCGCGGCACGCAGTCGGGACACCTGCGACCTCGCCTCCTCGCCGGCCTCGGTTTCCAGGGCGTCGGCCGCCTGACGGAAGGTGTCGCGAATCAAGCGGTAAAGCTGGTTGTCGCCGAGGCCGCGTTGGCCGTCGAGCCCGCGCAGCACCGCGCCCTCCTCACCAGGCCGCGGTTCGGCGGCAAGGCCCAGCGTTTGCCGCCAGTCGCGTAGCAGGGCCAGCATGTCATTGGGTACCGGGATGCGCGCCGTCTTGCCGCCCTTCCCCGTCACGCGCCACCACCAGCGCCCTTCCCGCGGGAAGAAATCCCCCATTTCGGCGGCGGCCATCTCGCTGATGCGCGGCGCCAACAGGTAGGCGAAGCCGAAGATCGTGCGCCGTCGCTGCCAGAGGTAGCCTTCGCGGGTGCTGGCGTTCTCGGCAGGCGGCTCGCTCAACCATCGCCATAGCCATTCCCACAGCGGACGCTCCAGGTAGCGGTCGATGCCAGGCTGTCGATTGTCGAGGCGGCGGCGCTTGTCGCGCATCAGGCGGAATGGATTGTGGCTGACCCACCCCGCTTCCACCAGCCAGGCAAACATGCCCTGCAGGATTACCAGGCTCTGCCGGCGGCTGGCCGGCGACAGCGGGCCGCGAAACGGACGCCAGTCCGGTGAATGGCGAGGCCGTGGCGGCCCTACCCAGAGGTGGCGGGGCGTGGGAGACGCCAGGAAGGCCTCGAAAGTATCCAGGTCCTGGCGGCGCAGCTCGCCGAGGCCGCACCCCTGGTGCCCCAGCCACAGCAGCAGGCGCTCTGCCTCGCGGCGGTAGGCGCGTAGCGTCTGCGGGCTGTCACGAAACTCGGCGAGCCACTGCGCCACCGCCTCGGCGTCGCTCCGGGCAGCAATGCGTGCTGCCCCGTTCGTGCTCGTCGCGGGTAGTGGCATATCCAGTGTCGGGGTGTGCGTATTCGCTTCCTGCCACCCACTGGGGAGAAGAGCATTGCCGCCCTCCTCGCTCGGTACCCTCATTGTGCCCACCGCTCTTCGCTATCGAATAGCTCGAGTCTCGCCTGTATCGACTGGTTATTCAAGATAAGACGGGTAATCATGAATTTAAAGCCGTGTCGTTACGTATTTTACGTAATTACGTATAACGTAATTTCCTTTTCGCTTTGGACGAAAGTCGCTATGCTTAGGAATCCCGAGCGGGCGCACGGAAACAGCAAGAACAAGCGACGCCTGCCGCGTGAGCAAGGATCCGCCGCCACACCACACAAGGAGATCGTCATGGCACGCAGCGGTGTGCAGTACGAGGACGTTCAGCAGGCCATCGAGACCCTGCTGGCCAAGGGAGATGCCCCCAGTGTCCAGAAGATTCGAGACGTGCTGGGAACCGGCAGCTTTACCACCATCAGCGATCACCTGCGCGAGTGGCGCTTCCAGCGCGAGGCGAACCGTGACCTGCCCGCCTCCCACGCCATGCCGGAGCCGGTGCTGAAGCTGGCGGAAAGCCTGTGGCACATGGCTCAGGAGTCTGCCGGCGAGGCCTTGGCAGGCTACCGTGAGGAGGCTGACCGGCGCGTGGCCGAGGCCCAGGCAGCGATGCAGGAAGCGCAGCGCCAGGTCGAGGATGCCGAGCAGCGCGAAGCTGCCCTGTCGTCACACCTGGCGGGGACGGAGCAGCGTCTCGAACAACGCAGTGCAGCCCTGGCACGGGTCGAAGCCGAGCGCGACCAGTGGCAGGAGCGTGCGCGACAGATGGAGGAGCGGCTAAGCCGTGCCCTGCAACAGCTCGACAAGCTGCAGAAGGAGAACGAGCAGCAAGGTCAGGCCCACCAGCAGGCGTTGGCCGACCGCGATGCCCAGCACCTGGCGCGCCTGAATCAGGAGGAGCAGCGCCACGAGGCGGCCGAGGCGCGGCTCATGAGCCTGCTCGACGAGTCACGGCAGGAGCGGGTGTCGGCCGAAAAACGGCATGATGCCATCGTTGCACAGTTGGAGAAGCGCCAGGAGAACCTGCAGCGGCAGTTTCACGAAACGCAGGCTGCGCT
Source organism: Halomonas sp. LR3S48 (assembly GCF_025725665.1). NCBI lineage: Bacteria > Pseudomonadati > Pseudomonadota > Gammaproteobacteria > Oceanospirillales > Halomonadaceae > Halomonas > Halomonas sp. LR3S48. Next base: position 2,420,327 of record NZ_CP107009.1, on the reverse strand, counting down.
GGGGCGCGAGGAGAAACAGCACCGCGAGACCCAGTGGGCCAGAAGTCGCGCCGAGGAGCGCATCGATACCCTGCGCCATGAACAATCGCTGCTACAGGCGCGCATCGACGACCAGAAACGCCATATCGACGAGCAGGCAGCGCGCCTGCGCACGCTCGAAGCCGAGCTGATGCGGCGTACCTGGCAGCCTGGCGAGGGAGGGGTGGCATCGCGTCGTGCGGAAAGTGGTGGGGAAACGCAGGAAGGCTCCACGACGGTGGAGCCTTCCGAGAGCGTTCGCTGATCCTCGTGCATGCCCTGCGGGGCATGCCTGGGCGATTGGGAGCTCGAATCAGCGAAATGAAGAGGTCGTTGATGCGTCAGCGATAGTAGGCGTTGGTGGTGTCTGTGTGGTCGGTCACGTCGCGGATGCCGGCAAGCTCGGGAATACGATCCATCAGCGTCTTCTCCACGCCCTCCTTCAGGGTCAGGTCCACTGCGGCACAGCCCTGGCAGCCACCGCCGAAGGCGAGCACCGCCACCTGGTCCTGGGTCAGCTCGACCAGCTTGATTTCGCCGCCATGGGCGGCCAGGCCCGGGTTGATCTCGCTGTAGAGGATGTAGTTGACGCGGTCCTCCAGCGGGCTGTCAGCGTTGACCTTCGGCATCTTGGCATTGGGTGCCTTGATGGTCAGCTGGCCGCCCATGCGATCGGCATTGAAGTCGACCACCGCCTCCTCGAGGAAGGGGATGCTGTTCTTGTCGATCAGTGCCGTGATCTTCTCGAGCTCCAGGCGCTCGTCGCTGGGCTCTTCCTCGCCAGGCCGGCAATAGGCCAGGCACGTCTCGGCATAGGGCGTACCCGGCTGGGTGATGAAGATGCGCACTGCAATCCCTTCGACGTTCTGCTTCTCGAGCAGCTCGGCGAGGTAGTCCTGGGCGCTGTCGGTAATCCGGATGATCTCGCTCATGGTGTTCTCGCTGGTCGGGCCTGGTCCTCGTCGGGCCGGCCATATGTGACATACCATCATGGTAAGCAAAAGCCCGCCTGGAGACAATCCCGACTGTTTTGGTCGGTTTTTGACCAGCCCTGCCCTCAAGCGGCTGGTTTTGCTACCATGGCGGGCCGACACGACCGCCCCTGCCCAGTAGCCGACAAGAATCAGCGGGGCGGCTTGGATTCCCTGGACGTGACTTTCGCTGGAGACCGACCCGACCCATGGCCGCCCTACCCTCTGCACTGACCGCTACTCTCACCGAACGGCTCGGCGAGCGCATCCTCATGCTGGATGGCGGCATGGGTACCATGTTGCAGAATGCCCGGCTCGACGAAGACGATTTCCGCGGCGAGCGCTTCCGCGACTGGCCCTCCGAGCTCAAGGGCAACAACGACCTGCTGGCACTGACCTGCCCCGAGCTGGTGACGCGTATCCATCGCGACTACCTCGAGGCCGGTGCCGACATCATCGAGACCAACACCTTCAACAGTACCCGCCTTTCCCAGGCCGACTACGGCATGGAGGAACTGGTACCCGAACTCAATCGCGAATCGGCGCGCCTGGCGCGGGCAGTGTGCGACGCGGTGGCGGCCGAGACCGGCATCCCGCGTTATGTGGCCGGCGTACTGGGGCCGACCTCACGCACCGCCTCGCTGTCGCCCGACGTCAACGACCCGGCCAAGCGCAACGTCACCTTCGACCAGCTGCGCGAGAACTACTACGAAGCCGCAGAGGCGCTGATCGAGGGTGGCGCCGACCTGATCCTGATCGAGACCATCTTCGATACGCTCAATGCCAAGGCGGCCATCTTCGCCCTGGAGACGCTGTTCGACGATCGCGGCGAGCGGTTGCCGGTAATGATCTCCGGCACCATCACCGACGCCTCCGGCCGCACCCTCTCGGGCCAGACTACCGAGGCGTTCTGGAACTCGGTGCGTCATGCCCGGCCGCTCTCCATCGGCCTGAACTGTGCGCTGGGTGCCGAAGAGCTGCGCCCCTACCTGGAGGAGCTTTCGACCAAGGCCGACACCTTCGTCTCTGCGCACCCCAATGCCGGACTGCCCAACGAGTTCGGCGAGTACGACCAGACGCCGGAGGAGATGGCTGCCATCGTCGCCGAGTTCGCCGAGAGCGGGTTGGTCAACATCATCGGCGGTTGCTGCGGCTCGACGCCGGAGCATATCGCCGCGATCCACGCTGCCATTCAGGGCCTGGCACCGCGCCAGGTTCCCGAGCGCCCGCGGGCCTGTCGTCTGTCGGGGCTTGAGCCGTTCAACATCGAGAAAGGCTCGCTGTTCGTCAACGTCGGCGAGCGCACCAACGTTACCGGCTCTGCGCGCTTCAAGCGCCTGATCGTCGATGAGGACTACACCACGGCACTGGAGGTGGCCCTGGAGCAGGTCGAGAATGGCGCCCAGGTCATCGACATCAACATGGACGAGGGCATGCTCGAGTCGCAGGAAGCGATGGTGCGCTTCCTCAACCTGATCGCCGGTGAGCCCGACATCGCCCGGGTGCCGATCATGATCGACTCCTCCAAGTGGGAGATCATCGAGGCCGGGCTCAAGTGCGTGCAGGGCAAGGCGGTGGTCAACTCGATTTCGCTCAAGGAGGGCGAGGCGGCCTTCCGCGAGCAGGCGACGCTATGTCGACGCTACGGCGCCGCCGTGGTGGTGATGGCCTTCGACGAGGCCGGACAGGCCGATACCTTCGCGCGTAAGACGGAGATCTGTCAGCGCGCCTATACCTTGCTGGTGGAGGAGATCGGCTTCCCGCCGGAAGACATCATCTTCGACCCCAATATCTTCGCCATCGCCACCGGCATCGAGGAGCACGACAACTACGCCGTCGATTTCATCGAGGCCACCCGCTGGATACGCGAGCACCTCCCCCACGCCATGGTCTCCGGCGGCGTCTCCAACGTGTCGTTCTCGTTCCGCGGTAACGACCCGGTGCGCGAGGCGATCCACTCGGTGTTCCTCTACCACGCCATTCGCGCCGGCCTGACCATGGGCATCGTCAACGCCGGCCAGTTGGCGGTCTACGATGGCCTGCCGGCCGAACTGCGCGAAGCGGTCGAGGATGTCGTGCTCAACCGGCGCAGCGACGGTACCGAGCGGCTGGTCGACCTGGCCGACAAGTACAAGGGCGACGGCAGTGGCGCGGCGAAGAAGGAAGACCTTGAGTGGCGCAGCTGGCCGGTGGAGAAACGCATCGAGCACGCCCTGGTCAAGGGCATCACGGTGTATATCGAGGAGGACACCGAGCTTGCCCGCCAGCGTGCTTCGCGCCCCATCGAAGTGATCGAGGGGCCGCTGATGGACGGCATGAATGTGGTCGGCGACCTGTTCGGTGCCGGAAAGATGTTCCTGCCCCAGGTGGTCAAGTCGGCCCGTGTCATGAAGCAGGCGGTGGCCTACCTCATCCCCTTCATCGAGGCCGAGAAGAACGAGCTCGCGGCGGAAGATCAGCAGGCCAAGGGCAAGATCGTCATGGCGACGGTCAAGGGCGACGTACACGACATCGGCAAGAATATCGTCGGCGTGGTCCTGCAGTGCAACAACTACGACGTCGTGGACCTCGGCGTGATGGTGCCGGCGGAGAAGATCCTGCAGACGGCCCGCCAGGAGAACGCCGACATCATCGGCCTCTCGGGCTTGATCACCCCGTCGCTGGACGAAATGGTCCACGTGGCCAAGGAGATGAAGCGCCAGGGTTTCACGCTGCCGCTGCTGATCGGCGGCGCCACCACCTCCAAGGCGCATACCGCGGTCAAGGTCGAGCCGCAGTACGACGAACCTGTCATCTACGTGACCGATGCCTCGCGCGCGGTGGGCGTGGCTGGCAAGCTGCTGTCGCCGACGCTCAAGCCCACCTACGTGGCCGAGATCAAGGCCGAGTACGAACTGGTGCGCGAGCGCAACGCCAGGCGACGGCCCAAGGCCGCCGACCTGAGCTATGCCGAGGCCCGCCAGCGCAAGCTACCCATCGACTGGGACGTCTACACGCCGCCCCGGCCCGCCTTCACCGGGCTCAAGACGTTCGACGGCTACGACATCGAGGAGCTGGTCGAGCGTATCGACTGGACGCCCTTCTTCATGAGCTGGGAGTTGGCGGGCAAGTACCCCAAGATCCTCGACGATGCGGTTGTTGGCGAGGCGGCCCGCAGCCTGTTCGACGATGCCCAGCAGATGCTGCGCAAGCTGATCGACGAGAAACACGTCCAGGCTCGCGGCGTGATTGGTCTGTGGCCGGCCAACAGCGTCGATGACGACGTCATCGAGGTATATGCCGACGAGTCGCGCAGCGCGGTGATCGAGCGGTTGCATCACATTCGACAGCAGACCACCAAGAACCGTGATGGCGTCTGCTACAGTCTGGCCGACTTCGTGGCGCCCAAGGAGAGCGGGAAGCCCGACTGGATCGGCGGCTTTGCCGTGACCACCGGGCACGGCGTCGAGGCCTTGGCCGAGCACTACAAGGCGGCTGGCGACGACTACAGTGCGATCATGGTCCAGGCGCTCACCGACCGCCTGGCCGAAGCCTTCGCCGAGCGCATGCACGAGCGGGTGCGGAAGGAGTTCTGGGGCTACGTGCCCGACGAGACGCTGGATAACGACGCCCTTATCGCCGAGAAATACCAGGGCATTCGACCGGCGCCGGGCTACCCTGCCTGCCCCGATCATACCGAGAAACGCACGCTGTTCCGCTTGCTCGAGGCCACCGAGAACGCTGGCATAGAGCTAACCGAGAACTTCGCCATGTGGCCGGCCGCGGCGGTATCGGGCTGGTACTTCTCGCACCCTCAGTCGAAGTACTTTTCCACTGGCAAGATCACCCTCGACCAGGTCGAGGCATTGGCCGAGCGCAAGGGTATGTCGCTTGAGGAGATGGAGCGCTGGCTCTCCCCGGTTCTCTCTTATGACCCCGCCTGATACCAGAGCCAGGCGCGTCCACCCCCATGGCGTGGGCGCCTGGCAGAACCAGCGATAGACGGATGCTACCCGACTCGATTCGCCGCCGGCGTATTCTCAACCTCGCCGTGCCGATCATTGCCGCAATGCTGACCCAGAGCCTGATCAACCTGGTCGATGCGGCGCTCGTCGGCTCGCTCGGCGAAGTGCCGTTGGCCGGCGTGGGTATCGGCGGCTATGCCATGTTCCTGATCACCGCGCTGGTGTTCGGGCTCTCTTCCGGCGTGCAGGCGCAGACCGCGTGGCGACACGGTGAGCGTGCCTGGCACCTGCGAGCCCTGCCGCTCAATGCCGGGCTGGTCATCGCTCTGCTGGTGTCGCTGCCCATCACTCTGCTCTGCCTGTGGCAGGCCCCGCTGCTGATGCTATTGCTCAATCCCAGCGCAGAAGTGAACGACGTGGCAGCAGAGTACTTTCGTTGGCGGGTGCTGTCGCTCATTGCCGTAGCGATGATCTTCTGCTTTCGCGGTTACTGGAACGGCATCGAGCAGAGCGGCTTCTACCTGCGCATCATGCTGGTAATGCACGTCGTCAACGTGGCGGCCAGCATTGGCCTGATCTTCGGCTATGCAGGCCTGCCGGCCATGGGGGCCGCTGGTGCTGGTGCGGGCACCAGCCTTTCGCTGTTCGTGGGCCTCGGGCTCTGGGTGCTGCTCAGCTTCCGCCGTGCCGTGCCCAGTGGATTCCTCGTCAGCCTGCCGCGGCATCCTACCCTGCTGGCCACCCTGCGCCTGGCGATGCCGCACTCCTTTCAGCAGCTGTGGTTCGCCGCCGGCTATGCGGTGCTGTTCTGGATCCTGGGCCGGATCGATACCGCCAGCGTTGCCGTCGGCCACGTGCTGGTGAATCTTTCGCTGTTGCTGATCTTGCCCGGCGTGGGCCTGGGCATGGCGGCGATGAGCCTGGTGGGTCAGTCGCTGGGCCAGCAGGCCCATGGTGATGCCCATCGCTGGGGCTGGGACGTGGTGCGTCTGGCCTGGCTGTGCCTGGCAGTGCTGGCACTACCCATGGCCCTGTTTCCCGATGGGATACTGGGCGTTTTCCTGCACGACCGCGAACTGATAGCCTTGGCACGCCTGCCGTTGCAGCTCACCGCGATCATGATCGTGCTGGATGCCGCCGCCCTGGTGCTGGGACAGGCCCTGCTCGGCGCCGGTGCCAACCGCACCGTGATGACCACCACGCTTACCTTGCAATGGCTGGTCTTCCTGCCGCTGGCGTGGTGGGTCGGCATAGTCATGGAGCAAGGGCTGCTGGGCATCTGGTGGGTGCAACTTGGCTACCGTGCGTTGAACTCGCTGTGGTTTGCCATGATCTGGCAGCGCCGCCATTGGTTGCGGTTGCAGCTTTGAGCCACGTGACTTGACGCTATATATGCTTTTACGTATAAAAAATATAAATATTTATTCTTTCATAGAATATGCCAGGGGCGTTATGGTGCCCCCTGACGCTTCGCCAATCCCCTAGCAGCAGGACCGGCTGAATGTATCGCTACGACACCCATGATCAGACTCTGGTCAATGAACGCGTCGCCCAGTTTCGCGACCAGATGAATCGTTATCTGGCCGGCCGGATCAGCGACGAAGAATTTCTGCCGTTGCGCGTGCAGAATGGACTCTATGTCCAGCGTTACGCACCCATGCTGCGCATCGCCATTCCCTACGGCATGCTGGCTTCGTATCAGCTGCGCAAGCTGGGTGACCTGGCGCGCGACTACGACCGTGGCTACGGGCATTTCACCACTCGCACCAACCTGCAGCTGAACTGGCCGAAGCTGGAAACGGTCCCCGACATGCTGGCCGAGCTGGCCAGCGTGCAGATGCACGCGATCCAGACCAGCGGCAACGACATCCGCAATACTTCTTCCGACCAGTTCGCCGGCATTGCCGAGGATGAAGAGGTCGATCCGCGCCCCTGGTGCGAGCTGATTCGCCAGTGGTCGACGTTCCATCCCGAATTCACCTACCTGCCGCGCAAGTTCAAGATCGCCGTGACCGGTTCCGCCGAGGATCGCGCCGCCATCCAGGTTCACGACGTGGGCTTGCGCCTGTGGCGCGACGACCAGGGCGAGGTTCGGGTCAAGGTGCTGGCCGGTGGCGGCCTCGGCCGCACTCCGATGATCGGCGAAGTGGTACGCGACGACTTGCCGTGGCAGCACTTGCTGACCTATCTGGAAGCGCTGGTGCGCGTCTACAACCAGTTCGGCCGCCGCGACAACAAGTTCAAGGCGCGCATCAAGATCCTGGTCAAGGCATTGGGCGTCGAGGAGTTCCGCCGTCGGGTCGATGCCGAATGGGCGCACCTCAAGAATGGCCCGCAGACGCTGACCCGCGAAGCGGTCGAGGCGATGCAGTCGCATTTCGTCGATCCGGAACGCCGCGCCGTCAGCGAGGAAGCGATTGCCGACTTCGAGCGCCTGCGTAGTGAGAACCGAGCCTTCGCCCGCTTCGTGACCAACAATGTGCATGGCCACAAGGTACCGGGCTACAAGGCGGTCACCCTGTCACTCAAGCGCCGTGGCCACTCGCCCGGTGACCTGACCTGGGAACAGATGCATCAGGTGGCCGACCTCGCCGACGAGTACAGCCATGGCGAGATTCGCGTCACCCACGAGCAGAACCTGGTGTTGGCCGACGTGGCGGTGGACCGCCTGGAGGAGCTCTGGCAGCGCTTGCAGGAACTCGGCCTGGCCAACCCCACCGTGGGTACCCTCGCGGACCTGATCTGCTGCCCCGGTGGCGATTACTGCGCCCTGGCCAACGCCAAGTCGATCCCGGTCGCCCAGGCCATCCAGGAGCGCTTCGAGGACATCGATTACCTCTACGACCTGGGGCCGCTGGATCTCAACATTTCAGGCTGCATGAACGCCTGCGGCCATCACCACGTCGGTCACATCGGCATCCTCGGCGTCGACAAGAAGGGCGAGGAGTGGTATCAGATCTCGCTCGGCGGCGCTCAGGGTAACGAGTCCTCGCTGGGCAAGATCCTCGGCCCCTCGTTCGATCGCGAGAGCGTGCCCGAGGTCATCGACAAGGTACTGCAGGTCTACGTCGGCGAGCGAGCCGAGGGTGAGACCTTCATCGAGACGTATCGCCGTATCGGCCTCAAGCCTTTCAAGGAGCGGGTATATGCCTGATCAAGACGCTTCAGTACGCCCCTTCATTCGCGGCGGCAAGCCGGCCGAGGATCGCTGGGTACTGGTTCGCGAGGAGGAAGCGGCACTGCCCGACTCCCCTGCCATCGTGCCCCTGGCACGCTGGCAGGCGTCGGAGCGTAGCCATGAACTGGCGCCCTGGCTGTCGAGCGATACCGAGCTGACGCCGGAACTGGCCGAGGAACTGGTTGGCGCGCCGCTGATCGCCATCGACTTTCCCAAGTTCACCGATGGTCGCGGCTACAGCCTGGCACGGCTGCTGCGCGAACGCTACGGCTACGATGGCGAGATCCGTGCCGTCGGCGACGTACTCATCGACCAGGTCTTCTTCCTCACCCGCTGCGGGTTCGATGCCCTGTCGCTGCGTGAGGACCAGTGGCTGGAGGACGCCCTGCAGGCTATGAATGCCTTCAGTCGTGCCTATCAGCCGGCCGTCGACGTGGCCGAACCGTTGTTCCGTCAACGCATGCGCGAAGCCTTGGAGCGTGAGCCGGCCCTGGCCTAGCCTGGGCTTGCCGCAACTCGGTGTTGAAAGAAAAAGCCGGCCACGTGCCGGCTTTTTGTCGTTCTGAGGATCAGCCGCGCCGCTTCTGCTGGCGCTCGCGGTTATCCGCCCTCGCCCGCTCGCTCTTGCGCAGCATGACCCAGGTCGCCCCCAGTCCGCCGTCGGCCTGCTGGGCCGACACGTAGGCCTGCACCTGGTCGAACTGCGCGAGCCATTTGGCAAGGTAGGAGCGCAGCACGTTGGCCGGACTGTCGATCTCCTGACCCCGGCCGTGCACGATCAGCACCGAGCGCAAGTCATGGGCGTAGGCCTCGTGGATGAAGGGAGGCAACGCCCGCCGGCACTCGGCCAGTGGGCGGCGCAGCAGATGCAGGCGTGACTGAGCCGCATAGCCACCGTGACGCAGGCGGTCGACGACACCCTGCTGAATGCCGTCACGGCGAAACACGATGGGGTCGAACGGCGGCAGCAGTTCGACGAAGTCGTCCGACAGGAAACTGTCCCGGGCGAGCTCTTCCTGAGCGCTCTCGCGCCGCGCCAACTGTGCCTCGGTGGGGCGCGAGCGGCGCGGGCCCGGGTCGGCTCGATTGGCGCTCCTGCGCAGCGGCTTCACGTCTCCCATCAATGCCCTGAAGTCCTTGTCCTCGTGCGCTGACTGATTCATGGGGCATCCTCCGCTGTGTCGAGCCTTGCTTTGCATCCTAGCAAGCCTTGCTCCGGCATTGAACCGGACTCACCCCCTTCTGCCATGGCAGGATGGCAGCAGCCCAACGACAGGAGATCGCATGCATCGTCGTTATCTTGTCATCACCGCGCTGGTCGTCATGCTGGCCGTGCTGGGATGGCTGTGGCTCACCATGCTGAGCCCTTTTACCTATGAGCGTCCCGATCACTTGCCTGACATCGAGGAAGGCGAGCATGCGGTATTCGTCTATGGCACGTTGCGCCTTGCGCCGATCCGCTGGGTGGTGATGGGGCGGGCCGGGGAAACCGAGCCGGCCTCCCTCGAGGGATTTCGACGTGATGGGCTGGATCTGGCCGAGGCGCCGGGAGAGCGGGTAGAAGGCGAAGTCATCGTGGTGGATGCTGGCGAGCTGCAACGTTTGGATCGCTACGAGCGTCTGGGAATTCGCTACGAGCGCGTGCCCATGCGCCTTGAGGACGGCCGTATGGTCTGGGTGTATCGCCGCCTGAGTGAACTGCAGCGCCCGGCTATCGATGGCGCAACCATCTGATCGAGGCGGGGATTCGGGATGGCTGCGGTTGTGGCCGACACGGCCGCCCTTCTACAATATGGACCAGTCTTCCAAGGATCTAGGAGTCTCGCATGGCCATTACGTTTTACCACAACCCCCGCTGTTCCAAGTCGCGCCAGGCATTGGCTCTTCTGGAGGAGCATGGCGCCGAGGTAAAGGTGCGCCGCTATCTCGACGAGCCGTTGAACGAGGAGGAGTTGCGCGATCTCATGTCGCGCTTGGACGCCGATGGAGAGGCGCTGGTCCGCACCCAGGAAGCGGAGTGGCAGGAAGTCGAGGATACCGACCTGCAGGATCAGGAACAGGTGATCGCGGCCATCGTCAGCCATCCCAAGCTGATGGAGCGGCCAATCGCCGATGACGGCAAGCGCGCCGTGATCGGTCGTCCGCCGGAAGACGTACTCGCCCTGCTCCACGCGAACGACTGATTCCCCGCCTCTCTGACTGGAGCCACGATGCGCGACTCCCTTCCCTACGTGTTGATCCTGTATTACTCACGACATGGCGCCACGCGTAGCATGGCCGAGCAACTGGCCGCCGGTGTCGAGTCCTGTCCCGGCATCGAGGTACGGCTGCGTACCGTGCCACCGGTCTCGCCGACCTGCGAGGCCGTCGCCCCCGAGATTCCTGACGAGGGGGCTGTTTATGCCGATCTGGATGACCTGCGCCATTGTGCCGGCCTGGCGTTGGGCAGCCCGACTCGCTTCGGCAACATGGCGGCGCCGCTGAAATACTTCATCGATTCGACCAGCGCCCTGTGGCTCAACGGAGCGCTGGTGGACAAGCCTGCGACTGCCTTCACTTCCACCTCGAGCCTGCATGGCGGCCAGGAGACCACCCTGGTTTCCATGCTGCTGCCGCTGCTGCATCACGGCATGGTCTATGCAGGCCTGCCCTACAGCGAGACCGACCTGATGACCACTACCGCCGGTGGCACCCCCTATGGGGCCAGCCATGTGGCCGGTCAGCGCAGCGACCAGCCCCTGGCCGATACCGAGCGTCGACTGGTGCGCGCCCAGGGCAAGCGTCTGGCCCGGTTGGCCCTGGCTCTTGGCAGCCATAGGGAGAACTCATGAGACGATGGGTCGAGGGGCTCGAGGCGCGCCACGGGCTGGATCTGCTCACCGAGCGCAGCCGCCAGTTGGTTCTCACCAGCTATGTGGTGCTACTGGCCCTGCTGGTCTGGAGTGGCTTGGCGATGCAGGCAGGCAGTAACCCGCTGACACCGATTCTGATCCGTACCCTGCCGCTCATGCTCTTTCTGCCTTCGATTCTGGGGAGGCGAGCCAGGGGACACGCCTGGCTGTCCTTCGTCAGTTTGCTGTACTTCGTTCAGGGCGTGATGCTGGCTACGTTGCCAGGCCAGGGGCTGTTGGGCGTTGCCGAGTCGATGGCCGCTCTGGCGTTGTTTGCCGGGTGCATGTTCTATGCCCGCTTTCGCAGTCGCCAGATCAAGGCGGCGCGCGGTGGGTGAAGCGCAAGGACATGCCGGCGGTGTGCGGATGTCGAAATAAGTGATGTTGGTCAAGCCGCAGGTGTTGTGCTGTTGCCCCACAGCGGCGACCATTGAGAAAAAGGACGAGGAGTACGCCATGACACGCAACATCGCCGACATCCGGCGCGACTACGAGGGTGGCAGACTCGAGGAAGGCATGGTGCCCGCGGCACCCATGGTGCTGTTCGACGAGTGGCTGACGCTGGCGCTGGATGCCGAGGGCGAGGACGGCAACGTGATGACGCTGGCTACCGTGGATAGCCAAGGCCTGCCCCATGCGCGCATCGTGCTGCTGAAAGGCTATGACGACCGCGGCTTGGTGTTCTACACCAATTACCACAGCCACAAGGGCAGCGAACTGACCAATGTGCCGCATGCCGCTCTGGTGTTCTGGTGGCCTTCCCTGGGGCGTCAGGTGCGCGTCGAGGGCCGGGTCGAGGTGGTAAGTGACGAGGAATCGGATTCCTATTTCAACAGCCGCCCCCGCGCCAGTCAGTTAGGTGCCTGGGTGGCTACTCAGAGCGTGGTGATCCCCGATCGCCACTGGATCGAGGAGCGTCAGCACCGCTTCGAGCAAGCCTACGAGGGCCAGGAGATTCCGCGTCCCGGGCATTGGGGCGGGTACCGTGTGATCCCCGACATGATCGAGTTCTGGCAGGGGCAGCCCAGCCGGCTACACGACCGAATCCGCTACGAGTTTCGCGACGAAACTTGGCGCTCCTTCCGCCTGGCACCCTGAACCGTCTCGCCGCTCTTCTGAATGGGTGCCGTATTCGGCACCCATTCCCGACGTCTTCAGTCCGGCAGGCTCTCCAGCCGATGCCGCTGCCATTCGCTCTCAGGCTCGTTGAGACGCAGCACCGCATCCACCACCTGTTCCTCCATGTTGTAGCGGCAGCGGAAACCCAGGTGCTTCATCAGTGCCCGCATGGGGTGGTTGTCGACCATCACCTTGCCGATCATCTCCAGCGTGCCCACGCTCTTGCAGTAGGCGATCATCTTCCTCATCAGCAGACTGCCGAGCCCCTGTCCGGCCATGTCGTCGCGTACGATGATGGAGAATTCGGTGCGGATGTTGTCGGGATCGTTCCACACCCGCACCACGCCGAGCATCTCCTTGCTGCCGTCTTCATTCTGGTGCTCGGCGATGAAGGCCATCTGCCGATCGTAGTTGATGTGGGAGAGAATCGATAGATCGCGCTGGCTGAGGTCGGACTTGTTGTGGAAATAGCGAAATCGGATGCTCTCCTCCGACAACTGGCTGTGGAAGCTGGTGATCAGCGGCGCATCCTCGGCGCGGATGGGGCGCACCTCGACCTGCATGCCATTGTTCAACGTCACCCACTCACGCAGCTCCTCGGGGTACGGCATGATGGCAAAGCGCGCTGGTGTGCCCAGGTCGAGGGCGAAGTCCACCGCCAGCATGCCGTCGCGATTGAGCAGCAAGGGGTTGAGCTCCAGCCCGCGCAGCTCGAGCAGGTCCGAGGCCATCTGCGACAGCTTGACCAGTAGCTGACACAGCCTTTCCAGGTCGCGCTCGGGATCGCTGGAGTGCTCCTGAATCAGCCGCGCGGCGTGGGTGCGCCCGACCACGTCAGCAGCCAGGGTCATGTTCAGCGGTGGCAGCGCCACCTGTCGGTCGGCCAGGATGTTGACCTTGTAACCGCCGATGCCGAACACGATCAGCGGGCCGAATACCGGATCACGGGTAATGCCGGCGCAGAGCTGCATCGATTGCTTGCCGCGCTGCATTGGCTGCAGACAGTACTCGCGAATTTTCACCGGCGGGAACTTCTCATGCACCTTGTCGCCGAGTCGGGAGAGCCCTTCGGCGACCTGGCCCGGCTCGTGGAGGTCCTGCAGCAGACCAGCCGAAATGCGGTGAGGATGCTTGCGATAGCGGAACGGACGGCAATTGCCGTCGTGGACCACCTTCAATGCCCAGGGGCCCTCTCCCGCTTGCACTGCCGCCGCGGCCTCCTCGGGTGTGTGCACGTAGCGGCTCGGAGCCACGGGAATACCGTAGGCCTCGAGGACCTGTGCCGCCTCGGAGTGCGACAGGGTCTCGCGTCCTTCGGTTCTGGCCTGCTCGATCAGCGTGTGGCAGCGGGCGCGAATGTCCGCCGTGGTACTGAACGGTAGGCTCGGTGGCGTCTCCTGTAGCAGCGCCTGAACGCGCTGGTAGTCGACCATGTGCATGAACGCCTTGACCGCCTTTTCCGGCGAGACATAGGTGGGGATGCCCGCCATGCTGCACTCGTGGCGCGCGTAGAGGGCGCCCTCTAGCCCCATCCAACTGGTCAGCAGGTTGCGCCTGAAGCGCTTGCGGTTGGCGATCAGCGCCTGGGCGGTGATCTTCGACGGCGCCAGGCGTGTGGGAGCATGCACCACCAGTACGGCATCGACCCCGGGGTCGGCTGCGACGATCTCCAGTGCGTCGACGAAGCGCTCCGGCGCGGCGTCTCCACCCAGATCCACCGGATTCTCGCCGGGCTTGCTCATGTCGAATTCGCCCTGACGCAGCGCACTGCGTGTCTCCTCGCTGAAGCTTGCCAGCCGCCCGCCGGCATTGATCAGCTTGTCGATGGCGAGCATGGCGGGCCCCAGGCCATTGGAGACGATGGCCAGCCGGTCGCCCTTGAGCGGTTTCATCTGCGACAGCGTCATCAGCGCGTCAAACAGTTCGTCGGAGTCGTTGACTCGTACCACGCCGGCACGCGAGAAGGCGGCATCGAAGACTACGTCGCGGTTGGCGATACCCGGTGTCGGCGGCATACCGGAGAGATCGGACTGCGGAGTGCGCCCGCTCTTGATTGCCAGGACCAGGCGGTGCCGCGAGGCGTCACGCAAGGCGGTCATGAAGTGCTGGGCGTCATGGATGCGCTCCAGGTGCAGCAGGATGGCCTGGGTCGCAGCGTACTGGTTGATGTAGTCGATCAGGTCGGGAAGCATCACGTCGACGCTGTCCCCTACCGTGATCAGGTGCGAGAAACCGATGCCGCGTCCTGCTGCCCAGTCGATCATGGCGTTGCCGAGCATGCCCGACTGGCCGAGATAGGCGACCTTGCCCGCCTTGACCGGCTGACTGGAATAGGAGGCGTTGATATGGCGGCCCGGTACGATCAGGCCCATGCACTCCGGCCCCAGCACACGGATGCCCGATTCGCGCGCGGCCGTCAGCATGCGCTCGCGGATCGAACCCTTGCTCCCTTCGGCCTCGTCCAGGTGTGCGCCGCCGGAGAGTACCAATGCCGCCTTGACGCCGATTCGCCCCAGGCGCGTGATCACCTTGGGCAGGGTGTCGGCCGGAGTACAGACGACGGCGAGGTCGGGCGTCTCGGGCAAATCGCTCACGCGCGAAACACAGGGTTGGTCGAAGACCGCCTCGTAGCCCTTGCGGTTGACCGCCCACAGCGTTCCCGGAAAGCCAGCCTCCTGCAGGTTGCGAATCACGATGCCACCGATGGAGTGGGGCTTTTCCGAGGCGCCGATGACCGCGATAGTACGGGGTTCGAAGAAGTGGCGCAGGAATCGGGTGCTCAAGACGTCACCTCAGCAGAGCAGTGGATGCCTCCTTGTGTACGACTTATTGACACTGTTGTGCAAGGGCTTGCGCGCATTAAGGTGACTTCAGTCACTCTGGAGTTCCATATGATCACGGCGTTCATCTCGCACCCGGACTGCGACCTTCACCATATGGGCCCGGAGCACCCCGAAAGCCCCCTGCGCCTCGAGGCCATCCGTGCCCGCCTGGCCCTCAGTGGGTTGCTGCAGCAAACCATGCAATCGGAAGCCCGCCCCGCCAGCGAAGAAGAACTCGCCCGCGTACACCCACTGGGCCACCTGCGCGCGCTCGACAAGTGCCTGCCCGAGTCGGGCATCATCAGCCTTGATGGCGACACCCTGATGAATCCCGACAGCCTGGAAGCCGCCCGGGTGGCGGCAGGTGCCGTGATCCGCGGCGTCGATCAGGTATATCGCGGTCAGGCCGACAACGTGTTCTGCGCCGTGCGGCCGCCCGGGCATCATGCCGAAGCCACCGATGCCATGGGCTTCTGTTTCTACAACAATGTCGCCGTCGGCGCGGCGCATGCTCGCGCGCGCTACGGGGCACGCCGTATCGCCATCCTCGATTTCGACGTGCACCAGTGCAACGGTACCATCGATATCTTCAAGGACGATCCGGACATCCAGATCTGCACGAGCTTCCAGTACCCCTTCTACCCTTGGCGCTACTTGCGCAGCGAATGGCAGAACGTGGTCAATACGCCACTCGAGGCCGGTACCGACAGCGCCGCCTTCCGCCGCGCGATCGAGGACGACTGGCTGCCGGCGTTGCACGCCTTCAAGCCCGAGCTGGTACTGGTCTCGGCCGGTTTCGACGCCCATCGTGACGACCCCCTGGCCGAGCTGTGCCTGGAAGACGAGGACTACTACTGGATCACCCGGCTGGCCTTGGACATCGCCGCGTTGTATGCCGACAATCGACTGGTCTCGGTGCTGGAGGGCGGCTACGACCTGGACTCTCTGGGGCGTAGCGCCGAGGCGCACGTCAAGGCGCTGCTCGGCCTGCCCTTCGA
The DNA here is from genome assembly GCF_025725665.1 of Halomonas sp. LR3S48. Taxonomy (NCBI): domain Bacteria; kingdom Pseudomonadati; phylum Pseudomonadota; class Gammaproteobacteria; order Oceanospirillales; family Halomonadaceae; genus Halomonas; species Halomonas sp. LR3S48. Next base: position 2,404,386 of record NZ_CP107009.1, on the reverse strand, counting down.
AGGTTGAATCAGAGCCGGCAAGTGTCGGTTACACGCATCGCGAAGGCGCCTTCCGGCCGGTGCGCGGCCCCCTTCTGTGGTACGCTTCGGGAAACTCTGTTTCCTATAGTGAACTCATCGATGTCCACCACTACCGACCAGCAGGCCGCACTGCGCATCGCCTCGGGACGCAAAGCGTTCGTCGAGCCGCTGCGTCTCGGTGAACGGCTCAAGGAAATACGCCTGGCCAACCAGTGGACGCTGGAAGATGTCAGCCAGCGTACCGGCCTGGCGCGTTCCACACTGTCCAAGATCGAGAACGATCAAATCTCGCCGACGTTCACCGCGGTGCAGAAACTGATCAACGGCCTGGGCATCGACCTGCCGCAGCTGTTGACACCACCGAAGGCGCAGCCACGCACCATGGGCCGCCGAGACCTGACCCGCCAGGGCGATGGGCAGCGCCACCCGACGCCGACCTACGAGCACGAGCTGCTCAGTTGCGAGCTGGCCCAGAAGCGCATGATTCCCTTCAAGACGATCGTACGGGCGCGCAGCTTCGATGAGTTCAGCGAATGGGTGCGCCACGACGGCGAAGAGTTCCTGATGGTGCTGGAGGGCGAGATACAGCTCTACACCGAATTCTACGAACCGCTGCAGCTGTCACGTGGCGACAGCATCTATTTCGACAGCGACATGGGGCACGCGCTGGTCTCGGTGAGCGATGAGGATGCGGTGGTACTCTCGGTCTGTACGCGCGGGGACACCGCCTGATTCGTCAAATGGTTGCATCTTTTTGTTATCCTGAGTCGACTCAATCAGGAGCCAATGTCATGCAGCATCTCGACGACGCCACACGCACCCAGCTCGAGGCCGCCGCCTTCCGTCGCCTGCTTCAGCATCTGGACGCCAACAAGGACGTGCAGAATATCGACTTGATGATTCTTGCCGACTTCTGTCGCAACTGCCTGTCCAAGTGGTTGGTGGCCGCCGCCGACGACCAGGGGGCCGAACTCGACTACGAGACCGCGCGCGAGTACGTCTATGGCATGCCTTATGCGGAGTGGAAGGCCAAATACCAGCGCGAGGCCACTCCGGAGCAGCAGGCCGCCTTCGAGGAACGGCAGGCGCGCAAGCGGGAGTCGCAATCATGAGCGAGGCCATGATCCCGCTCAGGATTGCGGTACTGACCGTCTCCGATACACGCGACTTCAACAGCGACCGTAGCGGCGCCCTGCTCGCCGAGCGGCTCACCGAGGCGGGACATCAGTTGGCCGAGCGACGCATCGTCATCGACGATGTCTACCGTATCCGTGCCGTGGTCTCCGAATGGATCGCCAGCCCTGAGGTCCAGGTGATTCTGACCACCGGCGGCACCGGGTTCACCGGCCGGGATTCCACCCCCGAAGCGGTATCGGTGCTACTGGACAAGCGTATCGAGGGTTTCGGCGAGCAGTTCCGCCAGCTTTCCTGGCAGGAGATCGGCAGTTCGACCATCCAGAGCCGCTGTCTCGGCGGGCTGGCCAACGCCACCGCGGTGTTCTGTCTGCCGGGATCGAGCGGTGCCTGCCGCACGGCCTGGGACGGCCTGCTCGCCGAACAGCTCGACAGCCGGCACAAGCCATGCAACTTCGCCAACCTGGTCATTCCCGAACGAGGTCAGCATGTCTGAACTGCAGTCCATCGAGGCGGCCCTTGCCGCCCTGCTCAAGGACCTCGCCCCGGTGGAAGCGGAAATCGTGGCCTGTGAAATGGCCGGACGGCGGATTCTGGCCGACGAGGTCGTTGCCCGGCTCGACGTGCCGCCGTTCGACAACAGCGCGATGGACGGTTACGCCCTGCATCATGATGATGCCGGACGACGCCTGTCGATCAGCCAGCGTATTGCGGCGGGAAGCCAACCACTTCCTCTCGCGCGGGGCACCTGCGCGCGGATCTTCACCGGTGCCCCGCTGCCGCCCGGCGCCGATTGCGTGGTGATGCAGGAAAAAGTAGAGGTCGACGGTAGTGAAGCACTCATGCCGGGACATGTGCCGAAGGACAACAACGTACGCCATCGTGGTAGCGATGTAACGGCGGGAGGTGTGCTGCTCGACAGCGGGCAGCGCCTGGATGCCGCAGCGTTGGGACATCTGGCGAGCCAGGGCATCGTCGAGGTGTCGGTGCGTCGACGGCCGCGTGTCGCCCTGCTCACCAGCGGTGACGAAATCGTCGAGCCTGGCCAGCCGCTGGCCGCCGGCCAGATCTACAACAGCAACCGGCCCATGCTGCGGGATTTGCTGGAACGGTTTGGTGCCGAGGTCTCCTTCAGCGCCTCGATGCCCGATGACGCAGAAGACACACGCGCCATGCTGGCGCTGGCGGCGGAACAGGCCGACGTGGTGGTGACCACTGGCGGCGTCAGCGTCGGCGAGGAGGACCATGTCAAGGCTGCCCTCGAGGCTATCGGCCAGCTCGACCTGTGGCGTCTGGCACTCAAGCCCGGCAAACCCCTGGCGCTGGGGAGGCTTCCCGCCAGAGATGGGCGCGAAGTGCGCTTCGTCGGCCTGCCTGGCAATCCCGTCTCCAGCTTCGTTGCCGCCTGGCTCTTCCTGCGCCCTCTGATGGGCGCCCTGCTCGCCTGCCCTCGCCTGGCCAGCCTGCCGACGCTGCCATCGAGAGCTGCATTCTCCACCCACACCGGGCCTCGGCGGCACTATATGCGCGTCCGACTGAGCATGGATCAGAGTGGCATCATAGCGCACGCCTTTCCGGATCAGGGCTCCGGTGTGCTCTCCTCCTGCGTGGATGCCGATGCACTGGCGGCGATTCCGGCGGACTCTCACATCAAGGAGGGAGATCCGATCGACTGCCTCTGGCTCAGGGGCGATTGAAACCGGTCACTACAGCGAAAACACTCTCCCAGGGTTGAGCAGATTCTTGGGGTCCCAGGCACGCTTGAGGGTACGCATGAGCTCGACCTCGGTCTCGCTTCGGCTCCGGGCAAGCCAGGCCATCTTCTCGACCCCGATACCATGCTCGGCCGACACCGATCCACCCACGTCGAGCAAGGGCGCGTAGACTGCCTCGTCGCTTGCCAGGTGATCGGCATCCTCGCTCCCGGGCTGTATGAAGAGGTGCAGGTTACCGTCGGCGATATGACCGAACTGGATACAGCGCGCGGCGGGCCAGCGAGCGACGATTCGCTGCCTGACGGCTTCCGCATAGCTGGCCATCTGCCGGATCGGCAGGCTCACGTCGTAGAGGAAGGTCGTTCGCCCCGCGAGCATGGCCTCGAAATTCTCGCGCACATCCCACAGGGCGCGACGCTCGGCCTCGGATTTCGGGATCACCGCATCGACGATCACGCCGGTTTCCAGCGCGCCCTCGAGCAAACGCTCGAAGAGGGCCGCATCGCGCTCATGGTCGGCACCTTCTGCCTGCAGCAGGACGTAGAACGGATACTCCCGGTCCAATAGCGGCGCATGCCCTCCCGGTTCGGTAGCCGCTTGGTAGTAGCTGTTCCACATCACCTCGTAAGCGCTCAGTGTGCCTGCCAGGTTTCTCTGCATCTCCGTCAGCAGCTGCGTCACCGCCTCGAAAGAAGTCAGGGCGGCCAGGGCTGTATTGCAACTTCTCGGCAACGGGTGCAGGCGCAGTACCGCCCGGGTCACGATCCCGAGCGTGCCTTCGGTACCGATCATCAAGTGCTTGAGATCGTAGCCCGCATTGTTCTTGAGCACCTCGTCCATGCTCGACATCACCGTGCCGTCGGCGAGCACCGCTTCCAGACCGAGAACCTGGCTTCGCATCATGCCATAGCGCATCACGCTGATGCCCCCGGCGTTGGTCGCCACGTTGCCACCAATGGTGCAGCTGCCGCGTGCCCCCAGGTCCAGTGCAAACAGGCAGTCGTGCTCGCGCGCCGCCTCCTGCAGGGCCTGCAAGGTAACGCCCGCCTGGACCGTCGCACTGCCTCCGATCGGATCGATGGATTCGATGGCGTTCATGCGCTCCAGCGAGATGATGACCTCTTCGTTCGAGGCTACCGCGCCTTGTACGCACCCCGTCAGCCCGCCCTGGGTGACGATGGGCTGGTCGTAGCGATGGCAAATCTCGAGCGCCGTACTGACCTCATCGGTGGTACGCGGCTTGACCACCGCAAGTGCCTGGGTGGGGGATGCATCCCAGTAGCTCGTAGCACGCTGTGCGACTTGGGCTCCATGCACCACGGCCTGCTCGCCCAAGGCATCGACCAGCGCTTCAATCACGGGTTTCATTGATGTTTCCCTCCTTGATCTCTTCGCCCGGTCGTACCGCGCGGTACTAGCTAACCTATATGATAGGTTTTGCACAAGATATGTTAGAAGTTGAGAAGGATGCAACCAGACGCCCTGCCCGTGTGGCATCATGAATTGCAGGCACGCG